>DATFYT010000111.1:0-8511 GCA_035314925.1 Mycobacterium sp. | reverse complement strand
GCTACTGCTGATGGTGGTGTCGCCCGCCATCAACGGCACGATCATCAGCAAGTTCGGCACCGAAGAGCAGAAGAAGCGCTGGATTCCCGGCATCGCCGACGGCTCGCTGACGATGGCGTTCGCGATCACCGAGCCGGACGCGGGATCCAACTCGCACAAGATCACCACCACCGCCCGTCGCGACGGTGGCGACTGGATCCTCAAGGGCCAGAAGGTCTACATCTCCGGCATCGACCAGGCGCAGGCCGTGCTGGTCGTCGCCCGCACCGAAGAAGCCAAAACCGGCAAATTGCGCCCGGCGCTGTTCGTCGTGCCGACCGATTCGCCCGGCTTCACCTACACCCCAATCGAAATGGAACTGATCAGCCCCGAGCGGCAGTTCCAGGTCTTCCTCGACGATGTGCGGCTGCCGGGCGACGCCCTCGTCGGCGCCGAAGATGCCGCGATCGCACAGCTTTTCGCGGGTTTGAATCCGGAACGGATCATGGGCGCGGCCAGCTCCGTCGGCATGGGACGCTACGCGCTGGAGCGTGCGGCCGACTATGTCAAGACCCGTCAGGTATGGGGAACGCCGATCGGCGCACATCAGGGCTTGTCACATCCGTTGGCGCAGTGCCACATTGAGGTCGAGCTTGCGAAGCTGATGATGCAGAAGGCGGCGACGCTCTACGACAACGGCGACGACGCTGGTGCCGCCACGGCCGCCAACATGGCCAAATACGCTGCGGCCGAGGCCGCGACGCGATCGGTGGACCAGGCCGTGCAATCCATGGGCGGCAACGGTCTGACCAAGGAGTACGGCGTTGCCGCCATGCTGGCGTCGGCCCGGCTGGGTCGCATTGCGCCGGTGAGCCGGGAGATGGTGCTCAACTTCGTGGCGCAGACGTCGCTGGGCCTGCCCCGGTCCTACTGATGGACAGGCTGGTCGATTACGCCGTCGAGGGCCACGTTGCGCGGCTGACGCTGAACTCACCGCACAACCGCAACGCACTCTCCGCCACTCTGGTCAACCAACTGCACCAGGGCCTGCGCGATGCGGCCGCCGACCCCGTGGTGCGGGCGGTGGTGCTCGGCCACACCGGGAATACCTTCTGCGCGGGCGCCGACCTGTCGGAAGGGTCGGCAACAACAGGTGCCGATCCGGCCGAGATGGCCGCCGAGCGGGCCAGGGAGATGGCCGCGCTGCTGCGCGCGATCGTCGAGTCGCCGCTGCCAGTGATCGTCGCGGTCGACGGCCACGTCCGTGCCGGCGGTATGGGCCTGGTTGGCGCCTGCGATATCGCGGTCGCCGGTCCACGCAGCACCTTCGCGTTGACCGAGGCCCGGATCGGAGTCGCGCCGGCGATCATCTCGCTGACGCTGCTGCCCAAGATGTCCGCCCGCGCCGCCGCCCGGTACTACGTCACCGGCGAGACGTTCGACGCCACCACCGCCGCCGCGATCGGGCTGATCACGATGGCCGCCGACGACGTCGATGCCGCGGTGGCATCGCTCGTCGCCGATATCGGGCGGGCTTCACCGCAGGGGTTGGCCGCGTCCAAAGCACTGACCACCGCCGCCATCCTCGACGGCTTCGACCGTGACGCCGAGCGGCTCGGCGCCGAGTCGGCGCGATTGTTCGTTTCCGACGAAGCCCGCGAGGGCATGCTCGCTTTCCTGCAGAAACGCCCGCCACAGTGGGCCAGCCAAGAGGAAAGCGACACAGTTTAGCCAAGTTCCCTTGCAGCAAATTCTGATCGTCGTACGCTCGTAACTGATGAGCGATTCAGGGCAGCGGGGCGCGCCAGGCCAGCGGAACGTCACAACGCGTGCCGCCGATACCGACCGCATCCAGGTCGCCCAGTTGCTCACTGACGCCGCCGCGCAGGGCCGCCTGCAGATGAGCGACTACGAAGACCGGCTCACCAGGGCATACGCGGCCAAGACCTACGACGAGCTGGATCGCCTGCGCTCCGACCTGCTGGGGTCATCGGTGAACCCGCAACGAGGTGGCGACTGCAAACCCGCGCCCTCGATGCTGCTGCTGGCCATCATGAGCGCGTTCCAGCGACGCGGCCGGTGGAACGTTCCCAAGAAGTTGACGACGTTCGCGTTGTGGGGTGGCGGCGTGATAGACCTCCGCTACGCCGACTTCACCTCCCCCGAGGTCGAGATCCACGCAACCTCGATCATGGGCGGACAAACCATCCTGCTGCCTCCCGAAGTCAACGTCGAGATCAAGGGCCACGGCGTGATGGGTGGGTTCGATCACCAGGTTGCCGGTGAAGGCACCCCGGGCGCCCCGACCGTCAAGATCCGTGGTTTCGCACTATGGGGCGGCGTCGGCATCAAGCGGAAAAACCGCAAGACCCAGCAATAGCCATCCGCGAAAGGCCAGCTCACAGCGGCTATAAGTGACTGGCCGATGGTTTGTCGTATGGGATACTTGGCCGATGGCGGACAAATTGCGGGTCGATCCCACAGCGTTGTCTCATGCCGGCAACGAGGTGGCCAACCACGGTGAAGATCTGCTGGCCCGGCAGCAGTCATGTCATGGCGAGGCCGCAGGCGCGCACTCCGGCTGGGTGGGCTCTTCAGCGGGGGCGTTGTCGAACCTGTTGGACCGCTGGGAGACGACCAGCGACGCCCACCTTCGCCGTTTCGGGAAGCATTCGACCGACATGCACTTCGTCGCTGCCGACTTTGCCGACACGGAGGCTCGCAATACCGAGGCGGTGCGCAGGGTCGGCGAGGCGGCCAGTGGTGAGAGTCCGCGCCCGTAATGGCGTTGACCCTGGCCGACATTGAACGCTGGAGCCCAGAGGCCATCAACACCGTTTTTCAGGCCGCGATCAAACGCGCGCACGGCACCCGCACCGCATCGGCGGCGCTTGGCCAAACCATGCAATTCCTCGATTGGGGCGGCGACAGTGCTGACGCGGCACGAGTCGCGACGCATCGCACCATGCTGAACCTCGACAGCCACGCCGATGCGTGTGATGCCGTCGGCCGGGCCGCGGACAAGGCGGCCGGAGAGGTCGCCGCGATCAAGGCGCGGTTGAAAGGGATCCAAGACACCGCTCGCGATTACCACCTGACCATCGACGAGAACACCGGGACGGTCAGCCTGCCGGAGAACCTGTCGTCGTACTCCGCGGCCGATCAGAGCGAGATCGAGTCTGCGTGGCTTCGGGTCGCCCAGGCGATTACGCAGCTGCTGGCCGACGCCCAGACGGCTGACGAGGATCTGGCCGCAGCCATCCGCGGCGCCGACGGTGATTTGTCGCCGGACCAAGTCAACGCCGAAACCTCGCACGCGCCAACGAAAATGCCGACGGTGCCGCCGCCGGGCACGGCACCCGCCGACGTCAACAAATGGTGGCACTCCCTGACGCCCGCACAACAAGACCGCGTCAAAGATTGGTTCCCGCAATCGATCCGCGACCTCGACGGCATCCCGACCAACATCAGGAATGAACTCAATCGCCCCGTGTTGCAAAGCGAGATCACCCGGCTGCAAAACGGCTGGCTCGACGGCAACGGCGTCTGGCATACCGACACCGCCAAACTGAACGACCTCACTAATCTGCGGGACACTCTGGCAAATAATCCGGGCACCAGCCTGATACTGCTGGACACCACGAGTAACCCGAACAAAGTACTGGCCGCAGTTGGCGTAGGCGGCGTCGACAACGCCGAACGCGTCGGCGTTACCGTCGGTGGCCTGAACACCCGGGTCAGCTCCAGCGTCAGAGAGATGGTGCAGGAGGCCGAAACTCAACGCGCCGAGGCAAGCAAATTACGCGGCAACGCGGGAATGGCGCATCCCGATGCGGTGGCGTCCATCGCCTACCTAGGCTATGACGCGCCAGACAGCCTGGTAGGCGTTACTCACGACTACCTCGCTCACGACGCCGCCGGGCCCCTCAACAGCTTCTACAAAGGCCTAGCAGCCACCACTAATGTTTCGGATCAACACATCACCGCCTTCGGCCACTCCTACGGTTCGCTGGTCACCAGTTTGGCGCTGCAGCAGGGCGCCCCGGTGAGCGACGTCGTGCTCTACGGTTCGCCGGGTACCGAGCTCACCAACGTGTCGCAGTTAGGGGTTCAGCCGGGGCATGCGTATTACATGATCGGCGTCAACGATCACGTCTCCGATATTATCCCCGAGTTCGGCGCCTTCGGCCCCGCGCCGCAAGACGTAACCGGATTTACTCAACTGTCGGCCAACACCGGCGTAGGCCCGGGCGATGGCGCTGTGCATGAAAGGGCCTGGGGGCATTCCGAATACGCGCGCGATGGGAACAACCATCAGCTGCGCATGAGCGGGTACAACATGGCCGCCGTACTGGCCGGTGTTCCCGAAGACAATGACCATCACTACCTCGTCAAGCCGCCCGCGCTACCACCGCCGACCATTCCCACCGGACCGGGACCGTTCGGGCTGCCGATCCCCAACCCCGACTATCACCCGTGAGGCCGGCAGTGCGTCGGCTGACGCTTTTGCTTCTCGGGGTCGCCCTCCCCCTTGCGGGGTGCATGAAGCCCACCACCTTAGACCCGTACGCCAACCCGGGGCGCAAGGAATTGGACCGCCTGCAAAAGATCGTGAACCAGCGGCCCGATCTGGAAACCACCGAGCAGCAACTTGCCAACCTCAACAGCGCAATCGAGGCGGCGATCGCGAAATACTCACCGCAGAGCCAGTTCTCGTCAACGAAGGTCGACCAGTCGACGAATGGATGCAACGATCCGTTCAATCGCTCCATCGGCCGGCAAGAAAAAAGCGACGACTACTCCGGCCAACCTGCGCCCACATCCGAACAATGGCTTCAGATCGTCACCGAGCTGGCACCGGTGTTCTCGGCCGCGGGCTTCCGGCCCAACAATTCCGCACCCGGAACACCGCCACCACCGCTGGGGAATCCGAACGACTCGCAAATCCGTGACGACGGCGCGCTGATCAACCTGGTCAACCTGGTCAACGGGAGCGCCAGAGGTCCGTTGAACTACTCCTACGACACCGGTTGTCATCTCCCGGCCGCCTGGCGCACCGCGCCGCCACCGCCAAATATGCGGCCCGGTAACGACCCTGACGTCCACTACCCATATCTGTATGGGTCACCGGGTGGGCGAACCGGCGAAGCTTTCGGCTGAGCAATTACCGCCGGCGGCGTGCTCGCAGATAGTCGCCCACCACGGCCGCGCCCAGACCGTCGAGATCGGGAACCACAACCCGACCCTCGACGCGGCGCGCAACCTGGTCGATGAACCGGGCCAGCCCGGGATCGCTGCCCAACCGGAAGATGGTGACCTGGGCGCCCAGCCGCGCCATGTCGTCGAAGCCGCGCACGGTGTGAGCGATGGTCCGCGGATGCGGCGGGTAATCAAAAAACACCGAAGAGCCTTCGCCGTCAACGTCCTCCAGATGCGCCGTCGGCTCACCGTCGGTGACCACCAGCAGGACGGGCTGGGCGTTGGGGTGCCGACGCAGATGCCGGCCGGCCAGCGCCAGCGCGTGATGCAGGTTGGTGCCCTGCTCGTACACACCTTCCAGGCCCATCAGCTCCGCGCTGGACATCGTCCGCGCGTAACGGCCAAAAGCGATGATCTGCAACGCATCCGAACGAAATCGGGTGCGCACCAAGTGGTCGAGCGCCAACGCGGTGCGCTTCATCGGCAGCCAGCGATTCTCCATCACCATCGAGAACGAGGTGTCGACCAACAGCGCCACCGCAGCCTGGGTCCGCGTCTCGGTCTCGGAGACCTCGACATCGTCGACGGTGATTTTGATGGCTGGGCTCGGCCCGTCGAGAGTCGACGTTCCGGCCTGCCGCAACACGGCATTGGTCAGCGTCCGGGTGACGTTCCACGGTTCGGTGTCGCCGAACTGCCAGGGCCGGGTCGCCCCGGTCAGCTCGCCGGCCGCACCGGCGCGCCGGTGATCGCGTTCACCGCGATGGCCGGAAAGTTGTTGTGCCACATCACGTAACGCCGTTTCGCCCAGCCGGCGCATCGCCTTCGGCGACAGCCGCCACTGGCCATCCGAGCTGCGGTCCAGGAAGCCCTGATTGACCAGCGCCCGCTCGAGCTCGGCGAGTGTCTGGGCGTCAATGGCGGCCTCATCACCGAGCTGGCGTGCCAGCGCGTCGAGATCGACATCGTCCATGGTCGCACCCGGATAACTCTGCGACAGTTGCTCGGCCAGTTGCTCCAGCTCGCCGATATCGGCCAACGCCTGGGCGCCCTCGCCCATACCCAGCGGGTTGTCGCCGGAGAACTGTGCCGACCCCTCCCAGTCCTCGCCGGGCCGGGCTGCCTGCAGGTGGGCATCGAGTCGATCCAACGCCTGCATCAACGCCGGTGACCCGAATGCCTGCTGCGCCAACGCATCCAACTCGGCGCGCTGGTCCGGACTCAAGCTGTTGCGGAACCGCTGCGCCGCGGCAGCACGCTTGGCCAGCGAGTCGAGCAGCTCGTCGACATTTTGCGGGTTCTCCGGGAAGAACTCGCCGTGCTTGTCCATGAAGTTGTCGAAGTCTTGCTGGGTGTCCTCACCGCGAGCGTGCTTGTCCAACAGGTCGTTCAGGTCGTTGAGCATTTCGTTAACCCGCTGACGGTCCTCATCGGTGGCGCCTTCGAGCGCCTGCTTCATGCCCGCAAAGCGCTGATCGAGCATCTCCCGCCCGAGCAGATCCTTGATCTGCTCGTATTTTTCCCGCGCCTCGCTGCTGCGCCAGTCGTAGTCGGAGAGTTCCTGCACGGCTTTGGCCGGCGACGGCGAGAGCGCATCCAGTTGCAGCTCGCCGAATCGCGCGTCGTCGTCCAGCGCGCGGGCCAGGGCTTTGCGCTCGGCCAGCACCGCCTCGTCGAGTAGCTTTTTGATCTCTTGCAAGGTTCCGTCTAAGTTGTTGTTGCGCAGCAGCTCTCGTCGTCTGCGATTGGCCTCGGCGGCCAGTCGGTCGGCCCCGGGCATGTTCTTGGTGCCTCGGCGCAGCAGCTCGGACAGCGCCCGGCGCGGCGAGGTGCCCGCCATAACGTCCTGGCCGATCTGCTCAAGGGCCTCGCGCAGGTCCACCGGCGGAGCCAGCGGGTCGGGCCCGCCGGTGTACGCCGAATACCGTGACGAATGACCTCTAGCCATAGACGGTTTCGCCTTCCCCGGACACCTTGTCGACGCGCTTGGCCAAATACAGCGCCTCCAAAGCCAATTCCAACGCCGCGGCGCGCTCACCCTCGGATTCCGCACCCAGCCGCTTGGCGACGGCCTCGATGACCGGCAGATCCGGCAGCGCCGCCAGCACATCCTTTGCCGACACGCGCTCACCCGTCGTCACCGCGGAACCTCCCTCGACCGCGGCCACCAGCGGACCGACGTCGAGGCCACCGAGCGCTCTGGACGCGGTGTCGGCCGTGGCGCGGCGCAACAGGTGCTCGAGAACGGCTTGCTCGCGTCCTTCCTCGCCGGACTCGAACTCCAACTTGCCGCGCAGCACATCGATCACGGTGCCCAGATCAACCACCCGGGCAACCGGATCCGTCTCACCCAGCACCGCGCCGCGATGCCGCGCCGCGGCGGCAACCGTCTCGGCGGCCGCGATCGCGAACCGCGCCGAAACCCCGGAACGCTGGTCGACCGAATTGGATTCCCGAAGGGAGCGGGCGAACCGGGCGATCACCAGGATCAGATGCTCGGGTACCTGCGCGCTCAGGTGCGCCTCTTGGAGAATCACCCCCACCTCGGCGTCGAGTTCCAGTGGGTAGTGCGTGCGGATCTCGGCACCGAACCGGTCTTTGAGCGGGGTGATGATGCGACCCCGGTTGGTGTAGTCCTCAGGGTTGGCGCTGGCGACCACCAACACGTCCAGCGGCAACCGCAGGGTGTAGCCGCGGACCTGGATGTCGCGCTCCTCCATCACGTTGAGCATCGACACCTGGATGCGCTCGGCCAGGTCGGGAAGTTCGTTGACCGCGACGATGCCGCGATGGGCCCGCGGGATCAGGCCGTAGGCAATGGTCTCGGGGTCGCCCAGGCTGCGGCCTTCGGCGACCTTGATCGGGTCGATATCGCCCACCAGGTCGGCGACGCTGGTGTCCGGGGTCGCTAGCTTCTCGGTGTAGCGCTCGCTGCGGTGCTTCCACTCGATCGGCAGATCGTCACCGAGCGTGGCGGCCTTGCGGATCGACTGCGGCGTGATCGGCGAGTAGGGATGCTCGCCGAGTTCGGCGCCGGCGATCACCGGCGTCCACTCGTCGAGCAGGCCGACCAGTGCACGCAGCAATCGGGTCTTGCCCTGACCGCGCTCACCGAGGAGCACGAAGTCGTGGCCTGCGATCAGCGCCCGCTCCAGTTGCGGTAGCACGGTGTCGTCGAAGCCCAGGATCCCCGGCCAGATTTCTCCGTTATCTGGCCCCTCGGCCAACGCGGTCAGCAGGTTTTCCCGGATTTCTTGTTTGACTCCCCGTTCACGGTGCCCGGCGGCACGCAGTTCGCCGACGGTGCGGGGCAAGTTGTTCGCTGCGGTCACC
>DATFYT010000110.1:0-13580 GCA_035314925.1 Mycobacterium sp. | reverse complement strand
GCGGCGCGGCGCGTTGTTTCCGGCGACATCAAACGGCTCGCCACGGGACACATCGAGGAAGTGGTGGCTGACTGCACTATGTTCGGAAAGGCTGCGCATGCTTCAAGGAAGGCCGCGCATGGCTATCAAAGGTGTTCTCGGCGTGCTAACTTCCGGGTTCGACTTTGTTCCGGCGGATAAAGACAATTCGCGACGTTTGAACAAGGCTGAAGGTGTAACAGCGGATGGGGCCTACGCCGCGGCTTGTCTGATAGGCCCGGTCTGCTCATCTGAAGCTCGACAAAAGGAGGGTTCAAATGGCTGACCCGCGAACGACTACCGAAGAAACCGGGCTGACAACGGCAGGAATTGGGGCATACCTGACAAGCTTGTCCAACTGGGGCCGGTGGGGCGACGATGACCGGATCGGGACCCTCAATCTCATCACCGACGAGGTCAGAGTTGCGGCGGCGTCCACTATCCGGACCGGCCGGGCCGTTTCGTTATCCCGCCCGATCGACGCGCTCGACCCAGACCCGTTGTACTCGGGTTTCGCACTGGTGCAGCGTTTCATGACGCTGAACGAGGTCGCTGACCACCTCGATCGCGAGATGCGCTACGAAGCTGTCACCGAGTACGTGGGGATCGGTGCACATGGTTCCAACACCCACATCGACGGTCTTGCGCATTATTCTTGGGACGGTAAGAATTACAATGGCTTCGCGAAAGGCGATACCAATTCACTGCATGGTGCGCGATCGTTGTCGATGGATCAGGCCGAGCACGGCTTCATCACACGTGGGGTGCTATTGGACATTGCCGCCCTGCATGGCGTCGCCTGGCTCGAGCGCGGCCACGCGGTCACGCCGGACGAGCTGCTAGCCGCTGAACGACGGCAGGGCGTCACCGTCCGTCCCGGCGATGCCCTAATCGTGCATACCGGGAATGCGGCGGCGATATTGACCGAGGGTCCCGACGGGGACGGCCTTTCGGCGCGTCAGGCAGGTCTACACGCCAGTTGCCTTCCGTTCCTGCGGGAGCGTGACGTGGCCGTACTTGGTAACGATGGCGTTCAGGACGTCCAACCGTCCGGATTCGGTGTGGACATCCTTCGGCCGATTCACACGGTGGCGCTCGTCGCCCTGGGCCTGTGGCTGATCGACAACATGAACCTCACCGAACTGGCGGAGGCCTGCCGGGACGAGAACCGTTGGGATTTCTTCTTCGCCGCTCTGCCGTGGCGAATGAAGGGTGTGACATCGAGCGCTTCCAACCCCGTAGCCGTCTTCTAGTCGAGGATGTCAAACGGTGGGCTGGGGCGGCGAGCTGACCCGAGGAATGGATCATGACTGAACTACTGGTTCTAAACGTCGCTCAAAAGGTAATGCAGGCGGTATCACTGGACGGTTCCCGAGTCCACACGCTGATCGATGGTCTCGGCGAGTTCCCCGACGGAGTCGTCGTCGACTCTCAGCGCGGCCACATCTGTTGGACCAACATGGGCATCCGGGACCCGGAGCGGCCGAAGGGACAGAGCCGACGTTCTTCACCCGCAACGGATCGCTCGAGCGCGTCGACCTCGAATGGCCGCAACCGCCGCACGATTGTCGCCCGGGGCACATTCACCACCGGCAAGCAGCTGACGCCGACTTCGCCGACGGCAAGTTGTATTGGTGCGATCCCGGTCTTGGAGGAGCGGGCCAACGTCTGCCGATTGCTTTTAGAGGCCGGATATCACCCATGGCCGGCAGCGCTCCAACTTCGGCGAGCCGTATGACTCAGCCCGACGGCTGCAATGGATGCGTAAACCGTTGGGGCGGACATGGAACCTGCCACTGCGCCAAATGCCACCGCACATTCACCGGCCTTACCGCTTTCGATAAGCACCGCAAGAACGGCGTGTGCTAAGAGCCGCTGACGGTCGGCCTCGTTGACACCAACCGTAGATACTACTGCTGGGCCTTCCCCAGCACCGATAACCGCTGGGAAGAGGAATGACGAGCTTTCTTCAGTGGCCGCCCGCGGCTCACCGTCGAAGATTGACCCGTCGTCGTCTCGCGGAAAGTCACTGAAATAACGACCGTGGCGCCGGCCGCCCGATCTCCGCTCAGGCGGCGCAGCAGAATGGTGTCGATGACACCGGCGTGGTTAAGGTGTCGGGCGATCAGCCAACTCGAGGTGACTGATGTGCTCGCCAAAGAGCACCTGCATGTGCTGATCAACCAAATCGGCGACTTCGACGTCGTATCGCTCTCGACCTAGTCTAGATCGTCGACGGTGAGGTCAAGGTGGATCTGTTTCGGTCGGGCGCCCGTCCGGCCATGTCGGTGGGCCGATGATCCGGTATCCGGATCGCAGTCAACAGCCAGTGCGGGATTTCATCGGCGACGAACTTCTCGCTGGTGGAGGAGGGACGACATGGCTGGATGTTTGGGTACTGCAGCGTGATGATGGGTTCCGGCAGAAGGTGATTCGTGACGAGGCGCTGATGAACCTCAGCTGACCGGGGCGAGTACGGTCAGTGACGCGCGCTGATGCCGATTCCGTTGGCCCACAACCGAGTCAACGTGTCGATCGCCAGTTCCCGATCGTGCGGGCGGCCGAATACGAGCCACACCCTGGTAGCGTGACCGACCATCGCGGCGAGTGCGTCGCCGGTGTGTAGCGGGTCCAGGATCGGGTCGGCGATCGCCGCATCCTGCCAGCGCTGCACGCTCTGCGCGATCGTATCGGCGAATTGTTCGTGAACGGCGAGCCGCAATGTCATCAATTCGGGGTGGCTTCCGATTGCCTCGTCCAGGCGTAGCATCAGCAGGGCGCCGCGTTCGGCGTAGCGATCGACGTATTGTTCTATGGCATACCTGATTTGGCGCATCGCATGTTGGCGAAGCTGACTGCGGGATCTGCTCCGCGGCGGCGGGAGAACGAGGCGGGGCTTGATCCGCGCGAGGTCGGCAATCGCGTCGTGCGCCACCGCAGTGAAGACGGCTTGCTTCGACGGGAAGTAGGTGTAGAAGGAGCCGATCGCTGCCCCGGCTTCCTCGGCGATGTCGCTGATTCGTGCGGCGTGATAGCCATCACGCTCGATACATACCCTGGCCGCGCCGACCAACGCGTCCCGGGTCCGGCGGGACCTCTCGATGAGCGGCTCGCCCGGCTCGTCGCGTCCTGGTGGTTCGGTCCCCATCGTCTCGCGCCACGCTTGGTCCTTCGACCCGTAGCGCGAGTAGAACGTCGAGATCGACAGCCCGGACGCATGTGCGATCGCACGGATATGGGTACCCGCATATCCGTGTGCACCGAACAGTGCCCGCGCGGCCCGCTCCAATGCCTCGCGAGCGGGATCGTCGGGCGCGCTGTCGGTCGTTGTCATCGACGGGGTTTGCCCCACTGAACCTCGTCGCGGAGCTTGGCCTTGAGGATTCTTCCACCGGCGTTGCGAGGCAACCCTGCGGGCATCACCGCAACATAGTGCGGAACCTTGAAGTCCGCGAGGTGGGTTCGGCAATGTCCAACAAGCGCAACCACCTGCACCGCGCCGTCATCGGCACCGACCACAACCGCTCCGACTTTCTCACCCATCACATCGTCGGGCACACCCAGTACCGCTGCGTCAGCATTGCCGGGGGCGGCGACAAGCCCATATTCGACCTCCAGGCTGGACACGGTACCGCCAGTGGACCCCTGCGGCAGGACACAGCCAACGATCACGTCCGCCATTTCGCCGCCCCTCGAGTCCCGTGCGGCGCACGCGTGCCAGATCGCGTGCACCGCAAGCTCCTGGCCCTCGGTGTCGTTGAACGCACCGCGAGAGGCCCTCCCGATCGGCGTGCGCGCCGTCGAGGCGATGACTGCTTCCCTCATCTCTTGCTCAGCTTTCTGTGGCGATCGAATCCGCGGCGTCGGTGCAAATTAGATGCCTGCGGCATCGGCGATCTCGCGGGCCTGGTGGACGAGTGCATCGATTCGCTCGATGGTCGGCGTGCCCGCCGCGGCCCTGTTCTGCGGCTCGTCGATGGCCCGGCGCATGACGTCCCGCGTCTTCGACTGCTCACCACGTCGTGCGCCGAGGCGAGCAGGTTCCCCAACGGGGGGCGGCGAGGCACCCACTTGCGTTCGGCCGCGTCCCGGACCAGGAAGGTCAGGTTGGACTGGCCAAGCCCGATCCTCTCGAAGCTCAGCGCCGCGGTGAACTCCACGCCGAGCGCGTCGAACCACCGCGTCACCGCCGCCGGGTCGAGCCCGACGATCTGCTGCACGTCAGACACCGATCCCGGCGCCGCCGCTCCGGAACGGCAGCGCGTCGCCGAGCAGCTGCCCGCCGTCGATCACCATGGTCTCGCCGGTGATCCAACTCGCCCCGTCCGAGACGAGGAAGGCGACGGCCGACGCGATGTCGGCGGGCTCGCCGATCCGCGCCAACGCAGTGGACGCGGACACGGTCTCCTCGTGCGCCTTCCACAACGCCTCGGCCAGCTTGGTCCGGACGACCCCCGGCGCGACCGCATTGACCCGAATCCGGGGCGAAAGCTCCAGCGCCAGTTGCCTGGTCACGTGAATCAGCGCGGCCTTCGACGCGTTGTACAAGCCGATGCCAGCCTCGTGCGCCATGCCCCCGATGGATGCGATGTTGACCACCGCCCCGCCGTGCTCGCCCATCCACGCCCGGGTAGCCAGCGAGGTCCACATCAACGGAGCCCATAGGTTCACGTCGAAGGTCTTGGCGAAACGCCCGTGGTCCTGGTCGATCAGCGGGCCGAAGGCGGGGTTGGTGCCCGCGTTATTCACCAGGATGTCCAGGCTCCCGAACCGCTCGACGGTGAGATCGACGCAGCGGCGGGCGGCCTCCTCGTCGACCGCGTGCGCGCCGACGCCAATGGCGGTGCCGCCGACGTGGGCCGCCGCCTCCTCCGCGGATTCCTGCGATCGCGAGGTGAGTATGACGTTGCCGCCCGCCGCCGAGATCGCCTGGGCGATGGCCAGGCCGATGCCCCGGGATGCGCCCGTGACGATCGCCGTGCGACCCGTCAAATCCAATCCGCTCATCGGCCGACCGTCCCCTTCTGGCCGTTGGCCGACGCGTCCGCGGCGGGGTCTGTGCGGTACTTGCGCAGCTCCTGCATCGCGATGGCCCGCTTGTGCACCTCGTCCGGCCCGTCCGCGAGGCGCAGGGTGCGCAGCTGCGCGTAGGCCATCGCCAACGGGAAGTCGTCGGTGACGCCGGCGCCGCCGTGCACCTGGATGGCGCGGTCGACGATCTTCAGCGCGATTTTCGGGGCGGCCACCTTAATCGCGGCGATCTCGGTTCGGGCCTCCTTGTTGCCCACCGTGTCCATCAGATGTGCCGCCTTGAGTGTGAGCAGCCGGATCATCTCGATGTCGATGCGGGCCTCGGCGATCCAGTCTTGGATGTTCGCGTTCTCGCTGATCGGCCGGCCGAAGGTAACCCGCGACTGCGCCCGCTTGCACATCAGCTCGAGTGCGCGCTCAGCCATGCCGATCGCGCGCATGCAGTGATGGATGCGGCCTGGCCCGAGCCGGGCCTGGCTGATCGCGAAGCCCTCGCCCTCGCCCTGGAGTACGTCCTTCGACGGGACCCGCACGTCCGTGAAGTCGATCTCGGCGTGACCCTCGCGGTCCTGGTAGCCGAACACCGGCAGGCCGCGCATGACCGTCACGCCGGGTGCGTCGATCGGGACGACCATCATCGACTGCTGGCGGTGCGTGGCCGCGGTCGGGTCAGTCTTGCCCATCACGATCATCACCTTGCAGTTGGCGTGCAAGGCGTTGGAGGCGAACCACTTACGACCGTTGAGCACGTACTCGTCGCCATCGCGCTCCATCCGCAGCTCGATGTTCGTCGCGTCCGAGCTCGCGACCTGGGGCTCGGTCATCGCGAACGCCGACGCCATGGTGCCTTCCAGCAGCGGCTTCAGGTACTTCTCCTTATGCTCGTCGGTGCCGAACAGCTCAAGCACCTCCATGTTGCCGGTGTCGGGGGCGTTGCAGTTGCACGCCTCAGGGGCGATGTGGCTGCGGCCCATGACCTCCGCGAGCGGCGCGTACTCCAGATTGGTCAGGCCCGGACCCCTGCCCGGATGGGGATGAAAGAGGTTCCACAGTCCACGCCGCTTCGCCTCGGCCTTGAGTTCCTCGAGGACCGGCGGCTGGAAATGCGGGTCGGCCGACTCGCGCATCTGCTCGTCGTAGACGACCTCGGCGGGATAGACGTGCGATTCCATGAACTCGAGCAGATCCCCCTGATACTTCTTGGCGCGGTCCGAGAACTCAAACAGGGACATATGAACTCCTGAGGGGTAGGGAGGAAAATTGGGTGGGCGGTTGTCGAGGTGGCCGGCCGATGCGGTCCGGTCCATCAGGCCTCGCCCAGCACCGCGGCCTGGTAGCGCCATGCCGCGCAGCCACCGGTCGTGGCCGGCGCCCTTCTGCCGGTGCACCCTCCATCGCTGTCATCGAAGGGGTTTGCCCCACTGAACCTCTTCCCGAAGCTTGGCCTTGAGCAGTTTCCCGCCGGCGTTGCGGGGCAGCGGTCCGGGCGTCATAACGAGATACTGCGGAACCTTGAAGTCGGCGAGTCGCGTCCGGCAGTGCTCGACGAGTGCCGCCACGTCGACCTCGCCGCCGTCGGCAGCGACGACTATCGCGCCGACTTTCTCGCCCATCACGTCGTCGGGTACACCCAGAACCGCCGCGTCGATGATGCCGGGTGCCGCGACCAGCGCGTACTCGACCTCCAGGGTGGACACGTTCTCCCCGCCGCGGATGATGATGTCCTTGAGCCTGTCCACGATATGAACGCGGCCGGCATCGTCGACCCGCACGACATCGCCGGTATGCAGCCAACCGTCGGTGAAGGCGGTGGCCGTCGCCTCGGCGCGGTTCCAGTAGGCGGACAGGATGTTGGGCCCGCGAGCCAGCAACTCACCGACGTGCGGATCGTCACTCGTGGGATCGATGGCCAGATCGACAACGGGCACGGCGTAACCGACGGAGTCCGCATGCTTGACCGCATCCGAATCGGGTAGTCCCGTCATCAACGACGCGGACTCGGTCATCCCGTAACCGTTGAACATCATGCTGCTCGGGAACGCCTCCTTCAGGGACACGACCAGCGACGGTGCGATCGCTCCGCCGCCATAGCCCACCCAGCGAACCGACGAGACGTCGGCATCGGCAAATTCCGGGCGCCGAAGCAGCAACGCGTACACCGCCGGGACCGTCACCATGAATGAGATGCGTTCCTGCGCAATGGATTCGATCAGGGTAGGCAGGTCCGGTGCCGGCAGAATTACCGACGTCCCGCCGACGTAGGCCGCGGTGAGCAGTTGCGAATTGCATCCGGTCACGTGAAACAGCGGCACCGAGATGAGCGTGCGCATATCCGGCCCGATATCGGCAGGCAACCCGAGAAGACGCGTCATCGTTTCGGCGTTCGACAGGAACGCTTTATGCGTGGTCGGCACCCCCTTGGGGTTGCCGGTGGTACCTGACGTGTAGAACATGCCCGCGATGTCGTCCAGGCCGGGGGTATCGATCTCCGCCGGCGGCTCTGCGTCCGGAAGCGGTGTGTCGGCGGTGAGGTCGACGGTTGTGCCGGCATCGGCCAGCACGAACTCGACTTCCGGCGGCGAGAGACGGATATTCACCGCGACCGGTATGCCGCCGGCCATCAACGTGCCCCAGAACGCGAGCACCCAGTTGACGCCCGCGGGGTAGCGCACGGCGACGCGGTCGCCATGGGCCAATCCACCCGCGAGGAGGCCGCCTGCGGCGCGCGCCGAAGCGTCCCACAACTCGCGATACGTGAGGCGCCGCGCGCCGATCTCGACGACGGCCTCGACGTCGGGGGTTGATTCCACACGGTTACGCAACATCGCCAGCAGCGAGGACGGCAAGCCGTCGTATTGCGCGACACCTTTGTCGTCCCGGGAGACGCCGTCGGTCGGGTACGGGTTGTTCCCGCGTGGGATCTCGGTGATCGTCGGTGTGGTCATGGCTGCTACTCCTTTCCCGCCGTGAGGAACGCGCGGGGATTGTCCACGAGCATCGTGGAAATCTGCTTCGCGGTGACGCCGGCCTGCGCGAGTGCGGGCAGCACGGCGTCGTGGATAAAGGTGAAACGCCAGTCGGGCAGGCTTTGGTACACCTCCGGCGGGAACCAATCCATGTGGCAGGACGCGTCATGGGCGAGCATCATCCGATCGGCGAACCCTTCGGCGGCCAGCTTCGCGATCGTGGCCACCCGTTGATCGGTCGGTAGCAGAGGATCGAGACCAAAGCGGTCCATGCCGATGTAGGAGCCCGCGTCGATCAGCTTGTGCAGGTAGTCCAGGTCCGTTGTGTCGCCGGCATGGGCGATCAACACCTTGCCGAGGTCGACACCCTCCCTGGCGAGTACTTGCTGGGCGACAAGGCCGGTGCGGTGCGACGCGCTCGTGTGCACCATGATCGGTGCACCCGTGCGTTTGTGGGTGTCGGCGATCGCCTTCATGACCCGCTCGACGCCGGGCGTCAACGCGTCCTCGATCGCGCACTTGAGGAACGCCGCCTTGATCGGTGTGCCGGCGATGCCGGTCGTGACGTCCTCGACGAATATGTCGACCATCGGTTCGTCACCGCCGAGAAGCGTTCCCGGCCCGCGGAAGTAGAAGAACAGCGGCACACCGTCGTAGGTGTAGAGCCCGGTCGCCGCGACGATGTTGAGATCGACCTGGTCGTTGACTCGTGCGACGCGGCGGATGTCTCGCCCCAGCCCGAGCACCGTCGGGTCGGCGATCGTGTCGACGCCGCGTTCCTTCAAGGCGCGTAGCCGCGCGACGGCGTCGGCGACGCGTTCCTCTTCGTTCCACAGCGCCGGGTAGTTCGTCAGGACATCTGGGCTGCGTACGAAGACGTGTTCATGGATCAACACCGTGCCCAGCGCGTCGGCCGCCACCGCACCCCGGACGGTCTGCACCCCAACCATCGGTCCACCTCACCATGTCTGCGTCGCCTGAGCAGAACAGTACCGAATCCGACGACGGTTTCATTAGTGATTCCGACGAATCTGCCCCGAGTCGCCGACCGACCTGGCAAGTGTTCTCGACGCGGCAAGTTGAGCGAGTCGAATCGCGTTGTGCGAGCCGAAACCGGCGAGCTTCGACAAGGTCGCGGTCGTGGGTGACAATCCCGGTCTGGATGCTCGTTGTCAGCGGTCTGCTCTTGATCAAGGCCGGCGTCATCGACCTCCATCACGAGGAGGACTCGGACGGGAAACGAACTCCTCGATGAGTTCGTTGACGAGCACGGGATTTTCGAGCGCGGCCAAGTGCGCAACGCCGTCGAGCGCGACGAAGGTCGAGCCCGGGATGGCGTCGGCCATCGCGCGGGTCTCGGCGACCGGGAACGTCGCATCCTCCACCCCGGCAACCACGAGGACAGGCGTCGCGACGTTGGCCAGCAGCGCCCGCTGATCCGGTCGGGCCGGCACCACGCTCTTCACCGCCCACGCGCCGGACGCGAGGTTGACGCGCTGCACCGCGTCGCGTACATACGTCACGACTTCCGGCCGGGTGCGGAACGTCGTCGGCCCGAGGAACGCCTTCAGCACCGAACGGGTCAGCGGCGGGCGGATCCCGCCCAGCACCCGAGCAAGTCGAAGCAGGATGCCGTATTCGATCTTCTGCCGGGTGCGGGCCGCCGACGCGGTGCAGTTCATCAGAACCGCCCGGCCGATCCGGTCGGGGTACGTCGCGGCAAACGTGCCGCCGATCATGCCGCCCCACGAGTTGCCGACGAAGTGCGCCCGGTCGATGCCGATACCGTCCAGAATGTCGGCGACGCAGCGGGCGCAGTCGTCGAAGCTGAACATTCCGGTGAGCGGTTGACTGCGGCCCTGCCCGGGTGGATCGACGAGAATCACCCGATAGCGTTGCCCGAAGTGGTCAGCCTGCGCCGCCCACATGTCGCCGGTCATCAGCAGGCTCGGCCAGAACAGCATGGCTTCGCCGGTGCCGTTCACCTTGACGTGCACGCCGCCGAGGACCGTCCGCAGCTGTGCGCTAGTCACGATTGAGCGTGGCCTCCTCGAGGTAGAGCCCACGCAACACCGACCGCAGCACCTCGTCGTCGAGCGCCCGCTGTCGCGCTCGGCGATGAACGTCTCCCGTTTGGCGGCAAGCATTTCCAGGCGCAGCCGGCGCAACGCCGACGCCGGGCTCTCGCCGATGTCCTCGTCGTCCCGGCCCAGTCGCTCCCACGCGGAATTGCGCCGCCGCGTGTTCCAGCCCCACAGCACCACCCGGGCGGCCCGACGCCGCGCTCCTTCAAGGCGCGTAGCCGCGCGTCGGCGACGCGTTCCTCTTCGTTCCACAGCGCCGGATAATTCGTCAGGACATCTGGGCTGCGCACGAAGACGTGTTCATGGATCAACACCATGCCCAGCGCGTCGGCCGCCACCGCACCCCGGACGGTCTCCACCTGAACCATCGGTCCACCTCGCCATGTCTGCGTCACGTGAGCAGAACAGTACCGAATCCGACGACGGTTTCACTAGTGATTCCGACGAATCTGCCCCGAGTCGCCGACCGACCGACTTCAATGGAATTGGCGCCCCGTCTACGGTCTGAGCACCGGGTGAAGACCGACGATGGTGATTACGGGTTCGGGACTGATTCCGAATATCGTCAGTCCCTGCACCGCCAAGACCGAACGGCAAGCACACCCCGGTCGAAGGAGGGATTCTGTGAGCCCCGTCCAACGCATCGAGCACGGCGCGCGTGGTGGTCTGGAACTGTCCGATATCGACACGCGGTCCGAGCGCGGAAACGCGGGCTTTGAAGCGGTGCTGACCGCGTCCGCGTACCGCAACGTGCTCGACCGCATCCCCGGTGCCGAAATACGACGGACGACCGTGGCGGTCCTCAGCCACCCGGCGCCCGTCACCCGCGAGATAGCCGATCTGGCTCGCCAGCTGGCCGACATCGCGCGTGGAATCGACAACGGCCGCAACGTCTTCGATCGGCGGTTCGCCGACCCCGCGTGGCAGGAGAATCCTGTCCTGCGCCGCGTGGCGATGACCTATCTGGCGAGTTGCGCGTCGGTCGAATCGATACTGTCGGACACCGATGTCGACTGGCGAACCAGGGAGCGGATGGCTCTCTTGGTCGACAACCTCCTCGCGGCCGCTGCACCCACCAACAATCCGCTGCTCAACCCACGGTCGCTCAAGCGGGCGTTCGACACACGCGGCGCCAGCTGGGTGCGCGGCGTACGCAACCTCGTGAGTGACCTCCGTTCACCCCCCCGAATTCCAAGCATGGCCGACGAGACGAAATTCACCATGGGCGACAACATCGCGGCACAGCCCGGCAAAGTCGTGCGCCGAGGCGAGCTCTACGAGCTGATCCAGTTCGACCCCGTGACAGAGATGGTCGACGAGGTGCCGGTCTTCCTGATCTCGTCGCCGGTGAACAAGTACTACCTCGTTGATCTAAGCCCCGAGGGCTCGGTCATCGGGGCCGCCCTCGCCCGAGGCCGGCAGGTTTTCGTCGCGTCTTTTCTTAATCCCGACGAGCGGCACGCGGCCTTGGGTCTCGACGCATACGTGCGGTCCGTTCTCGACGGTTTGGACACGATCACCGACATCACCGGTTCCGAGTCCGTCCATGTTGTCGGACTCTGCGGAGGCGGGCTGATTGCCCTCGCGACGGCCGGTTACCTCGCGATCGAGGGAAACCAGCAACGGTTGGTGACTCTGACAGTCGGTATTTGTGTCGTCGACTACGAACAGGGTGGTCTGGCGGGGGCGCTACTCGACCGCAAAACGGCCGATCGGGCAATCAAGCGTGCCACCGAAGACGGCTACTTCGACGGCAAGAACTCGGCCACCGCGTTCGCGTGGATGCGGCCCAACGACGGGATCTGGGCCAACTTCGTCAACAACTTCCTCCTCGGCGAGGATCCGCCTGCGGTGGAACTGCTCTACTGGGCGGCGGATCAGACAAACCTGCCGGTGCAGTTCGGACGCGAGATGCTCGAGATCGTCCTGACGAACGGGTTCACCACGCCGGGAGGCGTGCGCGTGCTCGGCCGGCCGATCGACCTTCGGGAGGTGACTGTCGATACCTACCTCGTCGGGGCCTCGACCGACCACATCACCCCATGGCTCGACTGTTATCGCACCCGGGCATTGCTCGGCGGTGAGACGACTTTCGTCCTCGCGCGCGGCGGGCACGCGCTGGCCATCGCCAGCCCCCCGGGCACGAAGCGGGCCAGTTACCGCACGTCGACGTCGACGTCGACGGTTCCCGATGAATGGCTGAAGGACTCGACGGACAACCCCGGGAGCTGGTGGGAGAACTGGCACGACTGGATCGAGAAGCGGGCACCGGCATCCAAGCCGGCACCGAGGGCGCTCGGCAGTGACACCTACCCGCCGCTGGCCGCCGCCCCCGGCGAGTACGTTCGTCGCCGCCTGACTTGAGCCTCCTCCGCCAGAAATCGATCGATCCTCGGCGCCAGCATGCCCGGGTTGGCGACCAACTCGATATGACCGCCCGGGTACACATGGAGCTGGGCCCGCCTGATCAGGCGGGCCAGGATTCGGCCGTTCGCCGCGGGAACGAGCGGGTCGTCATTGCCGGCGAGCACCAGCGTTGGCTGGCGCAGCAGCGGCAGGAACGGAATGCTCGACCATCCCCACGTCGCGAGCACTTGGTGCGCGTACCCCTTCATCTGGGCGCCGTGGGCGAAGCCGGCCATCAGCGACGCCAACGGTGCTGGATCGGTGCGCACACTGCCGCCGTACAGATCCGGCGCAACCCGCAGCAGGTACTCGCGGTCCCAATAGCGCCGGGGCGTCACCATCTTCGCCGCAACACTTAGCTGCGGTGGCACCATCGTCGCCCCGGGCGATGTGGCCACCAGGACCAGCCGGCGGCAGCGGCGCCGCTCGGTGAAGGCGAACTGCTGGGCGAGGGCACCGCCCCATGAGATACCCAGAACGTCCACTTCCGAGTAACCGAGGATGTCAAGCAAGCGTCCAAGCGTGCGCGCCAACGCCGGCAACCGGTACGGCCGGGGCGGCGTCGGCGAGCCGCCGATGCCCGGAACGTCGAATCGGATCACCGTCAGGTCGGGATCCAGGTGCTCGATCAGCGGCTCGAAGGTCTCCAGGCTGGCTCCGATACCGTTGGCCAGCAAAAGCGGGGTGCGCGCCGATGATCCCACACGCACGGTGACCCTGAGTCGCACCCCGTTCACATCGATCACTCGCGCATCGTCGATATGGTCATCGTTCCGGACGCTGTTCATCATCTCACTTCGTGGCGGGCGTGTTCAGCCTCATCTTCGTGGCGGATCTTCAGCCTGTCAGCGATCCCGGAGCAGTGCAACTGAACATTGCCGACAGCCAACGCCTGTTCTGGTTGCCACAAGACGCTCACCCCGCCCCGATACACCCGGCGCATAAGGCGCACTGCGTGAGACAGCCGCAACGCGCAGGTCTGGGCTTGACCCCGTTTGGTGGGACACAGGGTCAGGCGGCTTGTGCCGTCTGAGTGAATCGGTCTTCGTATTGGCACCCAGCGACGCGAGCTCGG
>DATFYT010000109.1:0-40395 GCA_035314925.1 Mycobacterium sp. | reverse complement strand
CAGTACCGCACCGCCCGAGCTCGCTGACCAAGTCGCCACTATCCGTGGCGTATTCGCACGCGGACGCACAAGGGCGGTCGACTGGCGACTGCGCCAACTTCGAGGAATCGAGCGACTTCTCGACGAGAACGAGGATCAGATTGCCGCGGCCCTCGCCCAAGATCTCGGCCGCGAACGAGCGGAAGCTTGGCTCGG
The DNA here is from genome assembly GCA_035314925.1 of Mycobacterium sp. Taxonomy (GTDB): domain Bacteria; phylum Actinomycetota; class Actinomycetes; order Mycobacteriales; family Mycobacteriaceae; genus Mycobacterium. The sequence continues at coordinate 40,200 of DATFYT010000109.1, read as the reverse complement.
TGACATCGCGTCCACAAGGGGCGAGGCGGAGTTCGCGCGAAAGCACTTGCGCAAGTGGATGAAGCGAAAAAAACAGCGGGTGCCGTTGAGCCAGCTCCCCGGCTCGGCTTGGGTGCAGTACGAACCGCTGGGCGTGGTCCTCATCATCGCGCCGTGGAACTATCCGGTCTACCTCTCGCTCGGCCCTCTAGTGGCCGCCGTCGCGGCCGGCAACTGTGCGGTGCTCAAGCCGTCGGAACTGGCCCCCGCTACCTCGGCGCTTCTTGCCCGGCTGATCCCCCAGTACCTCGACTCGGACGCGATCGCCGTCGTCGAGGGCGCTGCGGAAACCACACAGCAGCTGCTCTCGTTGGGCTTCGACCACGCCGTGTTCACCGGTGGCACCGCGATCGGCAGCAAGATCATGGCCGCCGCGGCCTCGACGCTTACCCCGGTCACCTTGGAGCTCGGCGGCAAGAGCCCCGTCATCGTCGCCGCCGATGCCGATCTCGATGTGACGGCACGGCGGATCGCGTGGGGAAGGCTGCTGAACTCCGGGCAGACTTGTGTCGCACCGGACTACGTACTGGCCGAGAAGTCCATCAAGCCAGAACTCGTCCGGCTGATCGTCGATAACGTGACTGCCTTCCGCGCCGGAAATGACATGGGTATGCGGATCGTCAACGAGCGCCAATTCGACCGGCTCGTCGGCTATCTCGAAGCCACGAAGGGCGAGATCGCCGTCGGCGGCCGCAGCGATAGGGATTCACTGACGATCGAGCCGACAGTCATCGTCGACCCTGATCCTGACGAGCCCGCGATGACCGATGAGATCTTCGGCCCGATCCTTCCGGTGATCGAAGTGGATTCGGTGGATCAGGCGATCAGCTTCGCCAACGGCCGGCCCAAGCCGCTCGCCTTGTATGTGTTCTCCGGCTCGAAGGCGACCGGCCGCAGGATCGTCGATTCGGTTCCGGCTGGCGGCGCGGTGCTCAACCACGTGGCGATGCATCTGTTGGTGCCGCAGCTGCCATTCGGTGGCGTGGGGCACAGCGGCATGGGCGCCTACCACGGTGAGTGGGGATTTCAGGCGCTGAGTCACCGGAAGGCGGTCCTCGCTAAGACGACGAAGCCAGATCTGAAGCTCCTCTATCCGCCGTACACCGACAAGGGACTGAAGATCATGCGCAGGATTTTGGGATGAACCCGTACAAGTCACAAGCTGCCGACAAGCGTCAATCGACCCGGGATCGGCGACGTCTTCGTGCGCTACCGGTGAGTGAGTTTGGCGAGGAGTGCTACGTCGCCACCGGCGGGCAGCGGATTCGGGTGAACGTGCGGTGGGGTGACGGTGTGCCTCTGGTGCTGTGCAACGGCATTGGGGCCAGCTTGGAGGTGCTGGATCCGTTAGTGGAACAACTGGATCCGGATTCCACGGTGGTCAGATTCGATGTTCCAGGGGCAGGCGGATCACCCACATCGATACTGCCGTACGGATTTCCGTACCTGGCCTGGGTACTGGGCCGGGTGCTGTCCGAGCTGGGAATCGGTGTGGTGGATGTGCTGGGGCTGTCCTGGGGCGGGGCGCTTGCACAGCAGTTCGCCTTCCAGAACCCGCGCCGATGCCGCCGCCTGGTTTTGGTCTCGACGGCCACCGGGGCGGTTATGGTGCCGGCCCACCCACGTGTGCTGGCGAAAATGGTTACGCCTCGCAGGTTTTCCGACCCAGACTATGCTGCGTCGATCGCTGGCGAACTATATGGTGGCACTGTCCGCGCTCACGGTGAGGACGTCGCGCGACTATTTCTGCAACAGTTGCATGCCGGATCGAAGATGGGCTATCTGCATCAGCTTCTCGCGGGTTCGGTGTGGACCAGCCTGTTCGCGCTGCCCGCGCTGCGGCAGGAGACGTTGATCGTGGCGGGCACAGACGATCCGATCATCCCGTTGGTCAACGCGCGCATCATGAACGCATTGCTGCCGCATTCGCGACTGCACCAACATGACGGTGGCCACATCGATCTGGTGCACAACGCGGCCGAACTCGCACCCGTCATCGAGACCTTCCTGCACGAACCTGGAGACCGGCCATGACAACAATGCCAAAACAGCTCAGCTCGTTTGAGACACGAGGCGCCAAGGACGCCGATCCAGCCACCGCCTCCCTCGTCGAGGACATCGGCCTTGCCCGGGAGACGGACTACTTCCTGATGAAGGATCAGCTGACCGAACAGGAAAAGGAGATCTTCGCCAAGGTCCGGGCTTTCGGCGAGGCCGAAGTCCTGCCGGTCGTCAACGACTACTGGGAACGCGGTGAGTTCCCTTTCGAACTGGTCCCGAAGCTTGCGGCGCTCAACGTTGTCGGCGACTACAACCTCGGCGACTGCGGGTGCACACCGATGAGCGCGGTCGCCGCCGGCCTCGTCACCTACGAACTGTCCCGTATCGACGGGAGCATAGCCACGTTCTTCGCCGTCCATCTCGGGTTGGCAATGCAGTCGATCAACGTCCTGGGCTCCGAGGAACAGCGGCAACGCTATCTACCGGCGATGGCGCGCCTGGAAAAGATCGGGGCGTTCGCCCTGACCGAGCCCGAGCACGGCTCGGACGCCGTCATCCTCGAGGCCACCGCTGAGCGGCAAGGCGATGAATGGGTGCTCAACGGCCGCAAGCGCTGGCCGGGCAACGCCGTGTGGTGCGACTACATCGTCGTATACGCCCGCGACACCGCGGACAATCAAGTCAAGGCGTTCGTCGTGGAGAAGGACAACCCCGGATACGCGGCGACCAAGATCGGCGGCAAGATGTCGCTGCGGATGGTGCAGAACGCGGACATCACCCTCACCGACTGCCCCGTGTCCGAAGACGCCCGACTGCAGAGGTGCAACAGCTTCAAAGATGTGGGCAAGGTGCTCGCCGGCACCCGCAATTCCGTCGCGTGGGGGTCAGCCGGACACGCAGTCGCGGCCTACGACATCGCCCTGAACTACGCCCAGCGGCGAAAGCAGTTCGGCAGGCCAATCGCAAGGACCCAGATCATCCAGTCGATGCTGGTGGAGATGCTCGGCGACCTCACGGCGATGCAGCTGTACGCGATCCGAATGGCCCGGCTCATCGATGACGGCAAGGTCGAAGAAACGATGGCCGCGCTCGCCAAGTACTACTGCACGGTCAAGGGCCGAAACGTGTGTCGACTGGCCCGCGACGTCTTAGGGGGCAACGGTATCTTGCTCGACTTCCATGTCATGCGGCACCTGTGCGACATGGAAGCCCTGGTCACCTACGAAGGAACTGCTGAAATCCAGTCGCTCATCGTCGGCCGGCACATCACCGGGCAGAGCGCGTTCGCCTGACCGACCCAGTATCGCTCGGTTGACAGACGATTCCTCGGCAGCAGTAGAGTATTCCTCGTGCCGAAGTCCAGCGCCGTCGATGCGCGGGCGCGATTGATGCAGACCGCCCGCCGCCGGTTCGCGGCCGACGGCGCGATCGCCGCGACACTTGAGGAGATCCGGCGCGATGCCGACGTCAGCGTCGGGGCGCTGTACCACCATTTCCCGGACAAGCCCGCGCTCGCCGCTGCCGTCTACGCCCAAGTCATGAGCGAATACCAGGCGGGCTTCGTCGCGACGTTGCGTACACACGCCACCGCCGAGGGCGGCGTTCGCGGCGGGGTGGCGCATCACCTGCGCTGGGTGGTCGCCAACCGCAGTGAGGCGGCGTTGCTGCTGGGTGATCGGCTGGACAGCGCGGAGCTGCGTGACTCCAACCGGGAGTTCTTCGCCGCCGTCCGCGACTGGTGGCGTCCGCACCACACCTACGGCGCCCTGCGGCCGGTGCAGGCCGGAATCACGGCCGCGTTGTGGTTCGGTCCGGCGCAGGAATTCAGCCGGTACTGGATTGCCGGTGACCAACCCAAAATGCCGCGCGGGGTGGTCAAGACCTTGGCCGACGCCGCGTGGAAGGCATTGCGGGCCAACGATATCGAAAAGGATGAGTGATGAGCGCAGCAGAATCGCTGTACCAGAGCATGGTCGCCGACGGCGATCACCCCGAGGCGCCGTGCCGGATCCGCGTCGAGCATCGCGGTGACCGGGCGGTCGTGACCCTCGATGAACCCGACCGCCTCAACGTGCTTTCCGCGCCGTTGGTGCGGCAGCTGCGGCGCGCGCTCGATGCCCTCGTTGCCGATACCGAAATTCGCAGCGTGGTGCTCACCGGTGCCGACCCGGGCTTCAGCGCCGGCGGTGACTTGAGGATGATGCGGGCAGCGACCGAACAGCTGACCCAACCGGAGGGTGCCGCCGACGTCTGGCGCTGGATCCGCCGCGAGTTCGGGGGTATTGCCCGGCTGATCGCCGGTTCGGACACCATCTTCGTGGCCGCGCTGAACGGCGCGGCGGCCGGAGTCGGCCTGGCGTGGGCGCTGACGTGTGACCTCACCATCGCCAGTGAGCGTGCGGTGATCGTGCCCGCGTTCGGTCGTCTGGGTCTGATTCCCGAAGTCGGCACCAGCTGGGCCTTGACCCGTCGCCTCGGCTACCAGGGTGCGCTTGCCTACTACCTGCGCGGGGAGCACATCGACGCCCACACCGCACAACGGCTGGGGCTCGTGCAGCAGGTCGTCGCACACGACGCGCTGCTCGCTACCGCCGACGAATGGTGTGCGCGCGTCGCGGCCATGCCGGCACACGCCGTCGCGATGACCAAGCCACTGCTGCGGGCCGCGGCCGACGCCAGTTGGAACGACGCGGTCACCCTGGAGGAGTTCGCCGAACCGACCTGCTTCACCACCGCCGCATTCGCCGACAGCGTGCACACCATGCTCGGCGGACATTGATTCGCTACGACCGGGCGGGACGAACGTATTCGCTGACCCGCCAACCCGATCCACGCATTCGCGCCGTCATCGAACAAGCGCTGCACAGTATGGCAACGGTCGCGAACATCGGCGCCGGGACCGGTTCCTACGAACCGTCGAACACTGTCATCGCGGTCGAACCCAGCCAAGTCATGATCACGCAACGTCGGGCCGAAGCCGCCCCCGCGGTGCGGGCCGTGGCCGAACACCTGCCCATCGGCACAGATGCCGTCGACGCCTCCATCGCGCTGCTGACCGTGCACCACTGGTCGAACCTTGACGCCGGAGTCGCCGAGATGATTCGCGTCGCGCGTCGCCGTGTCGTGATCCTCACCTGGGATGACACTGTCTTTCGCCAATTCTGGCTGTTGCGAGAGTATTTGCCCGCCGCCGCAGAGACCGACGCGCGTCTGGCTGTGCCGATCACCAAACTGGTTTCGCTGCTGGGCACGGTGTCGATCCAGACGGTGCCCGTACCGCACGATTGTGTCGACGGATTCGGCGGAGCCTACTGGCGGCGCCCGCAGGCTTACCTCGACGAGACCGTACGAGCCGGGATCTCGATGCTCGCGCTGACGCCGAAACCCTTGCTAGCTCAGGGGTTAGAGCGTCTCAGGGTCGAGCTTACCAATGGCGCCTGGGCGCGTCGCCATGCCGATCTTCTCGACGTGCCGCAGCTTGATCTCGGATATCGGCTTCTGGTCTCGGATTTCGATTGCCCCTAAGCCTGAAGCTCCGCGGTCACCGCGTTTGTCAGCCGGACCAGATCCGCGGGCGCGACCGCGACGTCCCATCCGCGCCGGCCCGCACTGCAGTACACCCGATCCCACGCGAGTGCGCTGGAGTCGACGACGGTCGGTAGCGCCCGCTGACCAAACGGTGAAACAGCGCCGAGCACATAGCCAGTGGCCCGCTGGGCGGCAGCGGGTTCGGCCATGCCGGCTTTGGCCACGCCCAGCGCGGCGGCCGCCGCCTTCAGTGACAATGTCGACGACGCCGGCAGGATCGCGACGGCGAACCCATTGGGCACGGCGATGATGAGGGTCTTCAAGATTTGCTCTGCCACGATGTCGCCGGCCGCGGTCAGCGCGTGGACGGCTTCGACGCCGAAGGAACGCGCCCGCGAATCGTGCTCGAACTTCACGATCTCGTGCGGCACGCCGGCGGCGATCAGAGCCGCGAGAGCCGGCGTCGCGGCGGCCACGACCTCTACTGCTGGTCGTGACCCGCTGCGCCCGGCTTCGCCGCGCTTGCGATCACGACGAAGCCTGCTTGTACCCCGGCGGGTTGACGCCGTCCACCCAGAAGTCGACGCCGAGCTTCCCGCCCGGCACGCAGTCATACACCGACAAGTCTTTGACGCCGGATTCCACCAATACGTCCTCGCACAGCGCCGTGTTGCCGGTGTACTCACGCGACGGCTTGTTGAGGATGATGTAGGCCGCGTCGGAGTACACCTCCGGCTTGCGTGCGCGGGCCATCGCCTCCTCACCGCCGAGCAGGTTCTGCACCGCGGCGGTAGCCACCAGCGTTCGCGGCCACAGGGTGTTCGACGCGATGCCCTCGTCGCGCAGCTCCTCGGCCATGCCCAGCGCGCAGAGCGTCATACCGAACTTGGCCATCATGTACGCCGTCGGCTTCAACCATTCTTTTCCGAGCAGCACCGGGGGAGACAGCGTCAGGATGTGCGGGTTCTCCCGGCCCTTCAGATGCGGGATACACGCCTGAGACACCGCATAGGTGCCGCGCACCTGGATGCCGTTCATCAGGTCGAACCGCTTCATCGGCACCTCGGAGATCGATCCGAGGTTGATCGCCGAAGCGTTGTTCACGCAGATGTCGATGCCACCGAACTGCTCGACCGTCTTGGCGACCGCGGCCTCGACCGAATCCGGGTCGCGGACGTCCCCGACGATCGGCAGCGCCTGACCGCCGGCTTCTTCGAGCTCTTTCGCGGCGGTGAACACCGTGCCCGGCAGCTTGGGGTGCGGTTCGGCGGTCTTGGCGATCAGCGCGATGTTGGCGCCGTCCTGGGCGGCCCGCTTGGCGATGGCCAGGCCGATTCCGCGGCTGGCACCCGAGATGAACATGGTCTTGGCTTTCAGCGACATGAGCGTCACAGTAACGCTGCTCACAACGGGCCTGAATCGGCGGCCCGGATTGCGTCGCCGCCGCCGGTGGAAATGAACCGGAAATAGCGCGGCGATTCTTGCTGTTGAGTGATGCGAAGCAGACACTGTCGGTCGCAGCCTTTAGATTGGAGAAAGGGGGAGTCGGGTGTCAACGGCGACGAGCCTTATCGGCAAAGAGCAGTTGGCCGGGTGCCAGAAGGGTCCGGTGCTGATGGACCTGTTCACCGGCATCGCGACAGAAGGGACTGCGTTACTCAACATGGCCGATATTGATAGCGCGACGGAGTCGGAGACGGCGGACGTCTCGGACACTGAGCGCAGCCGCTCGGCGGAGACCGACGCGGAGCTCACCGCGCGCTTCGAGCGCGACGCGATTCCGCTGCTGGATCAGCTCTACGGCGGCGCCCTGCGGATGACCCGCAATCCAGCCGATGCTGAGGACTTGCTGCAGGAAACCATGGTCAAGGCCTACGCGGGGTTCCGCTCGTTCAAAGAGGGCACAAATCTCAAGGCGTGGCTCTACCGCATCCTGACCAATACCTACATCAACAGTTACCGCAAGAAGCAGCGGCAACCGGCGCAATATCCGACCGACGAGATCACCGACTGGCAGTTGGCGGCGACCGCTGAGCACTCCTCGACTGGGCTGCGGTCTGCCGAGGTCGAGGCGCTCGAGGCGTTACCGGACACCGAAATCAAAGAGGCGCTGCAGGCATTACCCGAAGAGTTTCGGATGGCGGTGTACTACGCGGACGTCGAGGGTTTCCCGTACAAGGAGATCGCCGAGATCATGGATACACCGATCGGGACCGTGATGTCGCGACTGCATCGCGGCCGCCGGCAACTGCGTGAGTTGCTGACCGATGTGGCCAAGGAGCGAGGCTTCATCCGCGGTGATCAGGCACCCGAGGAGGTGTCGTCGTGACCGAGTTCTCGCCCACGTCGGGCCACGATGGCCGCTCGGCAGACGGAGCCCCGCAGATCAAGGCCGAGTGCGCCGAAGTGATCGCCGAAGTTTGGACACTGCTCGACGGTGAATGCACTGCCGAGACTCGAGAGAAGCTGCGTAAGCACCTCGAGGAATGCCCGCCGTGTTTCCAGCTCTATGGCCTCGAGGAGCGAATCAAGGCGGTGATCGCTACCAAATGCCGTGGCGAGAGAGCTCCGGAGGGCCTTCGGGAGCGGCTACGGCTGGAGATCAGTCGTACGACGATCATCCGCCGGTAGCCGCCCCCATCCGGCTACGCGTTGGGGCGCTTGCCGTGGTTGGCCTTTTTGTACTTCCGGTCCTTCTTCTTGCGGCCACGCTTGGCCATAACTGATCTCCTCCTGGCAGATGTATCTGCAGATCAGTCTTCCATGCGCCGGGTGTTGCGTAGCCCGGGGCTACGCAATCGACCCGGAGCCGACTGGCACGATCGCGGCAGGCTGCCCCGGCGCCCCTACCCCTGCTGTCTGTCCCGGCAGGCCACCTGGCATCTGACCCGGTAGCGCCGGCGTCTGTCCGGGGAAGCCACTGGGCTGGCCGGGCAGTCCGCCGGGAAAGCCCGGGTTCTGGCCGGGCAGCCCACCCGGGATTTGTCCCGGCAGACCGCCGGGCATCTGTCCCGGGAGGCCGCCGGGGTAGCCGGGCGTCTGGCCGGGCAGCCCACCTGGGAGGCCGCCGGGGTAGCCGCCGCCGGGCATGCCGGGCACTCCGCCTGGGAGGCCGCCGGGGTAGCCGGGCGTCTGGCCGGGCAGTCCGCCCGGGAGCCCGCCTGGGAGGCCGCCGGGATAACCCCCACCCGGCATGCCGGGCACTCCGCCCGGGAGCCCACCGGGCATGCCGGGCACTCCGCCCGGGAGCCCACCGGGCATGCCGGGCACTCCGCCCGGGAGTCCGCCGGGCATTCCTCCGCCGAGGCCTCCGGACGACAAGGCGCTGCTGGCAGGCATCAACAGGTCCCCGGCGCCCGGGATGACGTTGTTCATCAGTCCGCTCAGCGAACCGAAGAGCGAATTGGCGATGTTCACCGCGCCGCCTGCCCCGCCGATGCCCCCCACGCCTGGTACAGGCAGTGGATCGTCAGCAAGGAATGGTTGCTGGGGAGCGGCCGAGGCAATGCCGGCGCCAACCGCGAAAGTGGCGATTGCTGCCAGCGCAGCCCCGATGCCGACCTTCACTCTGGTCATTGGGCGTCGAGCTGTCGGATTCGCAAAGATGTTCTCGGACAACGGAATTCCCCTCGGATTCGGATGATTCACATACTGTGCATCAGACACTCCAATCACTCTGGACACAATGCTGCTCAAATGTCACAGGAACAACACGACACGATCACAGGCGGGACTCTATAGGTTCGCTTAGTAATCTTGGAGTTTGCTTACTGAGACCTCCGCGATATCAGCCACGCCTTTTCTTAGCGCGCAATTGGGGGGCCGACCTGCGTCGTTGCCCCCGACACGACCCGCCGCTAGGACTCACTCCCTCGCGCCCGGGGCAACTGACTGTGGTTCGATAGAGCAACAGAATTTTCCCAACAGCGGCTGGGTAACGAACGGGGTGATGATGGCCGAGGACGTCCGCGCAGAGATCGTGGCCAGCGTGCTCGAAGTCGTCGTCAGCGAGGGCGACCAGATCGGCGAGGGCGACACCCTGGTGCTGCTGGAATCGATGAAGATGGAGATCCCCGTCCTGGCCGAGGTTGCCGGCACAGTCAGCAAGGTCAGCGTTTCGGTGGGAGACGTTATCCAGGCCGGCGACCTTATCGCCGTGATCAGCTAGCCATTGGCTCGCCTCTACCTCGTGGCGGGAGTCGCCGATGTCCACTCTCGGTGACCTGCTCGCCGAACACACCATGCTGCCGGGTCATGCCGTCGACCATTTGCACGCGGTAGTCGGCGAGTGGCAGCTGCTCGCCGACCTCTCATTCGCGGACTACCTGATGTGGGTCCGCCGCGACGACGGTTCGCTGGTGTGCGTCGCGCAGTGCCGGCCGAATACCTCCCCCACAGTTCTGCTGCGCGACGTGGTCGGCAGCGTGCTGGATGCCGACACCCTGCCGCTGATCGCCGCGGCGTTCGAATCCGGCACCATCGGACTGGAAAGCGATGCGGGCCAATCGTATTCGTGGCAGCAGACCGGCGTGAACATCGAAGCCGTGCCGGTGCGACACGGCGACATGGTGGTCGCGGTGCTGACACATCAGAAGGCCCTCGCGGACACCCATAAATCCAGCCCACTGGAGACCGCCTACATCGACTGCGCCGCGGACCTCGTCACCATGCTCTCCGAGGGCACCTTTCCCAACGTGGGAGACGTGGCGATGTCGCGCTCCAGCCCGCGCGCCGGTGACGGCTTCATTCGACTCGACGTCAATGGGGTCGTCTCCTACGCCAGCCCGAACGCGCTATCGGCCTACCACCGGATGGGCCTGACCTCGGAGTTGGAGGGCCACAACCTGATCGCCGTCACGCGCCCGCTGATCTCCGATCCGTTCGAGGCCCGTGAACTCGCCGAGCACGTGCTCGACTCCTTGGCCGGTGGTGCCAGCATGCGCATCGAGGTCGACGCCGGCGGCGCTACCGTGCTGCTACGGACGCTGCCGCTGGTGGTTCAGGGCTTGGCAGCCGGCGCTGCGGTGCTGGTTCGCGACGTCACCGAAATCAAACGCCGGGACCGCGCGCTGATCTCCAAGGACGCCACTATCCGGGAAATTCACCACCGGGTGAAGAACAACCTTCAGACCGTTGCGGCGCTGCTGCGCCTGCAGGCCCGCCGGACCACCAACGCCGAGGGTCGCGAGGCGCTCATCGAGTCGGTGCGGCGGGTGTCGTCGATCGCGCTGGTCCACGATGCGCTGTCGATGTCGGTGGACGAGGAAGTCAACCTCGACGAGGTGATCGACCGGATTCTGCCGATCATGAATGATGTGGCGACGGTGGACACCCCGATCCGGATCAATCGCACGGGCATGCTTGGGGTCCTGGACTCCGACCGGGCGACGGCGCTGATCATGGTGATCACCGAACTCGTGCAAAACGCCATCGAGCATGCGTTTGACCCGGCAGAAAGCCAACCCGCAGCCGGGGGTGGCTCGGTGACGATTCGAGCGGAGCGGTCGGCGCGTTGGCTCGACGTGGTAGTTCACGACAACGGCCACGGCCTACCCGAGGGCTTCAGCGTCGAGAAGTCCGACCGGTTGGGTCTGCAGATCGTGCGGACACTGGTATCCGCGGAGCTGGACGGCTCGCTGGACATGGACAACGCCCCCGAAGGCGGAACCGACGTGGTGTTGCGGGTACCGATCGGCCGTCGCGTCCGGGCCGCGCTGTAGCGCTGCACACAACGGTGCGGCCCCGACTTCTCGTCGGGGCCGCACCGTTGACGCGACTTAAACCCGGGTCAGACTCCGCTGCGGGCCTTCGTCCGGGCGTTGCGGCGCTTCAGCGCGCGCCGCTCGTCTTCGCTCATGCCGCCCCATACCCCGGAGTCCTGGCCGCTGTTAAGTGCCCAGGAGAGGCACTCGGTGGTCACCGGACAGCGGTTACAGACCAGTTTCGCGTCAGCGATCTGCGCGAGGGCCGGCCCGCTGTTCCCGACGGGGAAGAACAGCTCCGGGTCCTCGTCGCGACAGACCGCGTTGTGGCGCCAATCCATAAGTCGTTACTCCTCACTGTGTGCGCAGCAGGGCGCACGAATGATTTTCTTCGGCTGTTAACGCAGGCACAAGAGATGTTTCCGTAACGTTGCATGCGATCATTCGATCGTTTCACAGGCTCAACAGATGTCAATAGCGGCTCGTTGGTCCGTGGGCAATCTCACTTTGGCGATCTGTTACCAAATCCCTTAATCGTTTGTACTACAGTCCGACCCATCTGACCAGCCTTTTTGCGCTCATCCCGCGCTTACCGCAGGTCAGGGCCTTAACTTGGCCTTATCTTGGCGGGCGGTGCGAGGACGTCCAGCGCGTTGGGAACCGCCCGGAACGTCATCTGCTCCCGCACGCCGAGGTAGTCACCGTCGAACTGGCTGGCAATCGGAGCCCCGGCGCAGCTGACCCGCACACAGGCCGCATCGTCGTCGCGGACGACCTGGCTGCCCTCGATCTTGGGCTGCCTGGAAAACATCTGTCCGACCAGCCTCAGGCTCGGCACCACCTTCAACCGGGTGACACCGAACACGCCCAACCCCGACTCGAAGGTGGTGCCGGGGTTGGTGTACATCGGCCGGTCGTTGGCGTAGGTCCATGGGCTGGAATTGGACACGAAGACGAAATGCACCCCGGAGATCGGCTCGCGCCCGGGCAACTCGACGATCAGCCTCGGTTCGCGACGGGAGTAGGCCACCGTGGCGCGCACCGCGGCGGTGATATACCGCGTCGGCGTGACCTTGATGCCCTTTTCTCGTTTCGCCTCCACCTTGGCCACCGCCTCGGCATCGACCCCCATACCGGCGTTCAGTATCGCCCACTGCTCGCCGCAGTCGATCAGCCCGATGCGGCGCCACTTCTTTTCTCGGCCATACCGGTCGAGCAGCCAGATGAGCTGGTTGGTGGCGTCGATCGGGCCTGGTGGGATGCCCAGTGACCGCGCCGTCACGTTCGCCGACCCACCCGGGACGATCGCCAGCGCCGGGACGTGCCCGGTCGGCAGGTCGCCGGGGCGGCCGAGCAGGCCGTTGACCACGTTGCTGACCGTGCCGTCGCCGCCGTGCACGACGACGAGATCGGCCCCGTCCTTGACGGCAGCCTGCGCGATTTCGCCGCCGTGGCCGCGGTGTCGAGTGTGCTCGACGGTCAGTTCTAGGCGGCTTTTCAGCGCGTGCGCCAGCAGGTCGCGCCCCGCGGTGGTGGTCGACGTCGCTGTGGGATTGACGATCAGCACGGCGCGCATGACGCCAAAGCCTACGGGAATGAAGTGGCTACGCTGACGCTGTGAGTAGTCAGCCGGCGGCGCCGCTAAGCGTGCGTGGCGCCGGGGCGATCGTTGCCGTGCAGGGCGCGACGGGGCTGGTTCTGGCTGTTGTTCTGCTGATCCGGGGACTCGGCGGTGCAGACCAACGGGTCGTCAACGGCTTCGGCACCGCGGCGTGGTTCGCTCTCGTCGGTGCGGCTGTGCTCGCTGCCGGCTGCGCATTGCTGCTCGGTAGGCACTGGGGTCGCGGGCTGGCGGTATTCGCCGAGTTATTGCTGCTGCCCGTCGCGTGGTACCTGGCGGTGGGTTCGCACCGGGCTCTGGTCGGAATCCCGGTGGGCGTCATTGCGCTGACCGTGTTGGCGTTGCTGTTCAGCCCGCCCGCTGTGCGCTGGGTCTCCAGCGGGGAATAGCGGATCAGCGCGGACCGGCCAGTTCCGCCAACTCCGGGCCGGACAACCGATAGGTGGTCCACTCGCCCTGTGGCTGAGCGTTGACGGACTCATACAGGGCGATCGCATCGGTGTTCCAGTTCAGCACCGCCCAGGACAGCCGGGTGTAGCCGTTGTCCACGCATTCCCTGGCCAGCGCTGTGAGCAACCCGCGGCCCAGCCCGAGCCGGCGAAACCGTGGACGCACATACAGGTCCTCCAAGTAGACGCCCTCGACGCCGTCCCAGGTCGAGAAGTTGAGAAACCACAGCGCCATCGCAGCGACTTCACCGTCCACCTCGCCGACGTGTGCTCGCAGCGTTGTGGGTTCGGTGAAAAGTGCTGTGCTGATTTGTTTTTCGTTGACGGTGCATTGGTCGGCCGCGCGTTCGAAGTCGGCCAGCCCGTGGATCATCGCGGTGATCGCCGCGGCGTCGGCAGGTGTGGCCCGCCGGATGCGCGTGCTCATAATGGAACTCCGAGCGCGGTCAGGATAGTGACGAATTTTGTTGTGGTCTCTGCGACTTCGTCATCAGGATCGGACTCGGCGACGATCCCGCCGCCGGCGTGGGCGAGTGCGGTACGGCGGTCGGCCGAAAGCTGCGCGCAGCGGATCGACACCACCCACCGTCCGTCGCCGCGCGCGTCGCACCAGCCGACAGCGCCGGCATAGAAGCCGCGATCGCCCTCGAGTTCGGTGATCAGGTCGGCGGCGGCGCCGGCCGGCACGCCTCCGACCGCCGGCGTGGGGTGCAGCGCCAGCGTCAAATCCATTGCGGTCGTGGAGGTGTCGCGCAGCCGTCCGGTGATCGGTGTGCTGAGATGCCAAAGCGCCGTGGTGCGGCTCAGTTCCGGTGTCGGCGCGATTGTCAGCTCGCTGCACAACGGACGCAGGGCATCGGCCATGGTGTCGATGACCAGTTGGTGCTCGTGGCGATCCTTGGCGGACGCGGCCAGCGCGGCGCCGGCATCGGTGTCGAGCTCGGGGTCGGCGGCGCGCGGCGCGGAACCGGCGAAGGGCCGACACGTCACCCGGTCACCGTCGCGCGCAACCAGCAGCTCGGGGCTGGCGCCTACCAAGGCCATGTCCGAATACTCTCCGCCCGCCGCTGACAGATCGACCAGATAGCAGTAGGCGGCGGGGTCCTGCGCGACCAGCCGACGCAGGATGATTCTGGCGTCCAGCGGAGCGTCGGCGGTCAGCTGCAGCGCGCGGGCCAGCACTACTTTCTGCAGGGTGCCGCCCGGAGCGGTCAGCTGCTCGCGTGCACGTCGAACCCGGGCACGGTGTTCTCCTGGCGAGGGAACCGCCTCGACCACCCGCACTGCCGGCGGCGGATCAGTCGGCCAGTCCGGCAGTCCGGCCGTGCGCCGAACGGAACGCGGCGCCATCAACGCGGCGGGACTGCTGACGTCAAAAGCTAATGCGCCCAGCACTATTGGCACTTCACCCGAACGCAAGGCGGTTTGCGCGTCGGTGACGTTGCGGTAGCAGGCTTGCACGCCGTCGGCGACCAGGGCGCCGGTCGGCCCGCACAGAACGAACGGTGGTTCGGTGGTGCTCACCCGGGTGCGATCGCCTGCGGGAGGCCGGTCAATCCGAGCGCAGCGAGCTGTCGCACGCCATGCTCGAACCCGCACACAGCGATCGAGCCGGCGAGCATCCAAAAGCGGCTGCCCTCGACGAGCGGTAGCTCGACCCAGCGCGTGATCACCGAACGGGAAAAGTGGCTGTGGCCTACGAACAGCACGTCGCGCGAGGTCATATGTTCCAACGCCAGCGCGACGGCCCGATCAGCGCGGTCACTGACTTGGGCCACACTCTCGCCGCCGGGGCAACCGCGCGTCCAGATCAGCCAATCAGGAACTGATTCGCGGATCTGCGAGGTCGTCAACCCCTCGTAGGAACCGTAATCCCATTCTGCGAGCAGGGGGGACACCTCGTCCACGGCCAGCCCTGCCAATTTGGCTGTGGTCAGGGCACGTATACGCGGGCTGCTGATCACAAGCGGGTCAGCGAGTTTCAGTTCGCGTAGAACGCGCCCGGCAAGCTCGGCCTGGACTCGGCCGGTATCGGTCAGTTCGATGTCGGTGCGGCCTGTGTGCTGGCCCGACTTGGACCACTCGGTCTCGCCGTGCCGCAGCAACACCAGCCGATGGTTCTCAATGCCCATGCTGACTGATTGTGCCTGAGACTCACCGCCATCCATGCGCGGGCACAATGGGGTTGATGCCAGGATGGCACTGACAGCGCCGATGACGATGCAAAGCGATGCGATGAGGAGGAGCGGCCCTTGTGACGAACATGCGAGTGCTGGCAGTGGCCAACCAGAAGGGCGGGGTGGCCAAAACGACGACGGTGGCCTCGCTGGGTGCGGCGATGGTGGACGCGGGGCGGCGAGTGCTGCTCGTCGACCTGGACCCGCAGGGCTGTCTGACTTTTTCGCTCGGCCAAGATCCGGACAAGTTGGCAGTGTCGGTGCACGAGGTGTTGCTCGGTGAGGTGGAGCCGGACGTCGCCCTGGTCGACACCGACGAGGGGATGACGCTGCTGCCGGCCAACATCGACCTGGCGGGCGCCGAAGCGATGCTGCTGATGCGGGCCGGCCGCGAATACGCGCTTAAACGCGCGCTGGACAAGCTCGGCGACCGTTTCGACGTGGTAATCATCGACTGCCCGCCGTCGCTGGGTGTGCTCACTCTCAATGGGCTGACGGCCGCCGACGAGGTCATTGTGCCGTTGCAGTGCGAAACCCTGGCGCATCGCGGCGTCGGCCAATTCCTGCGCACAGTGGCCGATGTCCAGCAGATCACCAACCCACGCCTGCGGTTACTCGGCGCGCTGCCGACACTGTATGACCCGCGCACCACGCATACCCGCGACGTGCTGCTCGATGTCGCCGACCGCTACGACCTGCCGGTGCTGGCGCCGCCCATTCCGCGCACCGTGCGGTTCGCCGAAGCCAGCGCGTCTGGCTCGTCGGTGATGGCCGCGCGCAAGAACAAGGGCGCGTCCGCCTACCGAGAGTTGGCGCAGACGCTGCTCAAACACTGGAAGTCCGGCAAAGCGCTGCCGACGTTCACCATCGACGCCTAGTCACCCCAGCGCGACGAGGGTGTTGCCCCGCTGCTCGAGTATCTGTGAACCCGCAACGGTCGGGATCACCGGGGAGCTGCCCGGCGGCCGGGCCACCGGCAGAAAGCCTGCACCGTCGCCGGTGACAGGATCACAAACGGCGATGCCGTCGGTGACGGGGACCAGCAACTTGCCGGCCATGATCGTCGCCGGCCCCACCGGAGCGGAAGGCCTTGCGGGCGCAATGGAATAGCGGTGGGTCAGGGTTGCGCCGTCGAACACCATCACCGCGTCGCCGGTCCACCACGTCACCAGATTGCCGGGCCGCGAAACCACGCTCGACGTCGACGGCGGCCTGGGCAGCAGCGTGCTGGCCACGGTGACGCCGCTCTCGTCGACCACGTCCACTTTGGGCTGCGGCGCCGGGAGGTAGATGAGGGTTTTCGTCTCGGCCACCGCCAGGACCCGGGCACCGGAACCCACGCCGATCCCCGGCTCGGGCACGTCGCGCAGCTCCGGTTCGTCTTCTTCCTTGCTGGGGCGCAGCAGGGTGAGCCGCAGATCCGCCTGGCTGCCACACGCGCCGAGCACCGAAACCGCCGCCGAGCTGGCCGCCGCCGAAACCAATCGGCAGCCGGTGTGCAGTCCCTTCGAGGACGGCTTCACCCTGGCGTCGATCTCGCCGTAGGACAGCATCCGGACCATGTCGGAGCGCCACAGTTCCAACCTGGTGTCGCCGGCCGATAACACCGTGGTGCCATCGGAGGACAGGCTGACCCGCTTGTCGGCGTAGCTGCTTCGCGCGGGTCCGCGGCGACCGGTGGACCCGTCGATCGCGCTGACCTGGCCGCAGCCCCGGTCGTCGCGGTAGACCGCGACCGCGAAACGGTAGACCCCGGCGACCCCGCACAGAGCGCTGCCGCGCGAGTAGATCCACCGCACGTGGCCGGTGACCGGATCACGCCCTTGGACGGCACGCCCGTCGGCGGTGACGACGGTTCCGGCGACGACGACAGGCTGGTCGGTCGGCGCATTGGGGGCGGTCCAGAGCTGCTTGAGCGAGTCCGGCAGTTCGTGGGCCAGCCGCGGGCTGGGCGCGGGCCCCACCGCGGGCCGGCTGATCGTGGCCCGAGCATCGCTGGTCCACCAGATCAACGCCGCAGCCATTATGACGACCACCGCGATCGCTGCCGCGGCCAATACGTCGGCCTTGGTGCGGCGTTCCGGTTTGACCATCAGGCGGCAGGTGACACCGGTTCAGTTGGCATTCGCGGCGACGCCCGCTGACTTGCGGGGGCGGCGACGGCGGCGGCGGCCACTGTGTGCGCCATCGCCGGATTTCGCCTTCGCGCTGTCCGCAGAAGACGCAGAAGACACCGCCGAGGTCGAAGCCGCTGCCTCGCCGTTGGTGGCACCGCCGGCGTCGGGGTGGCCTGTTGCCGATTTGCCTCCGCGGGTGCGCTGCCGCTGCCGGCTGCTCTTGCGCGGACGCGGACCCGATCGGTCGCCGTCGCGCTCACCCGAAGTGGCACGCTTAGCCTGCGATTTGCGCGGTGACCCGACGGTGCCGCGGGCCTCGGTGGGGATGTCCATTTCGTCGTACAGGTGCGGCGAACTGGAGTAGGTCTCGGACGGATCCGGGCAGCCCAGGCCGAGCGCCTTATCGATCATCGTCCAGCGGGCGAGCTCGTCCCAGTCCACCAGGGTGACCGCGACACCGGTCTTTCCGGCCCGGCCGGTGCGGCCGATGCGGTGCACGTAAGCCTGTTCGTCCTCAGGGATCTGGTAGTTGATGACGTGCGTGACGTCGTCGACGTCGATCCCGCGCGCGGCAACGTCGGTGGCGACCAGAACATCGATACCGCCGCTACGGAACGCTTTGAGTGCCTTCTCGCGGGCTATCTGCCCCAGGTCGCCGTGCACGGCGCCCACTGCGAAACCGCGTTCGGCCAACTCGTCGGCGACCTTCTGCGCGGTGCGCTTGGTGCGGGTGAAGACCATGGTCGCGCCGCGTCCACGGGCCTGCAGGATTCGGCTGACCAGCTCGACCTTGTCCAGCGCGTGGGCGCGGTATACGAACTGCTTGGTCAGGTCGTGGACCGCGGAGGAGTGCGGCGCCTCAGCCCGGATGTGGGTGGGCTGGTTCATGAACGTGCGGGCCAGCGTGATGATCGGGTCCGGCATCGTCGCCGAGAACAGCATCGACTGCCGCTCGTCGGGGATTTGGCGCAAGATGCGTTCGATGTCGGGCAGGAAGCCGAGGTCGAGCATTTCGTCGGCCTCGTCCAGGATCAGCACCGACAGCCCGCCCAGCTGCAGATGCCCCTGCTGGGCCAGGTCAAGCAACCGGCCGGGGGTGCCGACCACCACGTCGGCGCCGGCGCGCAGCGCCTCGATCTGCGGCTCATAGGGCCGGCCGCCGTAGATAGAGACCACCGACAGCCGTCGGTCGTCGTCGGTGGTCAGGTACTTGGCGGCGGTGGCCAGGTCGCCAGACACCTGCAGGCACAGTTCGCGGGTGGGTACGACGATCAGCGCCCGCGGAATGCCGTTGAGGGGGCGTTGCGCTCCGGAGGTGGTGATCCGCTGCAGCAGCGGGACCCCGAACGCGAAGGTCTTGCCCATTCCAGTGCGGGCCTGGCCGATCAGGTCGTCCCCGGCTAGTGCGAGCGGCAGCGTGAGCTCTTGGATAGCAAAGGGATGCTTGATGCCTTCCTCGGTCAGTGCCTGCACTATTTCATCGCGGACGCCGAGTTCGGCAAAGGTGGTTTCGGATGTGGTTCGGGTGGGTGTGATTAATGGGGTCATGCGTGAAACGCGATGCCTTTCGGTGTCGTATTCGGTTAGTCAATCGTTGCGGTCACGCGCGCACCAGTTGACTGTCGAATACGTTGCCGATTCGCGGGCCCTGCGCTCATGAGGCGGGCCAACTGCGTGCACGCACATTGCACCGGTACCGGCCGTAAGGATCTACTGCCAATACCTGCATTGATCATAGCTGGTAGGTCGTCGCGACCGGGGATCGCGGTCCGGTCAGCGCGGCGAAGCCGGGCGCAGCGGGTCGCCACCGACACCGCCACTGACACATAGAGTGTTGGTATGACTTCGCTTTCGGGCGCCGACGAGCGGTCCGATCCACCCTTGTACCGAGTGCCGGCGGACCATCCCGGCGTCAACGAGTTGTTCGCGGTGTTGGCCTACGGCGAGGTCGCGGCGTTCTACCGGCTCACCGACGAGGCGCGGATGGCGCCAAATCTGGCGGGACGGATCTCGATGGCGAGCATGGCGGCAGCCGAGATGGCGCACTATGAGCTGCTGCACGACGCCCTGGAGAGCCGCGGCGTCGACGTCGTGCCGACGATTTCGAGGTACGCCTCCGCGCTCGACGGCTACCACCGGCTGACCACGCCGAGCACCTGGCTGGAGGCGTTGGTCAAGACCTATGTGGGTGATTCGCTGGCCGCCGACTTCTATCTGCAGATCGCCGACGGGCTGCCCGACGAGGTCGCCGACGTGGTGCGCGCGACGATGGCGGAGACCGGACACTCCCAGTTCGTCATCGCCGAGGTGCGCGCGGCGGTGACCAAGAGCGGGCGACAGCGCAGCCGACTGGCGTTGTGGTCACGTCGTCTGCTCGGCGAAGCGATCACCCAGGCCCAGTACGTGTTGGCCGAACACGATGAGCTGGTCGACCTGGTGGTGTCGAGGACAGAGGGCTTGACGCAGCTGGCGGGGTTCTTCGACCGGCTTCAGCGCCTGCACAACGACCGGATGCGGGAACTCGGCCTCGCCTAGCGGTTGCAGGTCGCGATCATCGTGCTGCTGGTCGACATTGCAATGGGCTGACCCGCGCCGTCGATGATCGAGCAGTTGAGATGACCCGTCAGGCTTGTCGCGACGACGGACCTGATCTGCACTCCGGGGTTAGTCACCACCGTCCTGGACCAGGGCAGTGACACGTTGAAATCCGTCTGAGGCGCGCCCTGAGCGTCGGTGTAGACGACGGTCACCAGATCGAAGAGTGCCTTGGTCCCGGTGACTCGATAGACAAACGTGCGAGCGGTCACGTCCGGTGGTACCGGGGGAACCGCGGCAGGTGGTGGGATCTCGACTGGCGCGGTGCTGGTGGCTGTCGGGCTGGGCTGTCGCGGGGGCGGTGTCACGGTGGTGACGGTCTCGGGCGGCAGGGCCGGCACCAAGCTGGGCCGCGGTGCCGCGCTGCGAGGTGGCACCACCACCGTCGCCGAGGTCGAGGCGCTGTCGCCGCCGTTGACGATCACGACCGTGGCGATCACCGCGAGCACGAAGACGATCCCGGCGATCGCCGCCACCGGGCGCCAGCGCTGATCGTAGGGCGCAACCGCGTCATCGCCGTCGGCGTAGATGTCGTCGACGGTGTCATCGTCTGGGTAGTCCTGGATGTCACTATCCAAGTAATTCGTGGTGCTGATGGTGCAGATGTTATCTATGTATCCGATAGCCGAAGGTCGCGGCGCGCGCGTGTCAGGTCACGATTTGCCAACGGCGGTCGGCTTCACCCGCCCACGGAAGCCTTGCTGCCGACCGGCTTTCAGCACGCCATGGCGGCGTCCACTAGCCTGCTTGCTGGAGAAGGGTTTCCAAACGACCACCAGGACAGAACGGGAAGGGGCCGACGTGGAGGTCAAGATCGGTATCACGGACAGCCCGCGCGAGCTGGCCTTCAGCAGTGCGCAAACGCCTGGCGAAGTCGAAGAATTGGTCAACGCCGCGCTGGGCGCCGGTTCCAACGTGCTGAGCCTGACCGACGAGAAGGGTCGCCGGTTCGTGGTCAACGCAGCCAAGATCGCCTACGTCGAGATCGGCGTCGCGGACTCGCGCCGGGTGGGTTTCGGAATCGGCAGCGGCGCGGCTAGGAACGGGTGAGCGGCACGTGTGACAGCCCGCCCCAGGCGAACAGCACGGTGCCGTCGACGGCATCATCTTTCGAAATCGGCCGATCGGTGTCCAACCAGTACCTGGCGCAGTCGACGCTAAGCGCGACCAGGGCCACCGCGATCATCCGGGCGCGGTGCGGGTCCAACCCGGAGTCGGCGCTGATCAGGTCGAAAACCGCGTCGATGCACGATTCGGTGGCCACCCGCACCTGCGCGGCGACCGTGGGCTCGGTGACGTAGTCGTTGTCGAAGATCAACCGGTAGCCCTGGCCGTCGTGATCGATGAAATCGAAGAACGCCTGGACCGCCGACCGTAACCGTTGCCGGTTGTCGGTGGTGGTGCGCAACGCCTGGCGCACACCGGACACCAGGTTCTCGACGTGTCGCTGCAGCACCGCCAGGTATAACTCGAGCTTGCTGGAAAAATGTTGGTAAAGAACGGGTTTGCTGACTCCCGCCCGTTCGGCGATCTCGTCCATGCCGGCGGCGTGGTAGCCCCGATCCACAAAAATCTCGCTCGCGGCGATGAGCAGCTGGCCGCGACGCTCGTCACGGGGCAGCCGGTTGCCCCGCCGGGGGGAGGTGCCGCGCGTCCCCGCCGGCCGATTACTCCCGCCCACCTTGACCGCGCCCCCTTCGGCGGCGTTGGCGAGATCGCTCATCAAGTCCTCAAATCTTATCTATCTGATCGTCGTACCGCCCGTGTAGTGATGCGCGGCTAATCGCAACGACACTACTACCCGCCGCGCTTTTGGGATCGACCATCCACGCCCCGAATGCTCGGCAGAGCGGGTTGGCCGATAACGGTATGCCGTTACCTGCGGGCGCGCCGAGAGTCCCAGCTAGCGACCGTTGTGCCATCCTTGGGACGTGACCTACGACCCGGATCGGCGCGGGGGCAACCGGGCACCGGTGCTCCGCGACGACTGGCGGGAACCCCTGCGTGCGCAGCGGGATCCTCTTGCGTGGGGCTCAGGGCGGGTCCGCTCCAATCGGGATAACAGCCGCTGGCGCAAACAGAGCTGGCTCGGACGCTTTGTGTCCACCTACGGCTGGCGCGCATACGCGCTGCCGGCGCTGGTTGCCGTCACCGCCGTGGTGATCTACCAGACCGTGACCGGGACCAGCATGCCTGCGCCGGCCTCGGGTGAGCCCGTCCAGGGGCCGCCGAAAATCGGGGCAGTGGGCACGGCGATCATCGACGCACCTCCGCGCGGTCTGACTCAGTTCGACGCCAACCTGCCCACCGGGATGCTGCCCAACGGCGGTCCGTTCACCGACGCCGGCGACAAGACATGGCACATCGTCCCGGGCGGCACGCCGCAGATCGGCCAGGGCACCGTCAAGGTCTTCAAATACACCGTCGACGTCGAAAACGGCATTAATCCCGCCGCGTTCGGTGGAGACGACGCGTTCGCCGCAATGGTCGACCAAACGCTGGCCAACCCAAAAAGCTGGATACGCAACCCGCAGTTCGCGTTCATCAGGATCGACGGGACCGACCGGAGCAAACCCGATATCCGGATCTCGCTGAGCTCCCCGATGACCGTGCGGGAAGGCTGTGGCTACGAATTCCCGCTGGAGACGTCCTGCTACAACCCGTCCTACGGAGCCGAAGCGCAACCCCGGGTCTTCCTCAACGAGGCACGGTGGGTGCGTGGTGCGGTGTCCTTTGAGGGCGACGTCGGTTCCTACCGGCAGTACCTGATCAACCACGAGGTCGGCCACGCCATCGGCTATCTGCGCCACGAGCCCTGCGACCAGCAGGGCGGCCTGGCGCCGATCATGATGCAGCAGACGTTCTCGACCGACAACGACGACGCTTCGAAATTCGACCCGGAGTGGGTCAAGCCCGACGGCAAGACCTGCCGATTCAATCCCTGGCCGTATCCGATCGCCTAGCCCGGCGACGATGCAGACCGCGTAGCGGTCTGAGAAGGAGCCGGGCAATCGAACCTAGCCCGGCGACGATGCAGACCGCGTAGCGGTCTGTTGAGGAGGCGGGCAATCCAGCCGGACCCGGCTCGGGAAGCAGCGGCGGCTGTTTGCCGTTGTTGGGCACAGCTGCTGTGATGGTTTTTATCGCACGGAATGCCAAACTCCAGTGACGAATCGAGGCGATATCGGTGTCTGGACCAGACAGGTCGTTGCCACCGCTTGTTGAGCCGGCCGCCGAGCTGACGCGGGATGAAGTTGCCCGCTACAGCCGGCATCTCATCATTCCCGACCTGGGCGTCGACGGGCAGAAGCGGCTCAAAAACGCCCGGGTGCTGGTGATCGGCGCCGGAGGCCTTGGCGCGCCGACACTGCTTTACCTGGCCGCCGCGGGTGTCGGCACGATCGGCATCGTGGACTTTGACGTCGTCGACGAATCCAATCTGCAACGCCAGATCATTCACGGGGTGTCCGACATCGGCCGATCCAAAGCGCAGTCCGCCCGCGACTCGATCGCCGAGGTCAACCCGCTGGTGGACGTGAGGCTCCATGAGGAGCGACTCGAACGGCACAACGCCGTCGAGTTGTTCGAGCAATACGACCTGATCCTCGACGGCACCGACAACTTCGCCACCCGATATCTGGTCAACGACGCTGCGGTGCTGGCCCGCAAGCCCTACGTATGGGGGTCGATCTACCGGTTCGAAGGCCAGATCTCGGTGTTCTGGGAGGATGCGCCCGACGGACGTGGCCTCAACTACCGCGACCTGTACCCGGAAGCGCCTCCGCCGGGCATGGTGCCGTCCTGCGCCGAAGGTGGTGTGCTCGGCATTCTGTGCGCGTCGATCGCGTCGGTGATGGGCACCGAGGCGATCAAGCTGATCACCGGTATCGGCGAGCCGCTGCTCGGCCGGCTGATGGTGTACGACGCGTTGGAGATGAGCTATCGCACCATCACGATCCGCAAGGACCCGTCCACGCGCAAGATCACCGAGCTGATCGACTACGAGGAGTTCTGCGGGGTGGTGTCCGACGATGCGGCCGAGGCGGCCGCTGACTCCACGATCACCCCGCGCGAGCTGCGGGAGTTACTGGAGTCCGGCAAGAAGGTGGCGCTGATCGACGTGCGTGAGCCGGTGGAGTGGGACATCAATCACATCGACGGCGCCCAACTGATTCCGAAGTCGCTGATCAACTCCGGCGAGGGCTTGGCCAAGCTGCCGCAGGACCGGATGCCCGTGCTGTATTGCAAGACAGGTGTGCGCTCAGCGGAGGCTTTGGCCGCGCTGAAGAAAGCCGGGTTTGCCGACGCGGTACACCTGCAGGGCGGGATCGTGGCATGGGCCAAACAGATGCAGCCCGACATGGTGATGTACTGACCCGTTGATGACGCTGGCTGTCCGGGGCGGGACGGCGTAGCCGCCGCTCGAGTGGGCGACCGCATTTGGGCGAAGCCGGCTCATCGTGTCTAGCTCCGACAGTTCGCTGGCCCCGATTAGGCTGATCGCGTGACTGTCGAGCCGCCGCCCGAGCATGTGCTGTCGGCGTTCGGTCTGAGCGGTGTGCGGCCCATACCGTTGGGAGCCAGCTGGGAAGGTGGCTGGCGGTGCGGCGAAGTCGTGTTGTCGATGGTCGCCGACAATGCGCGCGCCGCCTGGTCCGCGCGGGTGCGCGAGACGCTGTTTGTCGACGGCGTGCGGTTGGCCCGGCCGGTGCGGTCGACCGATGGGCGTTACGTGGTTTCCGGCTGGCGAGCAGACACCTTCGTGGCCGGCCAACCCGAGCCCCGGCACGATGAGGTGGTGTCGGCAGCGGTGCGGCTGCACGAGGCCACCGGCAAACTGGAGCGTCCCCGCTTCCTCACCCAGGGGCCCACGGCGGCGCCGTGGGCCGATGTCGACGTCTTTGTCGCCGCGGACCGTGCCGCCTGGGAAGAACGACCGCTGCAGTCGGTTCCGGCGGCCGCGCGGGCGGCGTCGCCGAGCGCGGACGGGCAGCGGTCGGTCGAGCTGATCAATCAGCTTGCCGGACTGCGCCACCCCACCAAGAGCCCCAACCAGCTGGTCGACGGGGATCTCTACGGAACCGTGCTGTTCGCCGGCGCTGCTGCCCCCGGGATCACCGACATCACGCCGTACTGGCGGCCTGCGTCGTGGGCGGCCGGAGTGGTCGTCGTCGACGCGTTGTCCTGGGGCGAGGCCGACGAAGGACTCATCGAACGTTGGAACGCCCTCCCGGAATGGCCGCAGATGTTGTTGCGTGCGTTGATGTTCCGGCTCGCGGTGCACGCGCTGCACCCGCGTTCGACGGCGGCCGCCTTCCCCGGTCTGGCCCGCACGGCCGCTCTGGTGCGTTTGCTCCTCTAGAATTCGTGACGGATCTCGTCCAGGTTGATCTTGCCGTCGATCGCGAGAATTCCTTCTGCC
This sequence comes from Mycobacterium sp., assembly GCA_035314925.1. Taxonomy (GTDB): domain Bacteria; phylum Actinomycetota; class Actinomycetes; order Mycobacteriales; family Mycobacteriaceae; genus Mycobacterium. The sequence goes on along the minus strand of DATFYT010000109.1, from coordinate 14,549 downwards.
CGAAGCAGTTCCAATTGCCGGGTGGTCAGATGCCTTGCGGGACGGCCAGATGCCGTGATCACCCGGTGCCAAGGCAGGTCCGAGGAGTCGGTGCGCATGATCCAGCCGACAATGCGCGGGCTGGAAAGCTTTGCGGCAAAAGCGATATCGCCGTAGGTGGCGACTCTGCCGGCCGGTATCGAGGCAACCAGCGCGCGCACCCGCTCGACCTGCTCGTCGGTCACCGGCGCCACGATCAGGACATCCGTTCGCGGATCAGCACCGCGACGTCCGCCGGCTTGGCCTCGGCCACCATGTGATCGCAGTCGAAATCGATCAGCTGAAAATCAGCGCCCAGTTGCTCGTGTAGGGCGGCGATGAGCCGGTCGGTGACGTACGGTGGCGACGTCCGCGCCCCCCGCACCAACGTCGTGCTAATTCCGTTGGGCGGCAACATGATTTCGCGGGCCAACTCACTCCAGTAAGACATCATCGCGGGCAGGCTGACGCGCCAACCGTACCGCCCGCCCGGCAGCGCGACCAGGTGGTCGTCGACTTCGGCGTCGAGCACGGCCGGGTCGACCCCTGCCCAGGAGCCGGTGGCCTTCTCGGCACGGGCTTCCGCGGCGTCCGGGTAGTCGGGTGAGGCCAGCATAGCGTCGGCGATCTCCCGCATCCGCTCGCCGTCCAGACCGATCGCCGGGTCAAGCAACACCAGTGCCGCCACCCGGTCGGGGTGGGTGGCGGCCAGGTGCAGCGCGACCGCGCTCCCGAACGAGTGCGCGACCACCACAACCGGGCCGTCGGCCTGCCGCTTGAGCAGCGCGGCCAGCGCGGCGACATTGGCGTCGATGGTCCATGGTGCCGCCCACGACGACCTGCCGTGCCCGATCAGATCGGGTGCGGCAATGGTGATCTCGGCCAGGTGCTGATTCGCCAGCGGTTGCCAGCGCTTCCCGTGCCCGGTCAGCCCGTGGATGGCCAGCAAGCGCACCGGCCCGGAGGGGCCGTAGCGGTGCACGTGCATCCGGGTCACGCGTTGATGGTGCCAGTTCGACGCCGGCGCATCGCCGGCCGGGCGGACTTGTCGGACCCCCGTGATGTCATGCCGCTATGTCTTTCCGCTGGGGTCCCGAGGCGCGCGCCATGCTGGATCCCGGTTTGCGCGGCGTGGTGCGAGTGCTGGGCGGTCCGGGAACCGGTAAGAGCAGCTTGTTGATCGACGCGGCGGCTGCGCGCATCGCCGCCGGGGCCGATCCGGAATCGGTGCTGCTGCTGACGGGTTCGGGCCGGATCGGGGCACGGGCTCGCAGTGCGTTGACGACGACGTTGTTGCGCTCGCAGGAACTCGGCGCCTGCCGTGCTGTCATCCGGGAGCCACTGGTGCGCAGCGTGCACAGTTACGCGTTCGCCGTGCTGCGGTTGGCGGCGCAGCGCGCCGGCGGTCCACCGCCTCGGTTGGTCACCTCTGCTGAACAAGACGCGATCATCGCCGAACTGCTCGCCGGTGAGATCGAGGACGGGCCAGCCACGACGACAGCGTGGCCGGCCGAGCTGCGGGCCGCCCTGGGCACCGCGGGCTTCGCCGCCGAACTGCGCGAGTTGCTCACCCGCTGCGCCGAACGAGGGGTGGACCCGGAGCGGCTACAGCGGCTGGGCCGGCTGTGCGGTCGCCCGGAATGGGCGGCCGCGGGCCAATTCGCGCGTAGGTATGAGCAGGTGATGCTGCTGCGCGCCACTGTGGGAACGGCTGCTCCGCAGGCGACGACGCCGGCAGTCGGGGCCGCCGAGTTGGTGGGCGCTGCGCTCGAAGCTTTCGCGGTCGACCCGGAGTTGCTGGCCGCCGAACGCGCCCGGATCGGCGTTCTGCTGGTTGACGACGCTCAGCAACTCGACCCGCAGGCCGCTCTGCTGGTGCGAGTGCTGGCTGCCGGCGCTGACGTGACGCTGCTCGCCGGTGACCCGGCTCAGGCGGTGTTCGGCTTCCGCGGCGCCGAGCCGGCGGCGCTGCTGGGCGATGCTCCCCCGCAAGCGGGTGGGGGTCCCCCCAGCCGCGCAGCGGCGAGGGGGCGTGCCCCCTCGCCCTCGGTGACGCTGACGAGGTCACACCGTTGCGCTCCCGCCGTGGCGCGGGCAGTCTCCGGTCTCGCCGGCCGGCTTCTCGACGGCTGCGAAATCGAGGGCAGCGGAGACGATTCCGGCTCAGTCGACGTGCGACTGACCGCGTCCGCGGGTGCGGAGGCGGCCCTGATCGCCGATTCGTTGCGACGCGCGCACCTCATCGATGGGGTGCCGTGGTCGCAGATGGCGGTCATCGTCCGGTCCGTGCCACGCGCCGCCGCCGGGTTGTCCCACGCGTTGGAACGAGCCGGAGTTCCAGTCGCCGCGCGGGCGGTCTCGGGTTCGCTGGCCGAACAACCCGCTGCGAAGGCGCTGCTGACGGTGCTGGCCGCCACAGCCGACCGGCTGACCGGCGAGCGTGCGCTGACCCTGCTGACCGGGCCGATCGGGCGAGTCGATCCGATTTCGCTTCGCCAGCTGCGGCGGACGCTCCGCCGCGTCGACATGGACGGGCCGCCAAGAGAATTCGGCGACCTGTTGGTGCAGGCCTTGGACGGCGGCGGAGTTTCCGGTATCCAGGCGCGGTCGCTGCGACGGGTACGCGCGGTGCTGGACGCCGCTGCCCGCTGTCACGCGCGCGGCGAGGACCCGCGCTACATCTTGTGGGCGGCGTGGCAACGCTCGGGTCTGCAGCGTCGCTGGCTGGCGGCGTGTGAGCGTGGCGGACCGTCCAGCGCTCAGGCCGGCCGGGACCTCGATGCGGTGACGGCACTGTTCGACGCCACCGACCAATACCTGTCGCGTACTGCCGGCCCGTCGCTGCCCGGGTTGATCGACCACCTGGACGCGCTGCAAACCGCCGCCGGCGCCCTCGAGCCCACGACCGGAGCTGAGCAGGTCAGCGTGCTCAGCGCGCATGCGGCGCTGGGCCACGAATGGGACCTGGTCGTCATCGCTGGCCTCCAGGAAGGTTTGTGGCCCAACACAATTCCGCGCGGCGGCGTGCTCGGCACGCAGCGGTTGCTGGACGTCCTCGACGGGGTCACCGAGAACGCCTCGATGCGGGCACCGCTGCTGGCCGAGGAACGGCGGCTGCTGGTGGCAGCGATGGGCCGGGCGCGCAAGCGGCTGCTGGTGACGGCGATAGACGGAGAGGCAGGCGACGGCAGCGAGGCCTCTTTGCCGTCGCCGTTCTTCTCCGAGATCGCGCAGTGGGCCGCCGGCAGCCCGGATGCCGCTTCACCCGATGGCGGCGACCCGCTGCGCCCGGCTTCGCCGCGCTGGCGATCGCCGCTGCAACCGGTCGCGGCGCCGCGGGTGCTGTCGGCGGCCGCCGTGGTGGGCCGGCTGCGCGGGGTGGTGTGCGCACCGCAGGGAGCGGTGAGCGACGGGATGCGTGATTGTGCGGCAACGCAATTGGCGCGGTTGGCCGCAGCAGGTGTGCCGGGCGCCGACCCGGCCGGTTGGCACGGCATGACACCGGTCAGCACCACCGAGCCGTTGTGGAGCGGGGACGACCAGGTGGTCACACTGACTCCGTCGAGCCTGCAGACGCTGACCGACTGCCCGCTGCGCTGGCTGGCCGAACGCCACGGCGGAACCGACGCCCGCGACCTGCGCTCCACGGTCGGCTCGGTGCTGCATGCGCTGGTCGCCGAACCGGCAGGCAGCGAGTCGCAGTTGCTGGCCGCCCTGGAACGGGCCTGGCAGCACCTGCCCTTCGAATCTCGTTGGTATTCAGCCAACGAGCTGACGCGCCATCGCGCGATGATCCAGGCGTTCCTGGCGTGGCGGGCCCAGACCCGCGGCGAGCTGACCGAGGTGGGCGTCGAAGTCGACGTCGACGGAGTGCTCGACGCCCGAGGTGGCGCAAGCGTGCGGCTGCGCGGACGGGTCGATCGGATCGAACGCGACGCCGCCGGTCGGCTGGTCATCGTCGACGTCAAGACCGGCAAGACGCCAGTCAGCAAGGACGACGCACAGCGACATGCCCAGCTGGCCGCATACCAGTTGGCGGTGGCCGAGGGTCTGGTAGCTCAAGGCGATGAGCCGGGCGGTGCACGGCTGCTGTACCTGGGCAAGACCGGGCCCGCGGGTGCGACCGAACGCGAGCAGGACCCGTTGACACCCGAGGCACGCGACGAGTGGCGCAACCTGGTCCGCGAGGCGGCTGAGGCGACCGCCGGGCCGCAATTCGTCGCCCGGGTCAACGACGGCTGCGCGCACTGCCCACTGCGGCCGAGCTGTCCGGCCCACGTCGGCGCCGAGGGGGCGGTATGACGACACCAGTTGCAGTACGCTATAACCCAGCGGAATTAGCATGTGCCCTAGGTCTTTTCGAGCCAACCGCAGAGCAGGCGGCGGTCATCGCCGCGCCGCCGGGGCCGTTGGTGGTCATCGCCGGGGCCGGTGCCGGGAAAACCGAAACGATGGCAGCGCGGGTGGTGTGGCTGGTCGCCAACGGTTACGCCGAACCCGGACAGGTGCTGGGGCTGACCTTCACCCGCAAGGCCGCCGGTCAGCTGCTGCGACGGGTCCGTTCCCGGCTGGCCCGGCTAAGCGGCACCGGATTGACAATCGGCAGCCACCCGGGACCGCCGCCCGGTGAGCCGGCTGGCACACCGGCGGTCAGCACATATCACGCGTTCGCCGGCCAGCTGCTGCGCGAATACGGTCTGCTTTCGCCGGACGCGGGGGAGCGCGTACAGCCCGTCGAGCCCGACACCCGGCTGCTCAGCGAGACAGAGCTGTGGCAGCTGGCATTCGACGTCGTCAACGGCTACGGCGGAGAGCTGCACACCGACAAAACCCCGGCCACGGTCACCTCGATGGTGCTGCGGCTGTCGGGTCAGCTTGCCGAGCACCTGGTCGACACCGGTCAGCTTCGCGACACGCATGTCGAGCTCGAACGGCTGGTGCACACCCTGCCGGCGGGCCGCTACCAACGTGACCGCGGACCCAGCCAGTGGCTGCTGCGGATGCTGGCGACCCAGGCCGAGCGCGCCGAGCTGGTGCCGCTGATCGACGCGCTGCACCGGCGGATGCGGGCCGAAAAGGTGATGGACTTCGGCGCGCAAATGGCCTACGCCGCGCAGCTGGCAACCGCGGTGCCGCAAGTCGGTGAGCAACTGCGCGCGCGCTACCGGGTGGTGCTGCTCGACGAATACCAAGACACCGGATACGCCCAGCGCATCTTGTTGTCGTCACTGTTCGGCGGCGGCGTCGACGATGAGCTGGCGCTGACCGCCGTCGGCGACCCGATCCAGTCCATCTATGGCTGGCGTGGCGCCTCGGCGACCAATCTGCCCCGGTTCACCACCGACTTCCCGCGACCCGACGGCAGCCCGGCGCCGGTCCTGGAATTGCGAACCAGCTGGCGCAACCCGCCACGGGCGCTGCATGTGGCCAACGCCGTCTCCGCCGATGCGCGGCGACGATCGGTGGCGGTCCGCGCGCTTCGCTCTCGCCCCGACGCCGCGCCCGGAACCGTCCGCTGCGCGCTGCTGGCCGACGTGCAGGCCGAACGGGAGTGGGTCGCCGATCGTCTGCATCAGCGTTATCAGCGGGCCGTCGGCGACGGGGTTGCGCCGCCGACCGGCGCGGTCCTGGTGCGACGTAACGCCGACGCCGCACCGATGGCCGCTGCGCTGCGTGCCCGTGGCATCCCGGTGGAGGTGGTCGGGCTGGCCGGACTGCTGTCGGTACCCGAGGTCGCCGACGTGGTTGCGATGCTGCGGCTGGTTGCCGACCCGAGCGCCGGTGCGGCGGCAATGCGGGTGCTCACCGGCCCGCGGTGGCGGCTTGCGGCCCGCGACATCGCGGCGTTGTGGCGCCGCGCGGTAGCACTGGACGGCGGGCAGGCGCCACGCAGTGGTGAAACCGCCGAGCGGATCGCCGAGGCGGCCGGGCCGGAAGCCGATACCGCGGGCCTGGCCGACGCGATCGCTGATCCCGGTCCGGCGGGCGACTATTCGGCGGCGGGGTATCAGCGCATCGCCGCGCTCGCAGAGGAATTGAGCGTGCTGCGCGGCCACCTCGGCCATCCGCTTCCCGACCTGGTCGCCGAGGTGCGCCGGCTGCTCGGCGTCGACTGCGAGGTCCGGGCGGCGCTGCCGGCGGCGTCGGGCTGGGCGGGCACCGAGCAACTCGACACCTTCGCCGACGTGGTCAGCCGCTACGCCGAGGCGACGACCGCGGCATCCCTCGGCGGTCTGTTGGCCTACCTGGATGCGGCCACCGTCGTCGAGAACGGCCTGCCGCCGGCTCAGATCGTCGTCGCCCAGAATCGGGTGCAGGTGCTGACCGTGCACGCCGCGAAGGGTTTGGAGTGGCAGGTTGTCGCGGTGCCACACCTGTCAGCCGGGGTGTTCCCGTCGACCGCGCAGCCGCGCACCTGGCTGACCGACGCCGCCGACCTTCCGCCGTTGCTGCGCGGTGATCGTGCATCGGCGGGTGTGCACGGCGTGCCGGTACTGGACACGGCAGATGTGATCGACCGAAAGCAGCTGTCGGACAAGATATTCACGCACCGTCGTCAACTGGAGCAACGTCGCCTCGACGAGGAGCGCAGGCTGCTCTACGTGGCCATCACCCGCGCCGAGGACACCCTGCTGGTGTCCGGCCATCATTGGGGCGCCACTGGGATCAAGCCGCGCGGTCCGTCGGATTTCCTGAGCGAGCTCAAAGACATCATCGACCGGTCGGCGGCTGCCGGCGAGGCATGCGGGGTCATCGAGCAGTGGGCGCCGGCGCCGGCGGACGGCGAACGAAACCCGTTGCGTGACAGCGTTCATGAGGCGATGTGGCCGGTCGACCCGATGGACGGCCGCGGGGCCGACGTACAGCGCGGGGCGGCGCTGGTAGCCGCGGCGATGTCGTCGGACGCGACGACGCCGCCGCTCGACGCCGACATCGAAGGATGGGCGGCCGACGTCGACGCGCTGCTCAGCGAGCGAGCCCGCGCCGCGCGATCGCCGGCGCAAACGCTGCCCAGTCAACTGTCGGTGAGCAGCCTGGTGGACCTGGCCCGCGAGCCAGAGCACGCCGCCCAGCGGCTGATGCGCCGGCTGCCGACACGACCAGACCCGCATGCGTTGCTGGGCAGTGCATTTCACGAGTGGGTCCAGCGGTTCTACGGCGCCGAGCGGCTGTTCGACCTAGGCGACCTGCCCGGCGCGGCGGACACCGACACCGCCCAGCGCGACGCCGAGGAGCTGGCCACGCTGCAGGCCGCCTTCCTCGCGTCACCGTGGGCTGCCCGGACGCCGGTCGACGTCGAGGTGCCGTTCGAGATGGCGATCGACGGCACCGTGGTGCGTGGCCGCATCGACGCGGTGTTCGCCGACCCGGACGGCGGCGCCACCGTGGTCGACTGGAAGACCGGCGAGGCGCCGCGCGGCCCGGAAGCCACCCGGCAGGCCGCTATCCAGCTCGGCGTCTACCGCCTAGCCTGGGCCGCGTTGCGTGGATGCCCGGAATCGTTGGTGCGCACAGCGTTTCATTACGTCCGCACCGGAGTCACCGTCGTCCCCGATGTGCTACCGGAACCGGACGAGCTGGCCGCGCTGCTGGCCGCATCGTCGCCGCGCTAGATCCGATTGCGCGGCTCCTCAGCCGCCCGTTGTGCGGGCCGCATCGTCGCCGCGCTAGGCGTTGCGCCGGACCTTGAGCGCCGCGGTGATCATCGGGATCTGCAGCGGCAGCCGGGCCAGTGCAATGATGCGCATCGGCCATGGCTTGTCCCGCCACAGTCGAACCATGTTGACGTTCGCCGGGAATACACCGATGAACAGCGCGACAGCCGCAAGTGCGGCGTTCCGCCGAGTGCGTCGGGCCAGCAGCAGTGCGCCGATGCCGACCTCCGCGACGCCGGACGCGTAGGTGTAGAACCGCGGACTTCCGGGCAACTCGGCGGGGACGATGTCGTCGAACGGTTTCGGCGCCAAAAAATGGACAGTGCCGGTGCCGAGCAGCAGCGCTGCGATTCGGTATGCGGCGCTCTGGCTGGCGTGGCGTTGAGCTACTGGGGTGATGGCGGTCATGGTTACATTGTGTCGTGCGCCGGGCCGAGCCGATGAACTGTGGTCAAAGTTAGCTGGCGGCGAAGGGGTCTCGACGAGACGCTGACCGCGCAGCCGACGTATGCGCTGGTCGGTGTGCTGCGAATTCCCGAGAGTCGTGACCCCACTCGTGCCATCTGGCGGCGCGTCGCCATCGCAGTGCTCGCGATGTTGGTCGCGGCAGCCGTCGTCTACCTCGACCGCGGCGGATACACCGACGTCAGGGGCAAGCCACTGTCGGTGCTGGACTGTGTTTACTTCGCGGTCGTCTCACTGACGACTATCGGCTACGGCGATATCACGCCGGTTACCGAATCCGCGCGGCTGATCAACATTTTGCTGATAACCCCGCTGCGGGTGGCATTCCTGATCGTGTTGGTGGGCACCACGGTGCAGGTGCTCGCCGAACGGCAGCGGAAAACGATCAAAATCGAACGATGGAGGAAGAGAGTGCGCAACCACACCATCGTCGTCGGCTACGGCACCAAGGGCCGCACCGCGATCGGCGCGATGCTCAGCGACGATGTCAAGCCGTCCGACATCGTCGTGGTCGACGTGGACCAAGTCGCGCTCGACCACGCCGACGAAGCCGGTCTGGTCACGGTGCACGGCGACGCCACCAGATCAGACGTGCTGCGGCTGGCTGGCGGCCCGCAGGCCGCATCGATCATTATCGCGACCGGCCGTGACGACACTGCGGTGCTGGCCACGCTGACGGCCCGGGAGATCGCGCCCAAGGCAAAGATCATCGCGTCTGTCCGGGAAGGCGAGAACAGGCACTCCCTGCAGCAATCGGGCGCAGACTCGGTCGTGATTTCCTCGGAGACGGCCGGCCGGCTGCTCGGCGTCGCCACCACAACGCCCACCGTCGTGGCAATGATCGAAGACCTGCTGACGCCGGCCGAGGGATTCGCCATCGCCGAGCGCGATGTTGAGCAGACCGAGGTCGGCGGCTCACCGCGGCATCTGTCCGACATCGTGCTCGGTGTGGTCCGCGACGGCCACCTGCTGCGCGTCGACGCGCCCGAGGTCGACGCCATCGAGGCCGGCGACCGCCTGCTGTATGTCCGAAGTGTCGGGAAGTAAGGCTTAAACGTGGATTTCCAATTACACAGCGTGCCGTTGCTGTCTCGCATCGGCGCCGACCGCGCCGACCAGATACGCACCGATGTCGACGCGGCCGCCGCGGGTTGGGCCGACGCGGCGCTGCTGCGGCTGGACTCGCGCAACCAGGTGATGGTCGCGGGCGGCCGGGTGGTGCTCGGCAGCGCGAAGGCCTTCGCTGACAAGCCGCCACCGGACGCGGTGTTCCTGGGTCGTCTCGAGGACGGTCGCGATGTCTGGGCGGTCCGGGGTCCGCTTCAAGCATCCGACGAACCCGACGGGCAAGCCGAGGTGGCCGACCTTCGCCGGGGTGGCCAACTCTTCGACGACGTGGGCGCACAACTGGTGTCGTCGGCGGCGGCGCTGCTCAACTGGCATTCGAGCGCCCGGTTCAGCTCCGTGGACGGCTCGCCCACCAAACCGATCCGAGCCGGCTGGGCACGGGTCAACCCGGTCACCGGTCACGAGGAATTTCCGCGCATCGACCCCGCCGTGATCTGCCTGGTGCATGACGGCGGCGACCGCGCGGTACTGGCCCGGCAAACCGTGTGGCCGGAGCGGATGTTCTCGTTGTTGGCTGGATTTGTCGAAGCCGGCGAGGCGTTCGAAACCTGTGTGGTGCGCGAGATCCGCGAGGAAATCGGGCTGACCGTCCGCGATGTGCGCTACCTCGGCAGCCAGCCGTGGCCGTTCCCGCGCTCACTGATGGTCGGCTTCCACGCGATCGGCGATCCCGACCAGGACTTCTCCTTCAACGACGGGGAGATCGCCGAGGCCGCGTGGTTTACTCGCGCCGAGGTCCGCGCCGCGCTGGCCCTAGGCGACTGGAGCAGCGCCGAGGACGCCAAGCTGCTGCTGCCCGGGTCGGTATCGATCGCGCGCGTGATCATCGAATCCTGGGCCGAAGCGGGCTGACGCTAGCCGGTCAGCTGAGCCAGCTTCGCCTCGATCTCGTTCGCGGCCGGGTTGGTCATCGTCGAGCCGTCGGCGAACTTCAGCGTCGGAACCGTGAGATTGCCGCCGTTCACTGAGCCGACAAAGTCGGCTGCTGCGGAGTCCTGTTCGATGTCGACTTCGTCGTAGGGGATGCCGGAGTCCTTCAACATGGTCTTGAGCCGTTGGCAGTACCCACACCAGGTTGTAGTGTACATCGTCAGCGAAGCGTTAGAAGCATTCGTCATAGTTGGTCAAACATAACGTGCGTCCGCGTTATGCCGCGCCGTGGCGCTGCCCGGTGTTTGTCGGCGACCACTGCCAAGATGGACGCCATGCCGGTGATCACAGACCCATTGATTGCCGACCTCGACGATGAACAGCGCGAGGCCGTGCTGGCCCCGCGCGGACCGGTCTGCGTGCTGGCCGGTGCGGGCACCGGCAAGACCCGCACCATCACCCATCGCATCGCCCAACTCGTCGCCGCCGGACATGTGGCCGCGGGCCAGGTGTTGGCAGTGACATTCACCCAACGCGCCGCGGGCGAAATGCGAACCCGGTTGCGGGCATTGGGGGCCGCGGCGCAGAGCGGCTCCGGTGTCGGCGCGGTGCAGGCGTTGACATTTCACGCGGCAGCGCACCGGCAGCTGCGGTATTTCTGGCCGCGGGTCGTCGGTGACACCGGCTGGCAGCTACTGGACAGCAAGTTCGCCGTCGTCGCCCGCGCCGCGAGCAGCGCCCGGTTGCAGCTCAGCACCGACGACGTCCGCGACGTGGCCGGCGAAATCGAGTGGGCCAAGGCATCGCTGATCTCCCCCGAGCAGTACCCGGACGCGGTGGCCGGCGCCGCCCGCGACATTCCGCTGGACGCCGCGCGGGTCGCCACCGTGTACGCGGCCTACGAATCGCTGAAATCCCGCGGTGACGATGTTGCGCTGCTCGACTTCGACGACCTGCTGCTGCACACCGCGGCCGCGATCGAGAACGACGCCGCGATCGCCGAAGAATTCCGGGATCGCTACCGCTGCTTCGTCGTCGACGAATATCAGGACGTGACGCCGTTGCAACAGCGCGTGCTGGCGGCGTGGCTGGGGGACCGGGACGACCTGACCGTCGTCGGCGACGCCAACCAAACCATCTATTCGTTCACCGGGGCCTCCCCGCGCTACCTGCTGAACTTCTCGCGGCAGTTCCCGGAGGCAACGGTGGTGCGCCTCGAACGGGACTACCGGTCGACACCGCAGGTCGTGTCGCTGGCCAACCAGGTGATCGCCGCTGCCCGCGGGCGGGTGGCCGGCAGCAAGCTGCACCTGGTCGGTCAACGTGACCCTGGACCGGCTCCGTCGTTTCGGGAACATCCCGACGAAGTCGCCGAAGCGGCCGCGGTGGCCGCGTCGATCTCGCGGATCGTCGAGTCCGGCACGCCGCCGGCCGAAATCGCCGTGCTGTACCGGATCAACGCGCAGTCCGAGGTCTACGAAGAGGCATTGACCGAGGCCGGCATTCCTTATCAGGTCCGCGGCGGGGAGGGCTTTTTCAGCCGCCAGGAAATCCGCCAGGCCCTGCTGGTCTTACAGCGGGCGGCCGGCCGCGACGCCGAGGCCGACGGCTCGCTGCCCGACGTGGTGCGCGGGCTGCTGGAACCGCTGGGTTTGACGGCCGAACCGCCGACGGGAACCCAGGCCCGGGAGCGCTGGGAGGCGCTGTCGGGGTTGGCCGAACTGGTCGACGAAGAGGTCGCCCACCGCCCGCAGTTAGACCTGCCCGGTCTGGTGGCCGAGCTGCGGACCCGCGCCGACTCACGCCATCCGCCGGTGGTGCAAGGTGTCACGTTGGCCTCGCTGCACGCCGCCAAAGGGTTGGAGTGGGATGCGGTGTTCCTGGTCGGATTGACCGATGGCACGCTGCCGATCTCGCACGCCTTGGCCCACGGCGCTGAAAGCGAAGCCGTCGAAGAGGAGCGCCGACTGCTTTACGTCGGAATCACCAGAGCCCGAATGCATTTGGCGCTCAGCTGGTCGCTGTCCCGAAATCCTGGCGGCCGGCAGAGCCGCAAGCCGTCCCGGTTTCTCAACGGCCTCGCCCCACAGACGCAATCCGACTCCACTGCGAGCCGGTCGCGGCGGAATCGCGGCGCCGCGTCGCGCTGCCGGATCTGCAACAACCCGCTGACCACGCCGGCGGCGATCATGCTGCGCCGCTGTGAGACGTGCGCCGCCGATATCGACGACGAGCTGTTACTACAGCTCAAGGATTGGCGGCTGCGCACCGCCAAGGATCTGAAGGTGCCCGCATACGTGGTGTTCACCGACAACACGCTGATCGCGATCGCCGAGCTACTGCCCTCCGACGACGCCGCGTTGGTCGCGATCCCGGGTATCGGCGCGCGCAAGCTCGAGCAGTTCGGCCCGGACGTGTTGGAGCTGGTCCGCAGCCGCGGCTAGTTGCCACCAAACCTGCGTGGCGATCGCCAGCGCGGCGTAGGCGGGCGCAGCGGGTCGCCACTAAACACGCAGGTCAGAAAATCGCTTGCCGAGTCAGGTTGCTACCATTTAGCCTCGAACCGAAATTGCCGGGTTTTTTCATGCCCGCGGCAGCCACCAGACGAGAGGAGGGAGCCACGATGATCACCATGAGCGCGACTCGAGTATCGCCCGTAGTTGCGGCTGGCAACACCGGCTCCCACCATGCTGCCCATGCCGTAGCGGCGGCCGCCTTGGCCGCGGCGCGTAAGCGTCGCAACGCCGCCGCGACCGACGCGTCCGTGGATCGGGGCTCTACCTAGGTAAAGCCCAGAATCTCGCCAAATGGCCACGGACCCGAAGTCAAAGGATCCGTGGCCACAGTTTTTGGGTCGACAGCCCATCACCTGGTTCGGATCTCCGCAAGACCACCGCCAGATCCAGGAAGCAGGTGAACCGGACATGTCGAGCCCGACAGTCCCCGACGAACAGCAGCCGGAGTTGCCTTGTCACGCCGGCGATCCCGACCTGTGGTTCGCCGACAGCCCGTCGGATCTGGAGCGCGCCAAGGCGTTGTGCGCCGACTGCCCGATTCGCAGCGACTGCCTGGCCGCGGCACTGCAACGCGAAGAGCCGTGGGGAGTCTGGGGTGGCGAGATCCTCGATCGTGGCTGCATCGTGAACCGCAAGCGGCCGCGTGGACGTCCCCGCAAAGGTTCGGTCGCCGCTTAGCCTTGAGGTCAGTCCATGACGGATCGTCTTCGTCCCCGCGAAGGACACTTAAAGTTGGGCGCACAGCTAAAGTCTCTTGAGTCCACGGATGATCTTGTTCAACGGCTGCACTGAGGCCAGCCCCTTACGCAAGCTCCGCTGTAAGGGGCCCGCGTTCACTAACACCACGTGGCGGACTCCGCAGTCGCGCCACTGCGCGGCCTGCTCGATGACCTCTTCGGGTGTCCCATTTAGCGTTGTCTCCCGCAGCAGTGCCGGCGGAACCTGAGCCACATAGGACAAGGCCGTTTGCTCGTCCATGTTGAACGGCATCAGATCCTGCGCCCCCGAGAACCCGGCCCCCAACGGGTGCTGAGCACCATGACGTCGGAAATCTTCATCGGAAGCCGACAGCCCCCAGAACTTGACGATTTCGGAGTCGATCGCCTCATCGACGTCGCCACGGCTTCGAGCGGTGACCACCGGCATAAACACGGCCGGAATGATGGACATCGGGTCGCGCCCGGCGTCGGAGGCGGCTGCCCGAACGACTTCCAGCCGTTGTGCGTAGTCCTGTGGCCGATGTGGGAAGCCGGGAAAATAGCCATCGCCATAGCGGCCTGCGGCACGCAGCATGCGCGGGCCGTGGGCTCCGATCCAGATCTCGGGCCACTTACCGCGGTAGGGCGGCAGATCAAATAGCGCGTTTCGCAGCGGGAAATAGGGTGAGTCGCGGTTGACGAGTTGGCCGCCCGAACCCCACAGCGCGCGGATGGTGGCCATCGCCTCCTCAAACCGCGCAACCGGTTTGGACCAATCAACCCCGTAGGGCTGATTGCCTTCGCGTTCGCCCGGGCCGATGCCCAGGATTGCCCGACCGCGGGTGAGTAGGTGCAGCGTCACCGCGGCCTGCGCAGTGACGGCCGGGTTGCGTCGACCGGTGTCGGTCACACTCACACCGAGGGACATGCGACCCACTCGATTGCGTGCGGCGAGGTGCCCGAGCATGGTCCACGGCTCCATATACGCATCGAGGGTTGGCACAAGCTTGGTTGCACCGCAATACTTCTGCTTCCACAACGAACGCGGGAACAATCCGTTGAGGTGGTCAGGAACCCAAAACGAGTCGATGCGGTTGGCAAGCGCATTCAGGTAACCGACCCGTGTCAAACTCTCGGCCGTCGGGCGGGAGACGAGATTGAAGTCCATTATGCCCACACGAAATCCGGTCATGAGAGAA
>DATFYT010000108.1:0-2373 GCA_035314925.1 Mycobacterium sp. | reverse complement strand
GCGTCGAGCTGGCAGCGGCCCCGGACCTTCAATGTGGGTACGCACATTCGGGGAGTTCGAGGAGGAGCAATCCACATGGCAGAGCTGGCACTCAAGCAGGCAATCATCGAATACCAAGAGTTCGGGCCGCAGGATTCGGTGCATCCGCCGGTGTTCTTCGTCCACGGCGTCTTGGTGAACGGCGAGCTGTGGCGCGGCGTCGCCGAAGAGCTGGCGCGGCGTGGTTACCGCTGCATCGTGCCGACCTTGCCGCTGGGATCGCACACCATTCCGGTCAAGGACGCCGGCGCGCTGTCGCTGCACGGCGTCGCGGAGATCGTCAACGACGCGATCGAGGCCCTCGACCTGTCCGACGTGACGCTGGTCGGCAGCGACACCGGCGGCGGCATCTGTCAGCTGGCCGTCGACGCCCGGTCGGATCGGATCGGGCGGCTGGTGCTGACCAACTGCGACGCTTTCGACCAATGCCCGCCGTTCCCGTTCGACGCGGTGTTCAGCCTGTTGCGCGGCCCGATCTCGATCAAGGCCCTGATGGGGCCGATGCGGCTGGCGGCGATGCGAAACTCCGCACTCGGCTTCGGCTTGCTGATCAGCCGACCCAACAACCACCTCACGGCCGACTGGATCGCGCCCTGCCTGAACGACGCCCGGATCTGCCGTGATCTGGCGGCTCTGCTGCGCCAGATCGCCGCCACCGATCTGACCGACGTGGCGGCCCGGCTGACCCGGTTCGACAAGCCGGTGACGCTGGTCTGGGGCCAGGACGATCGGGTGTTCAAACCGAGCCTGGGCCGGCGGCTGGCCGAGGTGTTCAGCAACGGGAAACTGATCGAGGTGCCGGGTTCAAGGACCTTCGTCTCGATCGACGAGCCGGGCGCGGTGGTCGACGCAATAGCCGGCTAGCGACGCGCGACCTTGGCCCGGGCGGCTGTCAGCGCGTGATTCCAGAGCAGCTGCGTGCCGGCCTTGAGCTGAGTCGGTTTGGCGACATCGCGGGCGAGCAGCGCGGTGGCAGCCGCCTTGGTCTTCGCCGATGCCTTGGACATGTGGCCGGAGTCGAACGGCGGTTGCGGGTCGTATTCGATGGACAACTGGATGACCTTCGCGCGGTCCTGGCCACCGATCTGGGCGGCCAGCCATAAGGCCAGATCGATGCCCGCCGACACCCCGGCGCTGGTGACGATGTTGCCCTCGTGCACCACCCGTTCATCGCCAACGGGGTTGGCGCCCAGGCCTTTCAGCATGGTCAGGGCCGCCCAATGCGACGCGGCGCGCCTGCCGTCGAGCAGGCCAGCGGCGGCCAGAATGACCGAACCGGAGCACACCGACGTCGTCCAGGTTGCGGTCCGGTGCGCGGACCGCACCCAGTCCAGCAGCATCTCGTCGCGGGCGTGTTCGATGGTGGTCATCCCGCCCGGCACCAAAATGACGTCCGGCGTTGGGGTTTCGGCGAACGAGTGGGTTGCCCCGACGATCAGGACGCCGGAGTCGGCTGTGATCGGGCCCGGTTCGTGCCACACGAAACGCACCTCGGCGTCGGGTAGCCGATGCAGCACTTCGTAGGGGCCGATGAAGTCCAGTGCAGTGAAACCTGGATAGACGACAATCGCGATCTGTGTCATGAGATGCTCCTCGGGTTCAGGCGAATGTTTTGCGGTATTGGTCGGGCGATACGCCGACTCGTCGAATGAAGTTGCGGCGCATCGTTTCTGCGGTGCCAAAGCCGCACCGCGTCGCGATCGTCATCACGGTGTCGTCGGTTTGCTCGAGCTGGCGACGCGCCGCCTCGGTGCGGACCCGTTCGACGTAAGCCCCGGGCGCCTCGCCGACTTCGTCGGTGAACACCCGGGTGAAGTGCCGTGGGCTCATCGCAGCGAGCCGGGCCAGCTCTGTGATGCTGTGCGGGCCGCCGGGTTCGGACTCGACGACGTCCTGCACCGCACGGATCGGTTCACGTCTGGCCCGGGCCACCCACACCGGCGCGGCGAACTGCGTCTGCCCGCCGGGCCGGCGCAGGTGCATCACCAGATGCCGGGCCACCGTTTGAGCCACCTCTGTCCCGTGGTCGTCTTCGACCAGCGCCAGCGCTAAGTCGATGCCAGCGCAGACCCCGGCGGCCGTCCACACCGTCGGCGAGCTGCGCACGAAGATCGGATCGGGATCGACATCGATCGTCGGGAATTCCCGAGCCAAGTCGTCGGCGTGGGCCCAGTGGGTGGTCGCCCGGCAACCGTCGAGCAGGCCAGCCTTGGCGGCGAGGAAGGCTCCGGTGCACACGGTCACGGTCCGGCGCGCCAGCGGCGCCGCGGCGCGAATCCAGTCGATCAGCCGCGGGTCACGCCGATCCGGGCGGGTGCCCTGACCGCCCGGCAA
>DATFYT010000107.1:0-4185 GCA_035314925.1 Mycobacterium sp. | reverse complement strand
CGCCCGACGCGGACCGCGGGCAGCTCACCGTTGTGAACCAGCCGGTAGACCGTCATCTTGCTGACCCGCATCAGTGCCGCCACTTCAGCAACCGTCAGGAATTGCGTCCGGGGCTGCTGGCCGTCTGGGGAACCCGTGTCTCGTCCCGATTTACCGCCAGCCGATGGCCCGTTCATAGACGTCATCGCAACCCAATCAATCAGGCTCCTGCAATACCAGCGGCTTCCCCTCCGCTAGCACCCACAGGTGCATACCAACAAAGAGAATAGCGGGACTAGTGTGGTTATTGCGACGGGTGGTGGCAAATAAATAAAATTCTATAAATTACTCAGGTGTAATTCTTAGCTGCTCAGAGCGTGTTTTTGCGGCCCGTACGGCCTCATCGACAGCCGCCCGCAAACCGTGCTTTTCCAATTCCCGCAGCGCAGCCGCGGTAGTGCCCCCCGGCGAGGTAACAATCGAACGCAGCCGCGCCGGGGTGGTATCCAGCGACAGGTCACGCGCCGAGTCGCTGCCCGTTCCGCGGTCCTGCTCCATCCGGTCCAGCAAAAGCGCCGCCGACCCGGCCATCGTCTGCACCACCAACTCGGTGGACACCGCGCGACTCAGCCCCACCCCTACCCCGGCATCCACCAACGCCTCGATCATCAAGAAAAAGTACGCCGGGCCCGAACCGGAAACGGCCGTCACAGCGTCCAGGTGCTCCTCGGGGACCGTCAGCACCGCACCTACCGAGTCGAACAGCGCTGCGACCTCCTTGAGCTGCTCAGGGGTCGCAAAACGGCCTGCAGCCATGGCGCTGATCCCCGCGCCGACCAACGCCGGCGCATTGGGCATCACCCGGACCACCGGCGTCCCGGCCAGCAACTTGGATTCCAGGTAGGTCGTCGTGACCCCGGCAGCGACGGTGATGAACACCTGATCCGGGCTGTCGTGGGCGGCTTCCGCGGCGATCTTGCCGATCTCACCGACCACCGAGCCGACGTCGGAGGGCTTGACCGCGATGATGACGAACGTCGCGTTCTCCACCGCATCGGGCAGCGACGTGACCAGCACGCCGTACGTTTCGGCGAGGTAGCGGGCGCGGTCCGGCATCCGCTCGGCGACCACCAGATCCTTGACCTGCCGCCCGGCCCGCAGCAAGCCCGACAGCAGGGCTTCACCCATACTGCCGCCACCGACGAACGCGATTCGAGCCATGCCGCCCAGCATCTCAGACGCCTGCGGGTTTTGTCGTTAGGGCGCGGGGACCATCGCCAATTGGCGGCTTTGCACCACGATGCGGCCCGCCGAGTCGACGACGGTGTGGTCTTCGTCGAACCAGTCCTGACCGATCTGCATGCACGTGCAGACCACCCGTAGCCAGCCGTCGGCCGGCAGCCCCCGCAGGTACGCGGTGAGCTGCACGGTCGGCGCCCAGCCGGTGCGGTTCACGGCGAAACTCACCGGGGCCGACACGTCGCCGCACATCAGCGCGAACAACACATCGGGTGCCACGCCGCGCGGCCGCACCCAGTTCTGGATCACGGGCGGCCGGCCGTCGGTGGAGATGCCCAACGTTGAGATCAGCGGCCGCACTTCGCAGCCCTCAGACAAGTTCACCAGCCCGGCCAGCCGGTGGCCGCGGCCGATCGGCTCCACATCGTCGGGCGGCTCGGGATCCATCAGGCCCACCGCCGGGTTGGCCGACAGCAGCGGCGGCACCAGGTGCTCGGGCTCACCGAGCGTGATGACGGCATGCACGGCGGCGCGATCGCCCTGGACGAGTTCGACGTCGACGACGCTGATCCGGCGTCCGCGCTTGCGCATCGACGTCACCAGCCGCATCGGGCCGGGATCGGGTGCCCACAGGAAGCTTGCCGAAACCGCAACCGGCTCAACGGGTCCGCCGTGGGCGGTGCGAGCGGCGTTGGCGCACAACGCAACCATCGCCCCGCCGTGCACCTTAGGTCCGATGGTCCAGTGCTTGTTCAGCTCGCCCTCGTAGACGTCGTGCACGCCGTCGGAGTCGATCTCGCGGAGCTCCATCGCGGCGGTGAATAACGCGGTCAACTTGTCGAATGTCCTTCGGGGTTCGTGGCGTGTCAACGCAGCAGGTGCGTGCGGGCGAATTGCAACGACTCGGCCAGGATGGCCTGGCGCTCGTGGGCCGACCGCGCTGACGACGTGGACACCTCCAGCACGACGTGGCCGGCGAAGTCGCCGGCGGCCAACATCTGGCAGACCTCGACCGTCGGCTGGTTGCCGTGGCCGGGCGCCAGGTGCTCGTCGGCGGGCAGGCCGGTGCCGTCGCACAGATGCAGGTGCACCAGGCCGGAGCCCATCCGCTCCGCCATATCCAGCGCGTCGGTGCCGGCCGTCGCGCTGTGCGACAGGTCCAGCGTGTAGTGCGCGTGCTCGCCGTCCAGCGGGTCGTAGGACGGGGCGAACGCCGAGATGGCGGGCCCGGGTCCGCCGCCGCGCCGGCGCATCCGCTCCATCGTCTGGCCGGAACCGAACAACCGGTCGGCGCGGAACGGGAACATGTTCTCCACGGCCACCAGCACGTCGCTGGATGCCTCGAGCTCCGCGACCTGCTCGGTGAAGCCTTCGACGTAGCGCCGCTGCCAGCGGAACGGCGGGTGCACGACAACGGTTTGGGCGCCGAGCTTCTCGGCGGCCCGCACGCTGCGATCCAGCTTGGGAATCGGGTTGGCCCCCCACACCCGCTGCGAGATCAGCAGACACGGCGTATGCACCGACAGCACCGGCATCCGGTAGCGCCGTGAGAGTTTGGCCACCGCGCCGATGTCCTGGCTGACCGACTCGCCCCACACCATCAGCTCGACGCCGTCGTAGCCGAGGTTGGCTGCGTACTCGAAAGCGGCCTCGGTCTTCTCTGGATAGACCGAGGCCGTCGACAGACCGACTTTGATAGCTGGGCGCACGTGGATTCTGTTGCGGCCTAGCCGGATTGCAACAACGCTAAGGGCCCCAGTGTGACCAGTGCCCCCACCGCCACCGCGATCAGCGTGCTGCCGATGTCCTCGGTCTTACGCACCACCCGCACACCGACCACCAGGCCGAGTATGACGAGCACAGACAGCACCAGCGCGACGATGTTGTTCCACCGCCACAGTTGATCGAACGCGATGAACAACCCCGCACCGAAGGCGACAGCCAAAAACGATTGCAGCACAACCATTCCGCCGAGCCGCATGCTGTCCGACCGGGACCAGTTGTGCGATTCACCGTGATCGTCGCCGTCTTCGGGGTAGTCCTCTTCCTCGGCGACGTCGGCGATGTCGTGGTAGCCCGCACCGCGTGAGTCGACGTCGTTGCCGACGGACTGTAGGTACGAGCGCACGTACGCGGAGTCTTCAATGACCGGCTCGGCGTCTCGGACATCGGTGTCCATCACGTCCACCGACATGCCCGCGTAATCCTCGAGCGGGTCGGGCTTCATGCCCTCGGCGCCGGCCCGGTCCGGCGACTTGTCGTCGCGCGCCTCAACGCGTTCGGCCGCGGGCCGCCCGTTGGTGCGCACCGGGCGCGGATAGGAGCTGCGCTGCAGCCGTGCCTCGCGCTGCTCGGGCGCCGATTCGCGCGGACGGGGCGGCGCGGACGCCGGCCAGCGCGGCTCGGGTTCAGACCAGTACGACGACTTCTCGACCGGCTCCTCCACGGGCGCTTCGGCAACTTCGTCGTCGACGCGAGCGGCTCCGTGAGCCCGGCGGACATGCGATCCCGGACCCCGGTGCGCGGGCGCATCGGGCTCCATGTCGTCGGTGATGACGGGGATCTCGCCGGTCAGTTCGGCGACGGTCACCGCGTCGGAATTTCCGCGGCGACGGCGGCGGCGGGCCGGAGCCGGGGCGCCAAGCGTGCCATTCTTGGCCAGCAACTCGGCCACCGAAATGGGTCGGGTGGTGTCGTTTGGTCCGGTCATTTCTTGCCGCCATTCCGATTGGCTCGCTGTGTACCAGCATCTCGCACGGAAGTCTCTACGAAGGCGGTTCCGTCGGCTTCGCTATCGAGTTTGCGAAGAATGAGCCCCTCCCGTAGCGCCCACGGGCAAATGTCCACCGTCTCTATCGAAAGCGCTCGCATACTTGCCTCCGCGACCAAAGCTCCCGCCACAATTTGCGGCGCTCGCTCGGCGCTCACCCCTTCCAGTTCTGCACGGTCAGCGGTCGTCATCCTAGA
>DATFYT010000106.1:0-6675 GCA_035314925.1 Mycobacterium sp. | reverse complement strand
CTACTGCCTGACCGAGCCGGGTGCCGGCTCGGATGCCGGCGCGCTGAGCACGCGTGCGGTCAAGCAGGGTGGCGATTATGTGCTCGACGGCGTCAAGCAGTTCATCTCCGGAGCCGGCACCTCAGACGTCTACGTGGTGATGGCGCGCACCGGAGCCGAGGGTCCACGCGGAATATCGGCGTTCATCGTCGAAAAGGACACTCCGGGCCTGAGTTTCGGCGGTCAAGAGGAGAAGATGGGCTGGAACGCCCAGCCGACGGCACAGGTTGTCTTCGAGGGCGTACGGGTGCCCGCCGATGCGATGCTGGGCGGGCAGGACGGCGAAGGCACCGGCTTCGGCATCGCGATGAACGGCCTCAACGGTGGCCGGATCAACATCGCCGCCTGTTCGCTCGGCGGGGCGCAGGCCGCGTTCGACAAGTCGGCCGAATATCTCGCCCACCGGCAGGCGTTCGGGTCCGCATTGCTCGACGAGCCGACCATCCGGTTCACCTTGGCCGATATGGCCACCGCGCTGGAGTCCTCGCGAATGTTGTTGTGGCGGGCCGCGACTGCACTCGACAGCGATGCCGCCGACAAAGTCGAGCTGTGTGCGATGGCGAAGCGATACGTCACCGACGCGTGTTACGACGTCGCGGACAAGGCCCTGCAGTTACACGGCGGCTACGGATATCTGCGCGAGTACGGTCTGGAGAAGATCGTGCGCGATCTGCGGGTGCACCGCATCCTGGAGGGAACCAACGAAATCATGCGGGTGGTCATCGGCCGAGCCGAGGCCGCCCGGGTCCGTGCCAGCGCGTAAAAAGGCGCCGAAGGGGCAGAAGGGTGAGCCGAATGTCTACTGTCGCGTTTTTGGGGCTGGGCCACATGGGCGGTCCGATGTCGACGAACCTGGTCGCTGCGGGCCACACCGTGCAGGGCTTCGACCCCGTGCCGGCCGCCGCCGTCGCTGCCGCCGACAACGGTGTGCGGGTGTCCGACAGCGCCACCGCGGCGGTGTCCGGCGCCGACGTCGTCATCACGATGTTGCCGCACGGCGAGGCGGTCAAGCGCTGCTACGCCGAAATCCTGCCCGCCGCAAGCCAAGGCGCGTTGCTTATCGACAGCTCAACGATTTCCGTCGACGACGCCCGCGAGGTCCACGCGTTAGCAGGCTCGCACGGTTTGGCCCAGCTCGACGCGCCGGTGTCCGGCGGGGTCAAGGGTGCGGTGGCCGGGACCCTTGCCTTCATGGTCGGCGGCGACGACGACGCGCTGCAGCAGGCGCATCCGATTTTGGAGCCGATGGCGGGCAAAATCATCCATTGCGGAGCGGCCGGCGCCGGCCAGGCCGCCAAAGTCTGCAACAACATGGTGCTGGCCGTGCAGCAGATCGCGATCGGCGAGGCGTTCGTGCTGGCCGAAAAGCTTGGGCTGTCGGCGCAGTCGCTGTTCGACGTCATCACCGGGGCGACCGGAAACTGCTGGGCAGTGCACACCAACTGCCCGGTGCCCGGCCCGGTGCCGACGTCGCCGGCCAACAACAACTTCACCCCGGGCTTCGCGACCGCGCTGATGAACAAGGATCTGGGGCTGGCGATGGACGCCGTCAGCTCAACCGGTTCGGCGGCGCCGCTGGGCAGTCACGCCGCCGAGATCTATGCCAAATTCGCGGCGGCCAACGCCGATAAGGATTTCAGCGCCGTCATCGAGATGATCCGGGGCAGCTAGGTTGGATTGCCCGGCTCTCCCCCGCAAGCGGGAGGTACCCCCACCTCATCGCGCTACGCGCTCTGCATCGTCGCCGAGCTAGGCAACCCGCTGCTGGGCAATCCACCACCGCCGGTGGGCCTGCTGACAACCGGCCGCGCGCAGCAGATCCGCACCGTCGTAGCCGGCGGGAACGACCAGTGTCGGCAATTCAGCGGCAACGGCAGCGCGCCACCCGCTCCCCGACCCTGTTACCGCCAGCGCGTTACGGTGCGTTATTCCCATCTCCCACAACGCCAGCCGATACAGTTCGGCTTCGCACCCGGGCCCGGCGACGACGTCCGGTAGGTCGTCGACGGTCACGATTGTCTCGACGATGCCGTCACCGACCAATTGCCGCACCAACGTCTCGACCCACTCCCGGCGCCGAGTGCTCACCACACCCACCCAGATGCCCGCGACAAACAAGCTCATCACCAAGTCGATCAGACCAGTCCTGGCTGCGACGTCACCGTCGCGTTCGATATCGGCCAGCGCGGAATCGGCGTCGAAAATCACCGCGCGCAGGATGCCGGCTTCGGCCGGACGTTCCCGATCCCACCAAAAGGTCCGGGCTGGACGAGTCTGCCCCTTGGCTTGCACGTCCACAGGTTGCCCTAACCCACGCTTCACCAACCTCCCCCATTAGGGGGATTGGCAAGGCCAACTGCCCGGCGACGATGCAGAGTCCTAGGGTGTTGCCATGGCGGTGCGTCTTGTCCTGGTCGACGACCACGAGATGGTCATCGAGGGCCTCAAGGCGATGCTGGCGGCGTTCAAGGACCGGCTGCAGGTGGTCGGGCAGGCGGTAGGCGCCGACCGCGCGGTCGGCGTCGTCGACGAGCTGCAACCCGACATCGTGCTGTGCGATGTGCGAATGCAGGGCTTCAGCGGGTTAGACCTGTGCAAAGTGCTGCGCGAGCACGACCCCAGCCGCAAGGTCGTGATGTTGTCGGTGTACGACGACGAGCAGTACTTGTTCCAGGCGTTGCGGGTGGGCGCCAGCGGCTACCTGCTGAAAAGCATCAACAGCGATGAACTGGTGCGCCAACTGGAATTGGTGCACAACGGCGAGACCGTGATCGACCCGGGGATGGCGGCCCGGGCGGCGGACACCGCGGCGCGCCTGCAGCGTGACGAGTTCTGGCCGGGCGCCCGGCAGGGGTTGACGCAACGCGAAAGCGAAATCCTGTCGTACATGGTCAACGGGTTATCCAACCGCGGCATCGCCAACAAACTCGTCATCGGCGAGGAAACCGTCAAAAGCCATCTGCGATCGATCTACCGCAAGCTCGGCGTCAGCGACCGGACCGGCGCGGTGGCCACTGCGCTGCGCGAAGGCATCTACCGATGACCGCGCAGCAACACGGCGCCCCCGAGAACGCCGCCCGCGGCTCCCACGCGGTGCGCGATCTTGTCGACACCGACCGTGAACTTGCGCTGCTGCGGGAACTCATCCAAGCCGCCTCGAGCGGCCCGGGCGTGGAGCCGCTGGCGGCCGCGGCGGCGCGGATGATCACCGCGGCCACCGGAACCGACGTGTGCTTCGTGCATGTGCTCGACGACAGCGACCGCTCGCTGACGCTGGCCGGTGCGACACCGCCTTTCGACGGCCAGGTGGGAAAGATCCGGCTGCCATTGGGATCCGGGATTTCCGGGTGGGTGGCCAAGCACCGTGAGCCCGTCGTCATCACCGACGACAAAGAAGCCGACCCACGCTACTTGCCGATCCAATCGCTACGTGGACGCGACTTCACGTCAATGGTGTCCATGCCGATGGAAACCGACCCCGGTGGTCTGGTCGGCGTGCTCAACGTGCACACGGTCGCGCGCCGCGAGTTCACCGAAGGCGACGTCGAACTGCTGCGGGTCATCGGCCGGCTGATCGCCGGGGCCATGCACCAGGCCCGGCTGCATCGGCAGCTGGTGGCCAGGGAGCGGGCACACGAGCTGTTCGTCGAGCAGGTGATCGAGGCCCAGGAAATCGAACGTCGCCGGCTCGCCGGCGATATCCACGACGGTATTTCCCAGCGCCTCATCACGCTGTCGTACCGGCTCGATGCCGCAGCACGAGCCGTCAGCGACGATCCGGCGGAAGCCTCGCAGCAACTCGATCAGGCCCGAGAACTCGCCGGGTTGACGTTGCAGGAGGCGCGGGCCGCGATTGGCGGGCTACGCCCGCCGGTTCTCGACGATTTGGGCTTGGCCGGCGGGCTGGCCAGCCTGGCCCGGTCGATCCCGCAGCTGGACACCGAACTCGAACTGGCCGACGTCCGGCTGCCCGAGCACATCGAGATCGCGCTGTACCGGATCGCACAAGAAGGACTGCAGAACATCGTCAAACATGCCAACGCATCGGTGGCACAGCTGCGCTTCAGGGTTGACGACGACACCGCGCGACTCGAAATCGTCGACAACGGAATCGGTTTCGATACCTTCGAGAATCCGCTCGGTGGCGACGAGATGGGCGGCTACGGTGTGCTGTCGATGGCCGAACGCGCCGAGCTGGTCGGGGGCACACTGAACATCCGGTCGCGGCCCGGCTCCGGGACGGCGGTCACCGCGACGATTCCGGTGCCCTCGACGATCGACTAGAAGTCCCCGGCGTTATGCCGCAGTGTTTCGATCGACGACACCAGCGCTTGCGATTCGCCCTCGGATATCCCGATATCGCAGAACACCTGCTCGTTGAGCGTGACGGTGGCGTCCTCGACGGTCGAGCGGCCCAGGTCGGTGATCTGTACCAGCGTGGTTCGCCCGTCAGTGGGGTGCGGTACACGCTGCACCAGGCCGTTGGCTTCCAGCCGGCGGATGGCATGAGTGACGCTGGTGACGTGCACCTGCAGCCTGTCGGACGCCTTGGTGATCGGCAACGCCCCGCTGCGGCTGAACGCAAGCAGACGCAGCAGTTCGAATCGGGAAAAGCTCAGATCGTAAGGGCGCAAAGCGGTTTCGACGCGGGCCAGCAGGATCTGGTGGGCCCGCATCACCGACGTCACCGCGACCATCCCCTGCGCGACTTCACCCCATCCGGCACGTTCCCAGTTGACCCGCGCGACAGCGATCGGATCGCGATTGTCGGAACTCGATGCGGCCACGCCCTTTTCTTACCGCACTTTGGGTCCAGATCGGGGCAGCTCGACGACGTTAACGGGCCGTGGCGGGGTTTAGGTCAGCGACTTTTCGACCGCGGACAGCACGGCCAGGGTTGACGGCAGGTCGCCGACGGTAATCCGCGCGCCGCCATCGGGATAGTGGCGGACCTGCACTCCGCTCTCAGCGAACACGTCGCGCCATGGCACGCGTCCCGGCGGCAGGTACACGAAGTTGGCGTGTGAGTCCGTGCTGTAAATACCCATCGCCATCAACCGCAGCCGCAGACGGTTGCGCTCAGAGGAGATCCGGCGAATGCGATGCACAAGCTGGGCTTCGGCGTCGTAGG
Organism: Mycobacterium sp.; assembly: GCA_035314925.1. Taxonomy (GTDB): domain Bacteria; phylum Actinomycetota; class Actinomycetes; order Mycobacteriales; family Mycobacteriaceae; genus Mycobacterium. Next base: position 1,505 of record DATFYT010000106.1, on the reverse strand, counting down.
AAGCCGCTACCGCCGCGGCACTGAGATTGCTCATCCCGAACGGCAGTTGCATGGTCCACAGCTTCTTCGCCAGCTCCGGCGCCGCGAAGCCGTAGCCGATCCGCAAGCCGGCGAGCCCGTAGGCTTTGGAGAAAGTCCGCAGCACAACAACATTCGGGAAGCGCCGGACCAAGTCTGGCCCGTCGATGCGGTAGCGCGAGGCAACGAACTCGATGTAGGCCTCATCGAGCAGCACAACCGTGTCGCTCGGGATCTGCGTGAGGAACCATTCGACAGCCGAGATGGACTCCAACGTGCCGGTCGGATTGTGGGGTCGGCATAGCACCACCACGCGCGCGTCGGTGGCGGCGTCAACCATCGCCGCCAGGTCGTGATGGCCGTACTGGTTGAGCGGGACGGTGACAGCAGTCAGCCGGGCCATTTCCGCGAAGATCGGGTAACCGTCGAAAGTTGGCTGGCTCATCACAATCCGCTCACCGGGCTGGGTGACCGCATGCAGAACCTGCATCACCACGCCCGACGCCCCCGCTCCGAGCACGACCTGCTCTTCGTCAACTCCGACTCGGTCCGCGACCAACCGCCGCAACTGCCCAGGCAGAAACTCCGGATAGCGGTTGACGGCATCGATGCTGTGGATTAGCGCCGACCGAACCGCCGGCAGCGGCGGAAATGGGCTCTCGTTGAGCGACAACGCAAGTGGATCAACCGCCTGCGGCAGGGTAGCGAGGATCTCGGTGGTCACCGAAGTCCCGTGCGCCGGCTGGGCCATCAGCTTCGCCCGCCCCAGCGGATCGCTGCCGCGCCGGCGAAGTCGCCTGCGTGCGCGAATGCGGCCATCATGATCACGTCACCGGTCTTGACCTGACCGTCGGATATCGCGCGATCCAGGTTGACCGGGATGCCGGCTCCGAACAGGTTTCCACAGTCGTCAAAGGTGTCGCGGTGACGTTCCTCGGGCACCTCGAGCGCTTCGCGCCAGTTACGCAAGAACACCCGGTTCGGCTGATTGGTCACGAGCAAATCAATGTCCTTGGAGGACAGCCCGGTTCGATCACAGACGGCGAGCGCCACTTCGGGGACCTGCCGATTGCCGCGAGCGAGCACCTTGCTGATCTTGGTTTCGGTGAACCCGATGCACATCTCACCGGTTCCGGCCGCCCACCACTTGCGGGGTGGGTCCGGGGCGAGCGTCATGTCGCCGGCGTATTCGCCGTAGGTGCGGCACTCGATGTCGAGTATGGGCGACGCGTCCGACAGCGTGACCAAACCGACCGCGGCCCCGTCACCGGGTACCGACGATTGCGCCTTGCGGCGCACCCCGGGCTGGTCGAAGACCTGGCCCGCGGCGTTCTGGGCGATCGCGATCACCGCAGTGTGTCCCTCGCCCGAGGCCAGCAGTTGACGGGCCACTTTGAGCGCCAGCACGAACGCCGCGCACCCGCCGTTGTGCAGATCCAGCACCCAGTTGGGACGCATCCCCAAGCGGTGCGCGATGCCGCCGCCGG
>DATFYT010000105.1:0-30406 GCA_035314925.1 Mycobacterium sp. | reverse complement strand
GCCGACGTCGAGATCACGTTGGTGAATCCACGTCCGTGTTTCGTCGAGCGAATCCGGTTGCATCAGCTGGCCGCACGCAGTGGCACCGCCGCCGTCGACTACGGCACGCTGCTCGGCGAGGGCATTCGGCTGGTCGTCGACAGCGCCGAGCGGATCAACAGCGCCGACCGCCAGATCGAGCTGGCTTCTTCCTTCGTGTTGGATTACGACTACCTGATCTACGCCGTCGGAAGCACCGGCGCGGTGCCGGCTACGGTGCCCGGCGCAGTTGAATTCGCCTATCCGATCGCTGAATTCGAGCATGCTGAACGGTTGCGTGACGCGTTGGACGAGCTGCATCCCGACGCCCCCGTCGTTGTGATCGGCGCCGGCTTGACCGGCATCGAAACGGCATCCGAGCTGGCCCAGCAGGGCCGGCGGGTGAGCCTGGTCTGCGGCGGGGTGCTGGGCCCTTCGCTGAGCGGGCCCGGACGCCGTTCGGTGGCCAAATGGCTGCACCGCCTCGGTGTCGACGTGCTCGAGACGGCCGTGGTCCGCGAGGTCGGGCCCGACTCCGTCGTGCTGGCTGACGGTGCCCTTCTGCCCAGCGCGGTGACGGTGTGGACGGCGGGCTTCGGCGTGCCGGAGCTGGCCGCCCGAAGCGGGCTTCGCACCGACGAACTGGGCCGGCTGCTGACCGATGAAACGCTGACCAGCGTGGACGACCCCCGCATCGTGGCGGCCGGCGACGCCGCCGCGCCGTCCGGCCAGCCGTTGCGGATGAGCTGCCAAGCGGCGATCCCGCTCGGCGCCCAGGCCGCCAACACGGTGCTGAGCCGCATCGCCGGTGCCCAACCCGCGGTGATCAACCAGGCGTTCACCGGGCAGTGCGTCAGCATCGGGCGCTCGTATGCCACCGTCCAGCTCGCCCGTCCCGACGACACCCCGCTGAACCTGTTCGTCGGCGGCCGGGTCGCGGCGTCGATCAAAGAAGCGGTCTGCAAAGGCACGGTGTGGGGTATCCGTCGCGAGGCCGCCAGGCCTGGCTGGTATCGCTGGCTCAAGGGCGGCCAGCGTCCCGAGCAACTCGCGCACGATGCGGTCACAACGCCGTGACCACCTCCGACGAGCACACCGAACGGTTCGTGCTTCTGCGGCCGTTGCTGTTCACCATCGCCTACGAAATCTTGGGTTCGACAACGGAATCCGATGATGTTCTCCAGGACAGCTACCTGCGCTGGGCGCAGGTAGATCTGTCCGGGGTGCACGACAGCAAGTCCTACCTGGCCCGGTTGGTCACCCGTCAGGCGCTCAACGCGCTACGCGCCGGCGCCCGGCGGCGAGAGGACTACGTCGGGCCGTGGCTGCCCGAGCCGCTGCTGCTCGAGGAGCAGGATCCGTCGGCCGATGTGGTTCTGGCCGAATCGGTTTCGATGGCGATGCTGGTGCTGTTGGAGACCCTGGGTCCCGACGAGCGCGCGGTGTTCGTGCTGCGAGAGGTGTTCGGATTCGATTACGACGAAATCGCCTCCGCGGTAGGCAAATCGGTGGCGGCGGCGCGGCAGGTCGCGCATCGGGCCCGCGAACACGTGCAAGCCAGACGCCGGCGCTTCGCCCCGGTCGACCCGGAGCAGAACGCCAGGATCACTGCGGAATTCATGGCGGCAGCGGCCAGCGGTGACGTCCAGAAGGTGATGTCGATGCTGGCCCCCGACGTGGTGTGGACCGCCGACAGTGGCGGGAAGGCCAGTGCGGCACGTCGGCCGGTGATCGGGGCCGACAAGGTCGCCAGGGCTGTCGTCGGGCTGATCGGCCGTGGACTGCAGCTGCCCGACGTCCGGGCAGAGATGGCGATCTGCAACTCGGCGCCAGCGGTGGTGCTCTACGCCGGCGACCGGCTGGAGGGCATCTTTACCGTTGAGATCGTCGACGGCAAGATCACCAACTTCTACGCGATGCGCAACCCCGACAAGCTTGCCGCCGCGACGACCGTGCGCCACATCAGCCGCGACTGAGATCTGCCAAGCTGGTGGGGTGAGAATCGACCGGCTCGGCGATCTTGGCGGCGCACCCGAGGTGCTGCGCGCCATCGGCGATGCCACAAACCGGCTGGAGCTGCCGCCGCCGGCCGCGCTGACCGGTCAGTGGTTCGGCGCGTTGGCCGTGATCGCGCCGAGCGTGTCGGTAGGACCCGTCGACGTGGCCGACGCGTTCGACGTACGACCGGGATCGCACCGCACCACCGTCGGCGGTGGCTGGATCGGCTACTTGTCCTACCCCGATCAGGGTTCCGACGGGCGGCCCACCCGGATACCCGAATCCGCCGGCGGCTGGACGGACTGCGTGTTGCGCTGCGACCTCGACCGGCAATGGTGGTTTGAGAGCTTGTCCGGGGCCCCGATGCCCGGTTGGCTGTCGGAAGTTTTGGCGGCGCATACGACGACACCGGCGCCGCCGCGTGCTCACCGGATCGACTGGGACGCGGCCGACCGCCAGGCACATCGCGGCGGGGTGCTGGCCTGCCTGGAGGCCATCCGGGCCGGCGAGGTCTACCAGGCCTGCGTGTGCACCCAGTTCACCGGCGCGATCGCCGGGGAACCGCTGGACTTTTTCATCGACTGTGTCGCGCGCACCGCGCCGGCGCGGGCAGCCTACGTCGCCGGAGACTGGGGCGCGGTGGCATCGCTGTCGCCGGAACTGTTCCTGTGCCGCCGCGGCGACGTGGTCACCTCGAGCCCGATCAAGGGCACATTGCCGCTGTCCGCTCCCCCGTCGGCACTGAGGTCCTCGAGCAAGGACGTCGCCGAGAACATCATGATCGTCGACCTAGTGCGCAATGACCTGGGCCGCGTCGCGGTCACCGGATCGGTCACGGTGCCCGAGCTGCTCGTGGTGCGGCCCGCACCCGGCGTGTGGCACCTGGTGTCGACGGTGTCGGCGCGGATCCCCATCGAGCTGCCGACCACAGCGCTGCTGGACGCCGCCTTCCCGCCGGCATCGGTCACCGGTACGCCCAAACTACGTGCACGACAACTGATTTCGCAGTGGGAGCAGTCGACGCGTGGAGTTTATTGCGGGACAGTCGGTTTGGCGTCGCCGGTAGCCGGCTGTGAACTCAACGTCGCGATCCGCACGGTGGAATTCGACGCCGTGGGCTACGCGGTGCTCGGGTCGGGCGGCGGGATCACGGCCGACTCCGACGCCGACGCCGAATGGGAGGAATGTCTGCACAAGGCCGCGCCCATTCTCGGGGCGGGCGACGCCTCAGCTGCGCGATCGCAGCACCGCGTCGTAGAGCTCACGCCGTGACGGCGCGCCCGGCGTAGCCGTAATCACCTGTGCGCAGGCGTCTTTGACGCCCATCCCCGACGCGGTCAGAGCCTCTACCTCGGCGACCAGCGTCGGCAGGTCAGCGCGCGGAGTGGCACCGGCCAGTACGACGGTGATCTCGCCCAGCACACCGTCGGCCGCCCAGGTCGCCAGTTCGGCCAGCGATCCGCGCACCACTTCCTCGTGCACCTTGGTCAGCTCTCGGCACACTGCCGCACGGCGGTCCCCGCCGAGCTGGTCGACCGCATCACGCAGACATGCCGGTAGCCGGCGCGGCGATTCGAAGAACACCGTCGTGCGCCGTTCTCCGGCCAGCGATGCCAGCCAACCCTTGCGCGCCGACTGCTTGCGCGGCGCGAATCCCTCGAAGCAGAACTTGTCCGACGGCAGCCCTGAGACCGCCAGCGCTGTCGTCACCGCCGACGGGCCGGGCAGACACTGCACCGGCAAACCGGCGTCCAGGCACGCCGCCACCAGCCGGTGGCCCGGGTCGTTGATCAGCGGCATCCCGGCATCGCTGACCACCAGCACCGTAGCGCCAGCGCTGATCGCGTCGACCAGCTCAGGCACCCGGGACGCCTCGACGTGATCGAAAAAGCTGACGACGTTGCCGCCGATGCGGACGTCAAGCGCCTTGGCCAGCGTCCGCACCCGACGAGTGTCCTCGGCGGCCACGACATCAGCCGACGAGAGCGCGGCGATCAGCCGACGTGACGCATCGGAGGGCTGCCCCAATGGCGTGGCGCCCAGCAACAGTCGACCACCGGTCATGGCGGACAGCCTACGATCAGTTGCTAATGACCGCGCCGCCCGACGAACTCGTCGCTACCGAGCGGGTAGTTCCCGTTATCAGCCCCGGCCCGATGATGCCGGTGCCCGATTTCGGGCCCGTCGACCGGTTAGAAGGCTGGGTGGTGACCGCCGTGGTCACCGCTCTTGCCGCGGTGACCCGGACCGTGAACCTGGGTTCGCCGACCGATGCCGGCACACCGATTTTCGACGAGAAGCATTACGCGCCACAGGCATGGCAGATGCTGCACAACCACGGCGTGGAGGACAACCCCGGATACGGCCTGGTGGTTCATCCGCCGGTGGGCAAGCAGTTGATTGCGATCGGCGAGGCCATCTTCGGCTACAACGGACTGGGCTGGCGATTCACCGGCGCGGTACTCGGAATCCTGCTGGTGGCGCTGGTCGTGCGGATCGTGCGGCGGATCAGCCGCTCGACGTTGGTCGGCGCAATCGCCGGACTGCTGCTGATCGGCGACGGGGTCAGCTTTGTCGTGGCGCGCACGGCACTGCTCGACGGGTTCCTGGCTTTCTTCGTGGTCGCCGCGTTCGGTGCGCTGATCGTCGACCGGGATCAGGTGCGCGAGCGCATGCATGTCGCGCTGACCGAGGGTCGTAGCACCGAGACGGTGTGGGGACCGCGGCTGGGTGTGCGTTGGTGGCGGTTCGGCGCCGGAGTGCTGCTCGGTTTAGCTTGTGCGACAAAGTGGTCCGGGCTGTACTTCGTGGTGTTCTTCGGGTTGATGTCGTTGGCGTTCGACGTGGCGGCACGCCGCCAATACCGGGTACTGCGACCATGGCTGGGTGTCGTCCGGCGCGACGTGGGTCCGACCGCCTACGCGCTGCTGCTCATTCCGTTCGGGGTCTACCTGGCCAGCTACGCGCCATGGTTCGCATCGGAGACCGCCATCGATCGACACGAAGTCGGCCAGTCGATCGGGCCACAGTCGAAATTCCCGCTGCCCGATGCCATCCGCTCGCTGTGGCATTACACCGCCAAGGCCTACCAGTTCCATGCCGGCCTCACGAATTCGGCGGGCAACTACCATCCGTGGGAATCCAAACCGTGGGCCTGGCCGATGTCGCTGCGGCCGGTGCTCTACGCCATCGATCAGCAGAACGTCCCGGGTTGCGGCGCGCAGTCGTGCGTCAAGGCGGTGATGCTGGTCGGCACCCCCGCCATGTGGTGGCTTGCAGTGCCCGTCCTCGGCTATGCCTGTTGGCGGATGATCGTGCGCCGCGACTGGCGCTACGCCGCAGTGCTGGTCGGCTATTGCGCGGGCTGGCTGCCGTGGTTCGCCGACATCGATCGGCAGATGTACTTCTTTTATGCGGCCACCATGGCGCCGTTTCTGGTGATGGCGATCGCGTTGATCCTCGGCGACATCCTCTACAAACCCCGTCAGGGTGCCGAACGCCGCACGCTCGGACTGATTGCGGTGTCCTGTTATGTCGCACTGGTATTGACGAACTTCGCGTGGCTGTTTCCGGTGCTTACCGGTCAGCCGATTTCGCAGCCCACCTGGAACATGGAGATCTGGTTGCCCAGCTGGCGTTAGCGCTTGGCGTCCGCGTCTACAGTCCCCCGCCTCGACCGGTGAGCAAGGTGCATGACTCAGTGAGTGCCGGCTCGTAGATGACGTCGCTGCATTCGCATTCCCATGTGATGTGCCGACCGCAGGAACACGGCATGCTTCCAACGATCATGTGCCCCGGCAGCAGCCAATGGCCCCGCGTGCACCGGTGGGGTCGCCGGTCCAGCTGTGTTCGCTCGAGGAAGCGGACGAGGTCGTCGTCAACATCAATAGTCACAACCACCACACTGGCAGGCTCCCCGTCGCAGCGGCAAATCGGTTGCCGGATCGTTATGGTTTGGTGTCCTGCCATGGGCGTGTCGGTGACCTAACGCGCGCGACTACAACGGGTCGCGGGCGGCGGGACACGACATACACCGCGGGCCGCCGCGACCGGTGCCCAGCTCCGAGGCGGCGATCGTCAGTACCTCGATCCCGGTGTCCTCAAGACGAGCGTTGGTCCGCACGTTGCGCTCGTACGCGACGACGACGCCGGGCGCCAGCGCTAACGTGTTGTTGCCGTCATCCCACTGTTCCCGTTCGGCGACAACGGGATCCAGGCCGGTGTCGATTACGCGCAACTTGTCGATACCCATCGCGGCCGCCGCGGCTTCGACGAACGGCTCTTCGTCGGAGATCTTCACACCGTCGGGCGTTCGCGCGATCGTGAATGCGGACAATGTGTCGACGACGTTGGCGTACATCACCACCGCATCAGTGTCGACCATCGTGCACACGGTGTCGAGGTGCATCTGCGCTCGTTCCTTGGACAGCGGCACGGCCATTACCGTGCTGGCCAGATCATCGTCGAACAGGCTGCGCGCCAAGGCTTCCGCGCCCGCCGGAGTAGTCCGCTCACCCACTCCGACCGCGATGACACCCGGCGCCAGCAACAACACGTCACCGCCTTCGACCGGTGCGGTGCGCGATTCGTAGGCCCGGCGCACACCGGTGAATCGCGGATGGTGCGCATAGATCAGGTCGGTCAACGACGCCTCGCGCGCCCGCGCCGGGAGCGCCAACGACGGGATGACGATCCGCGGTCCGACCCAGATCGACGAGTCGCGGGTGAACACCAGGTTCGGCAGCGGCTCGATGACGTAGTCGCTGTCGTGATGCATCCGATGCACCAGCGAGTTGTCCGCCCGGGCAGCTGACGGCAGCTCGGCGAACGTCATGCCGGCCATCAGCACATGCGCCAACGCTGCCGGGTCAAGGCCTCGCAGATAGGCCGAGAGCTCTTGCGCTAGAGGCATTCCGAGGCGTGTGGCGTCAACTGACGCGGCGATGCCCTGCATCCTGGCAGCACCACTGCGGAGAGCTTCGGTCAGCAGGTCGGAGAGCAGCAGCACCTCGACGCCACGGGAGCTGAGCAACTCGGCGAACGCGTCGTGTTCTTCCTGCGCCCTTGCGACCCAGGGCAATCCGTCGAACAGCAGATCATCGTTATTGCGCGGCGTGAGTCGGCGCAATTCAGCGCCCGGTCGGTGCAGGATGGCCACCCGCAGTGCACCCACTTCGGAGTCGCACCCCAGGTCGCCACTACTCACACTTAGCACGGTAACTCGAACCGTCACCTCAAGTACGGTTCAGGTGGATAATTCTGCCGGGTACTCCTAGAGGCGGTGATCACACGCCAACTGGCGCTTTTGAGCCAACGAAGGCAGGGACCACGAAGCGCCGCAGTATGGACCGGTAGCGCCTGACGTCGCCGTCACCGTCCTCGAGGCCGCGCATCACGATCTTCGTGACGTTGCCCAGCCACAAGTGGATGTCCGACCGGGGCAGCCCAGGTGGCAGTTCATTGTTGGCGACGGCGGCGTCGAGAACGGGATCCCACATCTCAGCTCTGCACCTCTCCGATGCTCCCGAGGCGACCATTCGTTTGCCAAGGCTCGTGCCATCAGGGTCGAGGACGTGCCTGGTCAGGGGATCGCGGCGGGCGTGTTCGGCGGTGTAGAGGACAGTCTCGACGATCTGATCCGGAAAGCTGCTCTGCCGGGAGATCGATTTGCGCGCCCGGACGAGCAATGCTCGCGCGTGCCGTGTGATCAGCTCGATAAGCAGATCGTCGCGGTCAGCGAAATAGCGGTAGACGCTCGGACGCGACAATCCAACCTCACACGCAACGTCGTCCATCGTGGTCTTGCGGATCCCGTGGCGATCAATGCAGCGTTCAGCAGCGGCGAGGATGCGCTCCCGCGCGTCGTCTGTGCTCGTAGGTGCGGCCGGCTGATTGGCCGATCGTTGCGGCATGAACCTCATATTACTAGATACGTCAGTCGTCCGGTGTTATCTACGCGGCCTGTCTTACGTGGTGGCACAGGTTGACACGTCGTACTTGATGCGCGCATACTGACTGCTGACATTTTTCGTTTTTTGTCAGTCAGGGGTGTAGAGATGCCAATGGGACTGCAGCACCGGATCGCGATAGTCGGCGCTGGATTGATCGGGTCGGCGTTGGCCGGTCACCTGATCCTGGGCGGAAACAAGGTCATCATTGGAGCGCGACGCCCTGGCGCATTCACTCCGCCCGCCTATCAGCGGGAAGACATCGACTACCCGGTCCGCACGATTGAGGAAGCGATCGACGGGGCGGAAGTGGCGATCCTGGCGATTCCGAACGCGGCCGTCGCGCCGTTCGCCGAGGTTTATCGCGATCGGTTGGCCGGCGCGGTCGTCATCGATCCTTCGAACCCGTTCCTCTGGCACGCCGACGGTGTAATGACTATCAAAGATCTCGGCGGCAAGACTTCCGGCACGGTGACCGCTGAGTTGTTCCCGAAATCATCGGTGGCACGTGCTTTCTCACACCAGCTCGCCGAAACGCTGTGGCTGCGAGGTCGCCGGGAACCCGGTCGATGGGGTATCGGGTACGCCGCCGACGACAACGATACCGCCTGGATCACCGCCGAAATCATCACCCAAACCGGTTTCGCGCCGATCCGAGTCGGGACGCTGGCCCACTCGGCGCCCATTGATCCCGGCGGAGTGCTATTCCCCGGCCTCTTGGGACTCTTCAGCCCACATGGTATGCAGACAACCCTCGATACGGGGCCATTCACAAGAGAATTGCCATGTCGCACGTGACACGCGTGCCTCTTGCACCTTCAGACACCGAGTCGGGTCCGCTGACACCCGCGCCTAGCTGCACGCTACGGAAGCACGCACCGGTCCTGATTACCGAGAACCAAGTTGCATTTAGCACGGCAGCGGCCAGACCAATCGCGTCGACCCGCCGCCGGCGGCTGGACACAGCCCTGATGGGCGGACTTGGCCGCATCCTCACCGCGCTGACACGGCCCCGGCCACACCAACCGCGCCGTCAGCTCGCCTATTTCGAGGCGGCGCGGATGTCTCGAGCGATGGAACGACTGTGACGGCGCGGGACGCCCTCCGCGTGATTTGCAAGCCCGCGTTCGGATCACGTTGGGGCCGGAACTGTTTCGTCTCCGACACTGTGCACAGCATCCAAAGGCATGATCTGTGAGATCTACGGTCCGGTGGGCAGGGTTGCTCCCGGGGCTTCGCGGTGTCGGTCACACCTGACGAGGGGTGCTGGCGACAGGCCCGTTACTGAGCGAAAGGTGTTTAGGTGAAAGCTATTCCAGTTACCGGCGTGGCCGCACGAGCGTGGATACCGTTGGTGGTCGTGGTGGTGTTGGCTGTCTCGGGATTGATTGTTGTGCGGCTACACAAACTCTTTGCCTCCCAGGACCTCAACGCGAATGCCGGCGCTGGTATCGAGATCGTGCCGTTCAACCCAAAGATTGTGATATATGACGTGTTCGGCCCGACAGGGACCACCGCCAAGATCGACTACTTCGACGCGGACGCGAACACCCACGAAGTCAATACGGCCCTGCCGTGGTCAACCACGATTTCCACCACGTTGCCCGCGGTCAGCGCCAACATCATGGTGCAGGGCGACAGCGATCACATCGGCTGTCGTATCACCGTGGACGGGACGGTCCGGGACGAAAAAAGTACCGATGGGGTTAACGCCCAGACCTTTTGCCTGGTGAAGTCCGCATGACCCAGACGGGCAATACGCACGCCAAGCAGCACGGGAAGCGGCCGTTCTTCGCCCATGCCATGCGCGTGTTGGCGGTGCCGATCATCCTGGGCTGGATCCTCATCGCCGTCGTCGTGAGTACGATCGCCCCCTCATTGGAAGTGGTCGGGGAGACGCATTCGTCGCCGATGGCCCCCAAAGATGCGCCATCCCTGAAGGCGATGATGCTGATGGGTCACAACTTCAAGGAATTCAATTCCAACAGCACGGTGATGATCGTCGTCGAGGGCCAGCAGCGGCTCGGCCCGGACGCTCACCGGTACTACGACAGCATCCTCGGCAAGCTGCGGCAGGATCCCCAGCATATTCAGCATATTCAGGACTTCTGGGGGGATCCGTTAACGGCGGCCGGCGCCCAGAGCGCCGACGCCAAGGGCGCCTACGTGATGATCAATCTCGCCGGTGAACAGGGCACGACGTTAGCGAACGAATCCGTCGAGGCTGTCCGCAAGGCCGTGGAAGCAACGCCTGCCCCGCCCGGGGTGAAGGCCTATGTCACCGGGCCGGCCGCGCTCACCTTTGATCAGCACGTCGTGGGGAACGCCAGCCTGAAGAAGATCACGTTGTTTACTCTCGTGGCGATCGCGGCCATGTTGTTGCTGGTCTACCGCTCCATCGTCACCACCCTGGTCCAGCTTTTCTTGACCGGGATCGGGTTGCAGTCGTCCCGGGGATTTGTCGCGGTTCTGGGCGACTACAACATTTTCGGGCTGACCACGTTCGTATCGAATATCTTGACCATGCTGGCGATCGCGGCGGCCACGGACTATGGGATCTTCATCTTCGGCCGTTATCGAGAGGCGCGTGGGGCCGGCGAGGATCGCGAAACCGCGTACTACACCACCTTTCGGTCGGTTGCCCCGGTGATCGTGGGTTCGGGCCTGACGATTGCCGGGGCGACGTACTGTCTGAGCTTTGCGCGGCTGCCGTACTTCGTCACGATGGGTGCACCTGTGGCGATCGGAATGCTCGTTTTGGTGGCGGCCGCGGTCACGCTGGGGCCGGCTGTTCTTTTCGTCGGCAGCCGGTTCGGTCTCTTCGAAGCCAAGCGCGCGGCCCAGGGCGGCGGGCTGTGGCGGCGGGTGGGTACCGCGGTCGTCCGGTGGCCCGCACCGATCCTCGTCGCCAGTGCCATCGTCGTGCTGATCGGCATGGTCATGCTGCCCGGATATGTCACGAGCTACAACGATCGCTGGTACCAACCCGCCAGTACCGCGGCCAACCTCGGATACGCTGCTGCCGACCGGCATTTCACCCAGGCCCGGATGAATCCCGACATCCTGATGGTCGACGCCGACCACGACATGCGCAATCCGGCCGACATGCTGGTTCTGGACAAGGTCGCCAGAAACGTCCTCAACACCGAGGGTATCGCGATGGTCCAGGACATCACCCGGCCGCTGGGAATTCCGATTCAGCACAGCTCGATACCGTTCGTGAACAGCATGGGGGGCCAGAGCACCATGCAGCAATATCCGTTCCAGCAAACTACCATCGCTAATCTGCGGAAAACGGCCGACGATTTGCAGATCCTCATCGACACCACCCAGCGGCTGTACGGTGTCCTGAGCCAGGTCGTCGCCACTACTCACGACCTGGCTCAAAACACGAACGACCTGTCGGGTATCACCGACGAATTGCGCGATCACATTGCGGATTTCGATGATTTCTATCGTCCGATCAGGTCCTATTTCTATTGGGACAAGCACTGCTTCGACATTCCAGTTTGCTGGTCGCTGAGGTCGTTGTTCGACGCCTTGGACGGCGTAGATGAGCTCACCGAGAAGGTGCACAACGTCAACCAAGACACCCAAAAACTGGATGCGCTCTTGCCGCAGACGCTCGCGCTGCTGATCCCGATTATCGAGACCACAAAGAACACCCGGGGATTGATACTGTCGACGATAAGCACCATGTCGGCAATACAGAACCAAAATGCGGCGCTCAACAACACCGCGATCGTCATGGGGCAGAGTTTCGACGCCGCCAAGAACGGTGACCTCTTCTACCTGCCACCCGAAGCGTTCCAAAACCCGGAATTCCAGCGGGGCTTGAAAATGTTCCTCTCACCCGACGGCAAGTCCGCTCGCTTCTTCATCACCCACCAGGAAGATCCGATGACCCCGCAGGGAATCGCGCGCGTCGACGCGGAGAGAAAAGCCGCCCAGGACGGGCTGAAAATGTCCTCGCTGTCGGACGCCAAAATCTATCTGGGTGGTACCGCTGCCACCTTCAAAGACATGCACGACGGCGCCAAATACGACCTCATGATCGTGGTGGTGTCCTCGCTCACGCTGATCTTCATCATCATGCTGATTCTCACCCGAGCCCTGGTCGCCGCGGCCGTGATCGTCGGCACCGCGGCCAGCTCCATTGCGGCATCCTTTGGGCTCTCGGTGCTCGTCTGGCAGGACCTTTTCGGCATGAAAATCCACTGGCTGGTGATGCTGATGTCGGTCATCATCCTGTTAGCGGTCGGATCGGACTACAACCTGCTGCTGGTTTCCCGGATCAGGGACGAGATCCACGCCGGACTCAAGACCGGAATGATCCGGTCCATGGCCGGCACGGGTGGAGTGGTGACCTCTGCGGGCCTGGTCTTCGCCGTCACCATGGCCTCCATGCTCGGAAGCAGTCTGATTATTGTCGCTCAGCTGGGCTCCACCATCGCCATCGGGCTACTGCTCGACACCCTGATCGTGCGCTCACTGCTGATGCCCTCGATCGCCACGCTCCTGGGACGCTGGTTCTGGTGGCCGCAAGTCGTCTACCCCCGCGGCGACCACAACCTGCCCCGGATTCAGCAGCCGACCGACGAGACGACCACGACCCAGCCGCTCCGTGTGGGTGCGATGAGTCACCAAGGACCGCAATGAGATTAGCGAAGGTCTCAGTGCCGGCACTGGTCACGGCGGCCGTGGTCACCCTGGCCGCCCCGGCGCAAGCCGACCCGGATACCGATTTCGCCAATCAGCTTCACGGGCACGGCATCTACGGTCCCCTCGACTACAACGCCTGGCTGGGCAAGATCACGTGTGAACGACTACACAACGGCCTAGACACCACTGCGGACAAGTCCGCCCGCTTCGCGTTGGTCAACCTGCCGCGCGGTACCACCACCGCGCAAAGCTACCAATTCCTCGCCGCCGCAATCAGCACGTACTGCCCCGACCAGGTACCGATCCTGACCTCGGCGGCCGCACGTCACCAATGACGTTGCAGCGCAGTCCGCGAGGCCAACGCGGCGCATCGAACGGAGAGGAGATAGCCATGCACCCGCCGAGGCGACCGCGAACACGTTCGGTTGTGCGAGCCGGGATCGCCGCGCTTACCACCACGGTCGCGACGGCGTTGCCCGCCACCGCGATGGCCGACTCGACCGACGACTACCCGATCCCCCACCCGATGATCGTCAGCACGTGCACTGCCGAGCAGATCCTCGCCGCCGCACGCGATTTCACACCAATCTATTATGAGCGCTACATGATCGACAAGCACAACAAGTCGCCCCAGGTTCAACAGGCCGCCATCGACAGTGCGCACTACTTCTATTCGCTCAACCCTGCCGATCGCAGAGCCTATTCCGAACAAATGGTCACCAACTTTGCCGATCCCATGACGGCGGCGTGGCCCAACTGGGCGAAGATCTTCTTCAACAACAAAGGCGTCGCCGCTAAAGAAACGGATCACTGCGCCGACTACCCACCCGATGACCTATCCGTGTGGGACTGGTCACCAGCCCGATGACGAATCGGCGTGTAGAGCAACGTCCCTGAAGGGCCGGTCCAACTCCGTTCCCGCATCCTGCTGCGTGGTGAAATCGGCTGTGCCGCTGTAACCCGAACCGTCACCTCAAGTATGGTTTAGGTTATGGACACCGAGGAACTGCTTCCCGGCGAACTGTCCGCTCGGGCCGGCGTTGCGGTCTCGGCTTTGCACTTCTACGAGCGGCAGGGGCTGATCACCAGCAGGCGCACGTCAGGCAACCAGCGCCGCTACACTCGCGACACCCTACGACGGGTCGCCTTCATCAGAATGTCGCACCGGCTGGGCATTCCACTGGCACGCGTCCGCGGCGCCCTGGCCACGCTGCCCGCCGATCGGGTCCCGACCAGCCGGGACTGGGCTCGACTGTCCGCCGGCTGGCGAACCGACCTCGACGATCGGATCCTGCACCTTCAGCGGCTGCGCGATAACCTCGCCGACTGCATCGGCTGCGGTTGTCTGAGCCTGCGCAGTTGCGCGTTGTTCAACCCGGGCGACGTGCTCGCCGAGCAGGGCCCCGGACCAGTCCGCCTGTAGTTCAATGGCCCGGCTTCTCCCCAGGCCGCTGCACGGCCCGCATCGTCGCCAAGCAAATTCGAACGAGTGTGCGATAGACTCGGCGCCGTGGCGATTGCGGTACAGGAGTCGTTATTCGAGTGCGCCGGGCGCAGACCGCTGGGCAACGGAGCCTGGATCGACATCCGCTCCGGATGGCTGAGCGGGGCCGACGACTTATTGAGCGAACTGCTCACCACGGTGCCGTGGCGAGCCGAGCGGCGGCAGATGTACGACCGCGTCCTCGATGTGCCGCGCCTGGTGAGCTTTCATGACCTCACCGCTGAGGACCCGCCGCACCCGCGGCTGAGCCGACTGCGCCGCCGGCTCAACGACATCTACGCCGGCGAGTTGGGCGAGCCGTTCACCACAGTAGGGCTGTGTTGGTACCGCGACGGATCGGACAGTGTCGCCTGGCATGGCGACACCATCGGCCGCAGCAGCACCCAGGACACCATGGTGGCGATCGTCAGCCTTGGCGCCACCCGCACCTTCGCGTTGCGGCCGCGCGGCGGTGGCCCGTCGTTGCGACTGCCGCAGGCTCACGGCGATCTGCTGGTGATGGGTGGTTCGTGTCAGCGGACCTGGGAGCACTCGGTGCCCAAAACGTCGGCGGCTACCGGCCCCCGGGTCAGTATCCAGTTCCGGCCCAGAGACGTGCGTTAAGAAGTCAGCCTCTGATCGCGGCGACCGATTTGACCAGTAGGTCGCGCGCCTTATTGGTGTCGATGGCCGCGGCGGGTTTGCCGGGTTGCAGCATCGGGTTGGCGGTGATGATCACCTGATAGTCGCCGAAGTGCGCGGAGTAGTTGTAAAGCTCGCCGCTGCGGGGCTTTCCCTGCACCACGGTCTGCAGGACGCGATGCACCCCCTGGGTGCGTGCCCCGTCGATCTGCGGTGCGTCGATGGCCTCAATGAGGCCGCGCATCCGGCCGCCCTCGAATGCCACCTTCCTGCAGTTCCTGCTGGGGTCCTCGAAGGGCACCGGCGCGGACGTCTGGACGGCCATCGCGATGAACCGGTTCCCATCGCCCTCGGCGGAGACGGCGGCCATGTTTCCCTGCAGACCCGGCGGCATGTCCTGGCCGACCACGAACGACGAGCAGTCAGGCGGGTCGAACTTCAGCCCGGGCGGAAGCTTGTGCGTCGCCAGCACCTTGGGATCGATTCCGGTCTTCGGGACGTCCTTGACCTTGAACTCCGGCCCGAAGTCGGACTTCACCTGCGAAATCTTGGTGATATCGGCGGAGGGCGCGTTATCCGACGATCCGTGAGATGAACAGGCCGCCAGCAAGCAGGCACTTCCGATCGCGACCGCTATTCTCATCATCCGCGTCAATCTAATGCACCGCCCTTAGGCACGTAACGCCGACACAGCCTTCACCAGCAGGTTAGACGCGAACTGCGGGGTCAGCGCAGAATCCGGCGAGCCGGGGTCACTGATCACCGTGGTGAAGGCGTAGTAGTCGCCGAGGTAGGCAGTGAAGGTGTTTGCCCGCGAGCCGATTTCATTGCCGCCTTCGACTGACGTGGTGATATCCGCAGCCATGCCAAGGGTTTCGGCGCCGTCGATGCGCGGCGGATCGACCAGATTAACGCGGGCCGTGGCACGTCGGCTGGTCATGGTCCACTGGTGACACTGGTTCACCAAGGACTGGTCCAGCGCAATCGGACCCGTCGGCGCGGCCGCAACCACCACGTAGACGATGCCGCCGGCACCGGACCCCGAAATGCCTTGGGCGGATTGGCCGTGTCCGCCGGCCGGGTCGGCCAACGCCGCGCAGCGCGCAGGACTTGCCGCGCCGTCCCCGCCCAAACCCCAGATCGCCGGCGGCGCGGCCTGGCCCGAAATGCCGGTCACCTCATAGCCGGGCGGCAGCTCACGTCCCACCCGCCTGATGTTGGCGGGGTCGACGTGGCGAGCCGCCGTGCTTTGCGACGGTGCGGGCGCTGGTTGACGTGCGTGGGTGCATGAGGCGAGCAGCAGGACGATCACGGACATCGCAGCGACGCGGAGCCGCATCCTAGCCGACGGCCCGGATAACTTGGCGTGCAACACGTTTGATGTCAGTCGCCATATCGCGGCTCAGCGGAAGGTCCCGTAGATCGGGCACGTCGATGACGGTGGTGACCACCCCGACATCGTCGCGCTCCCAGACAGCGCCGTAGTGGTCCATGATGGTCCGCATCGCCACGTTGTCGGCAAGCATCCGGCCGGAGAACTTTTCGACTCCGTCCACCCGGGCCGCGACGGAAAGCGCGGCGATCAGGAAAGAACCGATCCCGCGGCCCTGATAGGCGTCGCCGATGGTGAACGCGATCTCGGCGATGGCGGGATCGTGGTCGTCTCGAACGAACCGGGCGTCGGCAACCGGGTTGCCATCCCCATCGGTCATCACCCACACAAAGTGGTCGACGTAGTCGACCTCCGCCAAGTACTCCATCAGCGCGGGGCTGGGAACGCGCGGTGACATGAACCGCCGATACAGCGTGTCGTTGGAGAATAGGACGCGACCCTGCATGGTTCGCTCGTTGTCGCCGGGCAGCACCGGACGAAGAAGCAGTTCTGTTCCGTCGCGAACCGTAACCGGGATCGGCGTGAGGAAGGCGGCGAGTCGCTGGCGGACCGTGCGCACCAACCGGCCCATGATCCCCGGGATGTGCACCATCCGTGCGAACGCGTCGTTGTCGCCGATCCAGCCGGTCAACGGTTCGGTGGTGGTGACGGTCGCCGTCCGCGGGATGTCGCGCAGCAAGGCGATCTCGCCGACGATCGTGCCGGCCGACACCTGCTCGACGGTCACCACGTCGTCATCGCCGACGTGCTTGATCTCGGCCGTACCCGACGAGATGAGCAGAAAGGAAACCGCCTGCTCGCCCTGCTGCATGAGGACCTGGTCCGCAGCGGCATGCAGCGGCTGCAGGCTCGCTGCCAGCGGCATCAGGTCCTCGGGCGGACAGCCCTTGAAGATGTCCAGTGCCGCGAGTTCGTCGGCGCGCAGCGCGGTCAATTCGGTCACGATGCCCAATCCGCCCCTGTTGCCGTCTCATACGCGCCAGGTCGGCGAACCCCCGGTCGCGGTCTAATGGTGCCAAGGCTATGGGCTGGGTTCGGGTTGCAGCAAGGATGGACCAGACTCGGGGGATGGGCATCACCGACGATCCGCTGCAGGCAACCCGCAATTTGCTCGATCGCACGGCTACCGTGCGGCACGGTTTCTTCGACGTGCTGGGTCAATCGACAGCGGTGCAAGTCCCCACGTTCGCCCAGCGCGCGATGAACAGCCCATTGGTCGCAGGCGTGTACGAACGACTGTGGCGCCCGGTTGCGTTCTACGTTGCCAGCGGCGTCACCACCGGCGCCGAGCAACGCCGCGCGGCCGAGGCACTGGGTCTGTCCGGCGCGCGCAGGTTGCTCGACGTCGCCTGCGGCCCAGGCAATTTCACCGGCCAATTGGCGCAGCGACTGCCTGCCGGCGGCCTTGCCGTCGGATTGGACATCTCCGAGCCGATGCTGACCCGCGCCGTGCTGGACAACAACGGACCACGCACCTGTTACCTGCGCGGCGACGCCGGCGAGCTGCCGTTCGGCGATGAAACATTCGACGCCGTCTGCTGTTTCGGCGCCCTCTATCTGATGCCCGAGCCGTTCCGGGTGGCACACGAGATGGTGCGGGTCCTTACGCCGGGCGGGCGGTTGGCGATACTCACCAGCTACGCCGGACAACCGGTGCCGGTTCGGCGTGCGATGACCGCAGGCGCGCGCGTTATCGGGCTGCGCATGTTCGATCGACATGCATTCGTCGACCTGTTCGGCTCCGCCGGCCTGGTCGACGTCGAACAACAGACCCAGCGCTCGTTGCAGTTCGTGACGGCCCGGAAGCCCGGGTGACCAGGGGTTAGGCCATCGAGTAGAAGCCCTCTTCGGTCGGCTCCGCGGCAAAGGTTCCCCGAGCGGCCAGGGCATGGGATTTGAAGACCTGCGCGGCCGCGCTCGGCCGGCGCCGGACCGGGACGAACGTACAGTTCAGATTCGGCGGCTGGCGCCGGCCCCAGAGCAGGACCTCGGTCGCATTCCCCTTGCGCGCCGCCAGCGCCAGCCGTCGCACCGGCTCGTTCGTCACGAACACATCGGTGGCAAAGGCAAGTACGTGTGCTCGCGGGCAGTCCGGTCCGGCCGCCGCGACTCTGCCGCCCAAGATGCGTATCGCCCGGTCGTTGACGCTTCCGTCGACCGCAACCGTGACATCCCATCCCGCCATCGCCCGATCGAAGATCAGCCCGCCCAGTGACGTGACCACGTCGGCGATGTTCGTGGCGACGACGTGCAGTCGGTAGCGGTCCTGATACCGGTCGGTGTCCTCGGCCGTCGGGCGTCGCGACTTCGCACGCGGCAGCTGCGCCGGGCGATTCAGTTGGGTGAGGGGGCTGGCAGGAGCGGCCACAAGCTGTCCATTCGGCTGGCTAGACGATGTTGGTTGACACTATGAATATAGAGTAGCCTGGTGTCGAACGAAAACCCAGCACCCCGCAGGATCCCCGTTGACACCAAAACCGCCTGCAACAGGCCGCTACACTGCCGGCATACAAAAGAGACGCAAGCCGAATCCGGACCAGCGCCGCCGCGAACTCTGCGACGCGGCGATTCAGTTGCTGGCCGATGACGGCGCCAAGGGTCTGAGCCATCTGAAAGTCGACGGCCGCGCCGGCGTGCCCGACGGCACCACCTCGTTTTACTTCCGCACCCGCTCAGCGCTACTGCGCGCGGTTGCCGAGCGGATGGTCGAGCTCGACCTGGCCGCGTTGCAGTCGGTTGCCGACCAGGCCGGCCGCGACGACGGAGCGTCCGCCTCGAATCTGGCAAAGCTGGTCATCCAGTCCGGCGAAGAGCCGCAGCTGAGCCGAACCAAGGTGCGCTACGAACTGACCATGCAGGCGACCCGCGATCCTGAGATTGCCGCAATCCTGCAGCGCGCCACCGACGCCTTCACCAAGCTGCATCACGACATCTTGGTGCAGCTCCTGCCACACGGGGCCGAACTGGATCCCGCCGTCGTCGACGATCTGAGCAACGTCACGCTGACATTCATCAACGGGCTTATGCTGCGGTTCGCCCACGGCGACCGGATCATCGACAGCCCGGAGCAGCTCGACGCCGTGCTGTCGGCCGTCGTGACCGGGATCTTGCGCAGCGAACAGCAGGGACGACTCACCCACGACGGCGCCTCGCTGCAGCCGCGCGGCAAGCGGTCATCGCCCAGCCGCTAGGCCACCCGGCTCTTGTGGAAATGCCGGCGCATGTGGTTCTCTACGGCAATAGAGTTAACCGGCGGCGTCTGAGCCGGCCGCAGCCCGTTAAGCAGAAAGTACAAATCACCCGAACCGCCTCAGACGCTGACACACTGGCGGGATCGACCCCGGTAAGCGGCGCATCGGGGCGTGGAAGTTGTAGCGAAAGGCAAGATTTCGTGACGATCAGCACCGGCACGGACGTCCGCGACGTCTACTACGACCCGTACGACGTCGTCCTCAACGCTGACCCCTATCCCATGTTTCGCCGACTGCGCGAAGAAGCGCCGCTGTACTACAACGCACAGCACGACTTCTACGCGTTGAGCCGGTTCACCGATGTCGACAAGGGTCTGGTCGACCACGGCACGTTCAGCTCAGCCCGGGGCATCATCCTAGAGCTGATCAAGGCCAACCTCGACATCCCGCCCGGCCTGCTCATCATGGAAGATCCGCCGATCCATGACATCCACCGCAAGCTGCTGGCCCGGATGTTCACCCCACGCAAAATCGCTGCGCTTGAGCCTCAGATCCGCGAATTCTGCGCCCAGTCGCTGGACCCGCTGATCGGCACGGGCCGCATCGACTTCGTCGCCGACCTCGGCGCCCAGATGCCGATGAAGGTCATCAGCATGCTGCTCGGCATCCCGGAAGACGATCAGGAATTCATCCGCGACCGCACCAACGCGCAGCTACGCACCGAAGCCGGCAAACCCATGAACGCCGACCACGGCTTGGCCACCGGCGAAATCTTTGCCGCATACATCGACTGGCGCGCCACACATCCGTCCGATGACATCATGACCGAACTGCTCAACGTCGAGTTCGTCGACGAGACCGGCACCACCCGCCGACTCACGCGTGACGAGCTGCTGATCTACCTCAACGTCGTCGCCGGAGCGGGCAACGAAACCACCACCCGGCTGATCGGTTGGGCCGGAAAGGTTCTCGCCGAACACCCCGATCAGCGCCGCGAAGTGGCTGACAACCCTGCGCTGATACCGCAGGCCGTCGAGGAACTACTGCGCTTCGAAACACCGGCCCCGCACGCGGCCAGGTACGTGACCCGCGACATCAGCTTCCACGGCCAAACCGTCCCCGAAGGCGCCGTGATGATGATGCTCATCGGAGCCGCCTGCCACGACGATCGCCAATTCGGCTCGGACAGCGAGGAATTCAACATCCACCGGCCGGCTCGTCAGCACCTGGCTTTCAGCGTCGGAACCCACTTCTGCCTGGGCTCGGCGTTGGCACGCCTGGAAGGCCGAATCGCCCTGGAAGAGATCCTCAAACGCTTCCCAGAGTGGGAGGTCGACCTGGCGAATGCCCGCCTCAGCCCGACGTCGACGGTGCGAGGGTGGGAGTCGATGCCGGCCCGGACAGCGTGAGGCGACGATGACTAGCCGCGTTGAGGGTAAGGTGGCGTTCGTCAGCGGCGCAGCGCGCGGCCAGGGCCGCAGCCACGCCGTCCGGTTGGCCCAAGAGGGCGCCGACATCATCGCCATCGACATCTGCGGGCCCATCGACAATTTGGCCTATCCGCATTCGACACCGGAAGACCTTGCCGAGACAGCGGATTTGGTCAAGGGCCTCAACCGTCGCATCGTGACCGCCCAAGTCGACGTTCGTGATTACGACGCGTGCAAGTCCGCGGTGGACAGCGGCGTTGAACAACTCGGTCGCCTCGACATCATCGTCGCCAACGCCGGCGTCGGCACCGACGGCAGAAAGCTACACAAGATTCGGGAAAACGTGTGGCAGGACATGATCGACATCAATCTCAGCGGCGTCTGGCACACGGTCAAAGCAGGTGTGCCGCATGTGCTGTCGGGCGGCCGCGGTGGTTCTATCGTGCTCACCAGCTCGGTCGGTGGCCGTAAGGCCTACCCGAACACCGGTCACTACATCGCCGCGAAACATGGCGTCATCGGCCTGATGCGTGCCTTCGCCGTCGA
This sequence comes from Mycobacterium sp., assembly GCA_035314925.1. Lineage (GTDB taxonomy): Bacteria > Actinomycetota > Actinomycetes > Mycobacteriales > Mycobacteriaceae > Mycobacterium. Next base: position 9,095 of record DATFYT010000105.1, on the reverse strand, counting down.
GCTGGGGCCGCACATGATTCGGGTCAACTCCGTGCTGCCCACCCAGGTCAGCACCACGATGGTGATGAACGAGCAGACGTTTCGTCTCTTCCGCCCGGACCTGACGAATCCCGGGCCCGAAGACTTCGCCCCCATCTCGCAAATGATGCACACGCTGCCGGTGCCCTGGGTGGAAGCCGTCGACATCAGCAACGCCGTACTGTTCCTCGCCTCTGATGAGTCTCGTTACATCACAGGCGTTTCGCTTCCCGTCGACGCGGGCAGTTTACTCAAATAATCACCAACTAAGCAGGAGATGACAATGCCCGAGTTCGACTACGAAGAAATGAAGAAAGAAGCCGAGCAGTACATCAAGTTCGAAAAGGACAAGAAGAACCGGATCGCTTACATCACCTTTGACCGTCCCGAGGCACAGAACGCCACCAGTTTGGGTATGCGGCAGAACTACGCCGACCTGATCCACAAATGCAACGTCGACGACGACGTCAAGGTCGTCGTAATCCGCGGCGAGGGCGAGGATTTCGGCAGCGGCGGAGACCTTCCCGAGCAGCGTCCGATGCTCGAGAACCCAGGCCTGCCACTGCTGCATGAGCTCGCGATCAATGACGACGAGGTCAAGTACCCCCCGGGCGGCTCCTACCGCTACCTGTCCACCGTCACCGACTTCTACGCCAAAGCCCGCGCCGGAAACCGCCCGCTGCAGGAGCTTCGGAAGATCAGCATCATCGAGGCCAAGGGCTATTGTTACGGGTGGCACTTCTACCAGGCCGGCGACGCTGACCTAGTGATCTCCTCCGACGACGCCCTGTTCGGGCACCCGGCTTTCCGTTACGTCGGCTGGGGGCCGCGGCTGTGGTGGTGGGCCGAGACAATGGGGCTGCGCAAGTTCTCCGAAATGCTCTTCACCGGAAGGCCGTTCAGCGCAAAGGAGATGTACGACTGCGGTTTCGTCAACAGCGTCGTTCCCCGCGACAAGCTGGAAGCCGAGACCGAGAAGTACGCGCTGGCGTGCTCGCGGTCCCGCCCGACCGACACGGTGGCGGTGCAGAAGACCTTCCTGGAGCTGTACAAGCAGCACAAGGGTGAGTACTTCGGCAGCCTGCTGACCGGCATGGTCGAGGGCATGCTGCCACTGATCCAAAACGACGCGCAAGAGGTCGACCTCACCGAAGGCACATTCCAGAAGGGCCTCAACAACGTGGTGAAGGACAACGACCTGAACTTCCCGCCCGAGTGGCGGCTGAGCCGCTCGGGGCGCGCCAAGCCCTGATGTCTCGAGGTAGTGCATGTCGGCGCTGACTGGTATCAGGATCGTCGAGCTGGCCGAATCGGTTGCCGGAGAGTACTGCGGGAAACTTCTCGCAGACTTCGGCGCCGAGGTGATCAAGGTGGAACGCCCGGATCGCGGCAGCCCGACTCGCGCGATGGCACCGATCATCGGTGATGGCGGCGGGCCGGAGCGCAGCGCGCTGTTCGCATACCTCAACACCAACAAGCGTTCGGTCGGGCTCGATCTCAGCTCAGCGGCCGACATCGATAAGCTGCACAAGATCATCGCGACAGTCGACGCGGTCGTCGACGATCATGCGCCGTCTTGGGCCGATGCGATTGGCTTGTCAGCGGTCGAAATTCCGCGTCGATACCCAGCCGTGGTGTTCTGCTCGATCACGCCTTATGGCGCGGAGGCTCCGCCGGAGTTCCAGAACGCCAAGAGCTTCAACGTCTTCAACAGCAGCGGATGGGGGTACCACACGCCCAGCCACGCCGACGCCGCCAAGCCCCCGCTGAAAGGACCCGGCCGTTTCCTCGCCGACTACGAGGCGGGGCTCGATGCGGCGTTGTGTGTGGCGGCATCGCTGTTACCGCACCTGCACAGTGGGCGAGGGCAATTCATCGACGTGTCGCAGCAGGCGGTCCTGGCGTCGCGCGCCGACTGCGTGCTGGGCAGGTTCATCACCGGGGAGATCGCGCCGGAAAACACCCGCGCTGACTACGATCAGCAGGGCCCGGCCGCATTCTTCACGTGCGCAGATGGTTTCGTCTACCTGTACATGACCAGTCGCAATCACTGGATGGGCCTTAAAACGCTGATGGGCCAACCGGAATGGCTGGACGCGTTCGAAGACGACTGGCTCGAGTTCTCGGTCACTCCGGACAAAGTGGCGAGCTTCCAGAGCGGGTTCGCCGCGTGGGTCGCGGGCCTGACCAAAGACGCGGCGGCCGAAGAGGCGCAGCGGTTGGGAGTTCCCCTGGTGCCCGTCAAAAGCGCTGCCGACCTGAAGAACTCGCCGCAATACCGTCATCGCGGCTTTTTCCGCGACGTCGCCCATCCGGTTCTGGGCCCCGCGGCCTACGCGGGCGTTCCCTACCTGATGAGTGCTTCGCCCGCGCGTATCAACAGTGCGGCGCCTGCCCTCGGCGAGCACACCACCGAGATCATGGACAGCATTGACACACGACGTCCGGTGCCGACAGTGAAGTCGGCACAACTCAAGCCGCCGAAGGTGTCACGAGGCGGCCCGCTAGAAGGAGTGCGGGTGGTCGAGCTCACCAAAGTGTGGGCCGGCCCGTACGCCGGCAAACTGCTTGCGTTCCTGGGCGCCGAAGTGATCAAGGTCGAAACCTCCGCCAACCCCGACGAGATGCGCGCCTACGGCGGGACCGACATCAACCACGCGCCGTTCTTTCTCAGCATCAACCCCGAAGTACTCAGCGTGGAATTGGATCTCAAGTCCTCCGCGGGCACCGACCGGCTTCGGGATCTGATCGCTCGCAGCGACATTGTCATCAACAACCTTCGGCCCGGCGCGATGGAGCGCCTGGGACTCGGATACCAGCAGCTGACGTCCATCAAGGGCGACATCATCTCGGTGTCAATCAAGATGTGGGGCAACGACGGACCGCTGGGTTATCAGACCGGCTACGCGCCGTGCTTCGCCGCGTTGGCCGGAATCGCTTCCCTGGTGGGCTATCCGGGCGGACCGCCGCTCGGCACCAGCATGCGTTATGGGGATTCCACCGTCGGCGCGGCCGCGGCTTTTGCGTCCGTAGCGGCGTTGCTTCATCGCGACGTGACCGGCGAAGGCCAATTCGTCGACGTGTCGGCCGTGGAAACTCTTTCGTCGATGATCGGAGACTGCCTGCTCGAACAGGAGCTGACCGGCAAGCAACTGGTCCCGGAAGGCAACCGCCATCCGGATATGTCGCCGCACAACTGCTATCCGTGCTCGGGCGGCGATTGGATCAGCGTTGCCGTGGCTGACGACACCCAGTGGCGCGCGCTGTGCGACGTGCTGGGCGCCGGCACGCTCGCCGGCGACGCACGCTATGCCGCTATGCCCGGCCGGCTCGAGCACGCCGACGCGCTGGACCGCGACCTCGCCCAATTCACCAGGAGCCACGACGCCGAGCAGCTTGCGCAGCGGCTCAGGTCGGCTGGTGTGCCGTCGAGCAAGAGCGCGACATCCCTCGAGGTGATCAGCGATCAATTGCTCTGGGACCGCGAGCTTTACCGCTTCGTCAGCGATCATCGCGAGGGGCAACGGCCGATACTGGCGGCGCCGTGGCGAATGTCGGTTGCTCCGGCACAGATCGAGCGCGGCGCTCCCGACCTCGGCGAGCACAACGACTATGTTCTGCACGAGATCTTGGGCGTGCATGCGACGGAGGCGACATGACCGGAACGTTGGCCGGCACCGCGGCGTTGGTAACCGGCGCCAGCAGCGGTATCGGCGCCGCGACGGCAAGGGCACTGGCGGCCCACGGCGCCGCGGTGGCCCTGCTCGCCCGTCGCGCCGAGCGGCTGCAGCAAGTCAAAACCGACATCGAATCGGCCGGCGGCACGGCGCAGGCGGTAGCCGCCGACGTGACCAACGCCGACGAAGTCGCCGCGGCGGTGCAGCGGGTCGTCGACGAGCTGGGACGGCTCGACACCGTGGTGAACAACGCCGGGCTGATGCGGATGGCGCCCGCTGCCGAAGCGCCACTGCAGGATTGGGACGACCTGGTGCGCGTCAACGTGCAAGGTGTCTTGTACGTGACCCGGGCCGCGGTCCCCCATCTGATCGACGCGGCCGCCACCTCACCACGCGGTGTCGCCGATCTGGTCACCATCAGTTCCACCGCGGGGTGGGTGGCCCGCCCGAACACCGCCGTTTATTCGTTGACGAAATTCGGCGTGAATGCGTTCAGCGAGGGCATCCGCCAGGAGCTGCTGGGCAAGCGGGTGCGGGTCGGCGTGGTGGGGCCGGGCACGGTCGACACCGAGATCAGCGACCACCTCTCCCCCGAGTCACGCAAGGCATTCGATCGTCAGACCGCGGACATGGTCAAGTTGGCACCCGAAGACATCGCCGACGCGGTGCTGTACATCGTCACCCGGGACCGCAGAGTGGCCGTCAACCACATGTTGGTCCGCGCCGCAGAACAGACCTGGTGATCGACGCAGACGATCGTTGGGTCACCGGCGATCACTTCGGACTTCCCATTCCCGCGGACCCTGCCGCGCTGCGCGCCGGTGGCACAACGTTTCTCACCCAAGCATTCCGCGCCGCGGGTGCGCTGACTGCCGACAACGCCGTCACCCGCATCAGCCGGTTCGACGAAGTTCCGGGCGGAAGCACCGGCCGCAAACTTCTGCTGCGCGTCGAGTACGACAAACCTGACGCGCACGCCCACACCGACTTGTTCGTGAAGTTCTCCCGCGATGTGGACAATCCCATTCGTGACCGCGGCAAGACGCAGATGGCGTCCGAGGTGCTGTTCGCGTCGCTGTCCGGCGCACCCGGGTTCCCGATCACAGTGCCCGCCACCCAGTTCGCCGACTACCACCGCGACACGGGTACCGGGATACTGATCACCGAGCGAATTCATTTCGCGGCCAACGGCATCGAACGCCAATACCACAAGTGTCTCGACTACGAGATGCCCGAACCGCTGGATCACTACCGCGCGTTGCTGACCGCGCTGGCCCGGCTGGTCGGCCACCACCGATCCGGATGCCTACCCGCCGACCTGGTCAGCCAATTCCCGGTTGACCTCCAGGCCGCGACGGTCGGCGAACAGGTTTCGATCAGCGCCGACAAGCTGGACCGGCGACTGAGCCGACTCGCCGAATTCGCGCACACCAGTACCGCACTGCTACCCGCCAACGTTCGCTCACCCCAATTCCTCGAACGCCTCCGCAACGATGCGCCGCGGTTCCTGCAGCACGAGCCTGCGGTCTGGAGTTATCTGGCCACCCAGACCGACTACATCGCGCTGTGCCACTGGAATGCGAACGTCGACAACGCCTGGTTCTGGCGCGACGCCGACAATGACGTGCACTGTGGACTGCTGGACTGGGGCTGCGTCGGTCAGATGAATGTGGCCATGGCGCTGTGGGGAGCGATGTCGGGCGCCGAAACAGACATGTGGGACCACCACCTTGACGATTTGCTTGGCCTCTTCGTCGCGGAGATACGCAAGTGCGGCGGGCCGCGTCTCAACGTGAGCGAACTGCACCACCAGCTGATGCTTTACGTCGGGATCATGGCGGTCGCGTGGCTACTCGACGTGCCCGCCCTGATCCGTTCGCGTTTCGGTGATGCGGCGGGCTCGCTGAGCCGCACGGATCCCCTCATCAAGGACGACGAGAGTGTCCGCGCGCCGTTGCAGATGCTGACCAACGCGTTGACCCTCTGGGAGAGACAGCACTTCGGCGACCTTCTCGACGCCGCACTCGGGTGAGCTTGCTGACTACTGCCACGACGGGCTGGCGGTCAGCACCTCGGGCCCGCTGTCGGTGATGGCGACCGTGTCGCGGTGAAGTACCGCGCCGACGCCTTCCTGCCACACGTAGCCGGTGAGCGCCAACACCATCCCCGGATCCAGATGTTCGCGTTCGGCGGTGGCGGGAAGCTGCCGGGAGATCACCGGCGGATCGAAGCCCAGACCGAGCCCGTGCGCGACGGCCATCGGCGGCAGCGGCTCGCCGGCCAGGTCGTAAGCCGCGAGCAGATCACTGGCCGGCGCGGCGGGACGGCAGGCTGCAATCAGCCTGTCCCACAGCTCGTTCGAGCGTTGATAAAGCTTGTGAGTCGGCCCGTTGTCGGCGTCGCCGGCCGGCCAGGTCCGGCCCACCTCCGCGACGTATCCGTCGGCCAGAGCTCCCGCAGAAAACGCGACCAGGTCACCGGAGGCCACCTGGCCATCGCCGGTTGCGCGCCGCCACGGGTGTTGCCGAGACGTCACCCAGGCGGCGTCCTGGGTGGCCGGCGTGCTCACCCCGCCCGCGGCCATCGCCTCGAGTACCGCGCCAGCCAATGTCTGCTCCGAAAGCCCGGGCCGCAACTCCGCGACCGCAGCGGCAATCCCCGCTTCGGCGACCCGCAGCGCGGTGGTCATCGCCGCCACTTCGTCGGGCGACTTGATCCGCCGCGCGGTCCGCATCACCACTTCGCCGTCGACGAGTTCGGCATTCGGAAACGCCGTCGGTAGCAACGTGGCGAAAGTCGGTGAAAGCGCGTCGGTTCCGACCCGCTTGGCGGTCGATGCGCCGTCGATATTCTTCAGCACCTCGATGAGCGTCATCGGGTTCCAAGCCAACCCGTAGAGCCGGTCACGGCCGATCTCCTCGGGGATTCCCTCGTCAGCGGTGCTCATGAGGTAGATCTCGCCGGTAGCACGCACGACCACGCAGACCGGGCCGAACGGCCGCGTCCCGCCGATCCACAATTGCGGCGCACCAGTGACGTAGCGGACATTGGCCTGTCGTCCGAGCACCAGGATGTCGATGTCGTGGGCGTCCATCTGCGCCAACGCCCGTTGGCGGCGACCCATCCGTAATGCCCGGCCGTCGGGCGAAATCTCAGTGGCCATCGGCGCTACTCCTCCACATCGCTTCGTCCCCCTCGCCGCTCCGCGGCTGGGGGTGCCCCCACTGCATCGTCGTCAGCGCGGGCCATAGGGCGTATAGGGGTAGTTGGTAATCGGCAAGAAGCCGTCCTCGGTGATCACCACGATCTCCTCACTGCGGTAGCCGCCGGTGCCGTCCTCCCACACCACCGGCTCCAGCACCAGCACCATGCCGGCCGGAAAGAGGAAGTTGTCGTCGTACTCCTGGCCCAGATCCGTACCGATCATGGGTGGTTCGGCGGGGTAGGTGCCGATGCCGTGACCGAGGTAGAAGTGCGGCAGCCACGGCTTGCTGCCGCCGTTGGCGGCGATCGCCGCGCGCGCGAGATCACCTGACGTCGCACCGGCTTTGGTCACTTTCAGCACCGCGTCGAGAATATGCCGCCACTGGTCGAACTGCGCCTGCTGTCGGGCTGACGGCTCGGCACCGACCAGCCAGGTTCGACCGAAATCCGAGCAGTACCCGGCGTAGCTGATGCTGACGTCCGTCCACAGCACGTCACCTTCGGCGAGTTCGCACTCCGCGGTCAGCAGCGGCAGCGCGAGGTCGCCGTGCGTCGTCCACACTCCCTCGGCACGCGACGGCGGCATCACCTGCCAGATCGCCTCGAGCATGTTGGCCGTCGCGCCCAGTTCGAATGCCCTGCGCACCAACTTGGCTGACAGATCGGTCTGCCGTACGCCGGGTACCAGCTGCTTTTGCACGTCGGACATGGCCTGCTCGGTGATGCGAGTGGTCTTTTGCAGGCAGGAAAGCTGGTCCTGCGTCTTGACCAGATTGGCGGCTCCCACGACCACCGCCGCATCCGAGGGCGGCCCGCCGGGGAAAAGTCGATCCGCGGCGCGGCGCATTGCCCCGGTCATCTCATCGACCGCGACAGTGGCTCCCGGCGGTATCAGATCGCCGATGATCCGCGCGAAATGCTCGACGCCTTCTTCTAATTCGAGATAGAGCGGACCATGCAGATGATCCGCAGGCACCTGCGATTCAGATGCGGCCCCTTCCCGGAACGGAAGGAACAGATGGGGATGCTCGTCGTTGGCCAGCACAATCGCCACCGGCCGCTCAACGTGCGAGAGTCCCGCGTCCAGCACCGGCCAACTGGCGCCGGTGGCGTACACCACGGTGTCGTTCATCAGCAGGATCAGCGCATCAACGCCGTTGTCGGCCATGGCCGATCGAAGCCGCGCGCCCGTTTCGCGACGCATCCGCGACCAGTCCGGCTCGTCGGGGATGATGAAAGTTTGCGAATTAAGTGGAGCCGTCATCTAGACACCCAGGAATCTCTTGATCTTGCCGCTCACGACGCACACGGCGTTCTCCGGGCCGACCGCCCCGACGACCGCCGCCAGCAATTTCTCGGAATAGCCGAAAGTACTCTTGTGTGGGTCATTTTTCCAGCGCACCAATCAGTTTCAGATCCGTCAGATATTTGCAGATTAGCTCTCTGGACACCCCCTCATCGGCGATCGCTCACCATGTGACGGGTAGTTCGTATAGCCCGTAGGCCAGGGCATCGTGTTTGAACGGCAGCTGCTCCATCGGGATCGCCAGCCGTAGCGTCGGGATTCGCCGCAGCAGGGTGTGCAGCATGATCTGCAACTCCATCCGCGCCAACTGCTGTCCGACACATTGGTGTCGGCCGTAGCCGAAGCCGACATGCGGATTGTCCTGCCGTTGCAGGTCCAGCCGGTCCGGGTCGGGGTAGCGACGAGCGTCCCAGTTCGCCGGCGGAACGTCGAGGATGATGCCCTCGCCGGCGCGGATCACCTCGCCGTCGAGTTCGATGTCCTCGATGGCCACCCGACGCTGACCGGTCTGAATGATGCTGAGATAGCGCATCAATTCTTCGACAGCGGTGGCGATTACCTTGGGGTCGTCGGTGTCGCGCAACAGCGCCAATTGATCCGGTTGCTCCAACAGCGCGACGATCGCCAGGCTGATCATGTTGGCGGTGGTCTCGTGCCCGGCGATCAGCACGCCGGTTGCCAACTGGGCCGCCTCCCGGACGCTGAGCTCCTCGGCGTTGACCCGCTCGGCCAGATCGGACACCAGATCTTCACTAGGGTCTTCCATCTTGGCGCGCACAAGCTTGGCGATGTATCTCGCCAGCGCGGTCGCACCTTCGGCCGACTCCTCGGCGCTCGCGTAGCGGCCCATTCCCCTACTGGCCTGCTCCTGAAAGAAGTCGGCATCGGAG
>DATFYT010000104.1:0-36336 GCA_035314925.1 Mycobacterium sp. | reverse complement strand
TGGCCGCTGCGGCCGGACATCACCGGAGCTGCCGAAGCCAGCGGCCCCACCGTGGTGCAACCGCCCGTATATGCCGGATAAGGGAAGGAGGCCCATCCGAGTGTTTTTGGTCGGCGGTTATGCGAGCGCATAACTCGTCCGGCTGTTCACCGTCCATCACAACTGATGATTTCAAGTTAAGGAGGCAGTGAGATGCCGACGCGTTTTATGACCGACCCGGATCAGATGCGGGCGATGGCGGGCCGTTTTGATGTGCACGCCCAGACGGTGGAGGACGAGGCCCGCAAGATGTGGGCGTCGAGCCAAAACATCGCCGGTGCCGGCTGGAGCGGGACGGCCCAGATGACGTCCTACGACACCATGGGCCAGATGAACCAGGCCTTCCGCAACATCGTCAACATGCTGCACGGTGTGCGCGACGGGCTGATCCGCGACGCCAACAACTACGAACAGCAAGAGCAGGCCTCCCAGCAGATCCTGTCCAGCTAACCCCTTACCCGCACAAGACTTTTAGGAGAACACGCTGATGTCGATCAGTTACCAGTTCGGCGACGTGGATGCCCACGGCGCCTTGATCCGCTCCCGGGCCGCTTCATTGGAGGCCGAGCACCAGTCCATCGTGCGCGATGTGCTGGCCGCCGGTGACTTCTGGGGCGGCTCGGGTTCGGTGGCCTGCCAGGAGTTCATCACCCAGTTGGGCCGCAACTTGCAGGTCATCGACGAACAAGCCAACTCCCACGGCCAGAAGGTCCAGACGGCGGGCAACAACATGTCGTCCACCGACAGCGCCGTCGGCGGCAGCTGGGCCTAAAAGTCACCCAATGCAGCCAATTGTTATCGGACTCGTCCAAACTGGTACTCAGGGCTGCGCAGGAAAGGAGACCCGCGTCATGCAGACGCTGAGTATCGCCGAGTTCGCGCTGCGGTTGGGCGTGGGGCTGGGCTGCGGCGCGCTCATCGGCATTGAGCGGCAATGGCAGGCGCGACGGGCCGGGCTGCGCACCAACGCGCTGGTGGCCACCGGTGCGACGCTGTTCGTGCTCTATGCGGTCGTGACCAACGACAGCAGCCCCACCAGGGTGGCGTCGTATGTGGTGTCCGGGGTCGGCTTCCTCGGCGGTGGGGTGATCCTGCGCGAGGGATTCAACGTACACGGACTCAACACCGCCGCCACCCTGTGGTGCTCGGCCGCGGTCGGGGTGCTCGCGGCCGGCGGGCATTTCCTGTTCGCCCTGATCGCGACCGCCGCCATCCTCGGAATTCATCTGCTCGGACGACCACTGGGCCGCCTGATCGACCGCGACAACGTGGTGGAGGAGGACGAGGACGACCAGCCGTACCAAGTGCAGCTGATCTGCCGGCCGAAGTCCGAAAAGTACGCTCGCGCACAGATTGTCCAGCACACCAGCGGGGGCGACTTCGTGCTGCGCGGCATCCACACCGGGCGCACGGCGGAAGACAGTGTGGTGTTGACCGCATATCTGCTCAGCGGAAGGCACGCGCCTGCCCGCCTGGAGCAGCTGGTGGCAGATCTGTCGCTGCAGGAGGGCGTTCAGGCCGTGCACTGGTATGCCGGCGACCAGGACGAACCGATGCCGCGCGCCGCGCACGCGGACTAGCCTGGTCAGACTTCGAGCACAGCTCACTGCCGTCGTAAGGTGTGGGATGTGAACGCGATCGCGGGTTTCTTATCCGTGCTGCCCGACCAGATGCGGGACCCGGTGTTGTTCGCGATTCCGTTTTTCCTCCTGCTGTTGATCCTGGAGTGGACGGCCGCCCGCAAACTGGAACGCATTGAGCGGGAAGCCGCTGTGCGTTCGGCACGTCCGGGGTCGGGCGCCTATCTGACGGCCGATTCTTGGGCGAGCATCTGGATGGGGCTGGTGTCGGTGGCCACCACCGCGGGCTGGAAGTTCATCGCCCTGCTCGGCTATGCCGCGATCTATGCGTATCTGGCACCGTGGCACTTACCCGCGACGCGGTGGTACACGTGGGTGATCGCGATCGTCGGCGTGGATCTGCTGTATTACTGCTATCACCGCATCGCGCACCGGGTTCGGCTGATCTGGGCGACCCACCAGGCCCACCACTCGAGCCAATACTTCAATTTCGCCACTGCGCTGCGCCAGAAATGGAACAACAGTGGCGAGATTCTGATGTGGATTCCCTTGCCGCTGTTGGGTATTCCGCCTTGGCTGGTTTTCGTCAGTTTCTCGGTCAACCTGATCTACCAGTTCTGGGTGCACACCGAGCGGATCGGTCGAATGTGGGCTCCGTTCGAGTTCGTCTTCAACACCCCGTCACATCACCGGGTGCACCACGGAATGGATCGCGAGTACCTCGACAGGAACTACGGCGGGATTTTCATCCTGTGGGACCGCCTGTTCGGCACCTTCCGGCAGGAGACATTTCGTCCACACTACGGGTTGACGAAACAGGTCGACACGTTCAACGTCTGGAAGCTGCAGACCCACGAATATCTTTCTATCGCCCGCGATTTCCGCTCAGCCACGCGCCTGCGCGACCGGTTGGGTTTCGTCTTCGGCCCGCCCGGCTGGCAGCCTTCCGCGGCCGTCCAGGCCGAGGTAGCCGTCAGCGGTCACCACGTCGGCGGTTAGACGTCGTTCATCAATCGTTTTTGTTACGGCGAGCCGAAAGGCCCCACGCCAGAGCCAAGATCAGTAAGCTCCGCCTCGTCGTACAGTTGTATGACGCCCGGCATTTGGCCCGGGCAGCGATGACGAGGAGGGATTGCAGTGTCAGACACACTCACCGGAGGACAAAAACTTGTCAAGGGTGAATCGCTTACCTCAAGCAACGGGGCCTACACCCTGACGCTGCAAGACGACGGGAACCTGGTGCTGGCATCGCGGGGCCATGGGATCTGGTCGTCGGAGACGGACGGTCAGGACGTGGTCCGCGCCGAGGTGCAGAGCGACGGCAACTTCGTCCTTTACACCGCCGACAAGCCGGTGTGGCACACCGACACCAAGGGCAAGAAGAATGTCCGGCTGGTCCTGCAGGACGACCGCAACCTAGTGCTGTACGGCGCCGACGGTCCGGCGTGGTCGACGAAGACCGAGACCGACGCTCCGCCGCCGGAGGCGGAAGCCGAAGCCGCCCCGGCAGCCGAGGAGACGCACGCCGAAGAGGCAGCCGCGCATCCCGAGCCCGAGCCGGAACCCGCCGCGCGGACCTACACGGTCGAATCCGGCGACACCTTGTGGGCCATCTCCGAGCGGTTCTACGGCGACGGCAGCAAGTACCAGATCATCGCCGACGCCAGCGGTATCTCTAACCCTGACCTGATCCAGCCGGGACAGGTGCTGACGATTCCCTGATCGCGAGCGGGAGCGCGCCGGTCCGGAGCCGAATCCGGACCGGGCTGGCGCGCTCGCACCGATCGGCTCTCCAGCATTACCGCAAGCAGTCTTCGGCCGGTAATCTCATAAGCCGGCCGGCGCCACGCCGGCCCCCGACGGATCGGAGTCGAGGGTGCGTCGTGCGGCAATCCGCGCGTTTGTCGCGGCGGTTACCGCCGCGCTGCCAGTTGCCTGTTTTCCGATGATGGCCAGCGCCGATCCGGTGCTCGTCTACCCCGGGATGGAAATACATCAGGGCACGCATTTGTGCACCCTGGGCTATGTCGACCCGGGACTGCGGGTGGCTTTCACCGCGGGGCACTGCCGAGGCGACGGGCCCGTGGCCGATAGAGACAACCACGTCATCGGCAATTTGGCCACGTTCCGGGACAACACCCCCAGCGGGACGATCGTCAAGACCGACCAGCAGATCGCCGATTACGAGTCGATCGTGCTGGTCCCCGATGTCGCGGTGAACAACATCCTTCCCGGTGGACGCGTACTGCAGTCGGACCCCGGCCTGGTGGTGACGCCCGGCGAACCCGTCTGCCATTTCGGCGTGGTCACCGGCGAGAGCTGCGGGACCGTCGAAGGCGTCAACAACGGCTGGTTCACGATTGGCCACGGCGCCGTCAGCCAGCAAGGCGACTCCGGCGGGCCGGTCTACATCACCAGCGATCCGGGGCCCGCACGAATCGTCGGGATATTCAACAGCGTCTGGGGCGGGCTCCCGGCGGCGGTGTCGTGGCAGTCCACCACCCAGCAAATCCGCGAGGATGTGGGCGTCGGCGGTCCGTCGATTTAGAAATTAGCTGGGGCTCGCCAGCGAGAAGACGGGGATCGACGGCGCCGCAGCGTGTAATTCGTCGTCGCCGGAGTCCGGCGTCAGCCCCGCGATGTGGCCTTTGACCTCCCAGTACCACCTGTCCAGGTAACGCCTCAGCAGGTCTGCCTTCGCCGCGTCGGCCACCTCGGTGGTGCGCAGCCGGCGGCGATGCCAACGCGGGCCCATGTCGACGACACCGGCGGCTCGCACGTTGCGGACCCACTGCGTGTTGCCGCGCGGAGACACCAGATAGTCGACACCATCCACCCTCAGCACGTTGACCACCACACCGCGCAGTTTGCCGGTTTTGCGGCCACGCACCCGAAGTGCCCTGGTGCCGGCAATGCCGATGCCCAACTCGGCCAGCCAGCCGATCAGCGCGTTGGCGGCGCGGGCCGTTCTGTTTGGTTCGTCGTATCGCACAGACATGACATATCTCCCTTGATCCGTCGTATGAGAGCGGTGCTCTCGGTAGATATGACCGTGCCACAACGCCGACGGAAATACAAGAGCAGTGATCTCTCTTGTGTCAGAATGACCCGATGGGCAAGCGGCGCGACTCGCGCGAACGGATCGAGGCGCAGATCATCGAGCTCGGCCGGCGCCACCTGGTCGAACACGGCGCGGCCGGGCTGTCGCTGCGTGCCATCGCCCGCGACCTCGGCATGGTGTCGTCTGCCGTCTATCGGTATGTGTCCAGCCGTGACGAGTTGCTGACGTTGTTGCTCATCGATGCCTATACCGACCTTGCCGACGCGGTGGATCGCGCCCGCGACGCAATGCCCGACGTGTGGAGCGACGACGTCATCGCGATCGCGCATGCGGCCCGGGGTTGGGCCACCGCCAACCCGGCCAGCTGGGCGTTGCTGTACGGCAGCCCGGTGCCCGGCTACCACGCACCGGCCGAGCGGACGGTCGGGCCCGGAACACGGGTGGTCAGCGCCTTGTTCGACGCCGTCGCCGCCGGCATCGCGACCGGCGACATCATGCTGACCAATTCGCCTGTGCCACAACCGATGTCGTCGGACTTCGAACGGCTTCGCCAGGAATTCGGCTTTCCCGGCGACGATCCCGTCATTGTCAAGTGTTTCGCGGTGTGGGCCGGCGTGGTGGGGGCGATCAGCCTGGAGGTGTTCGGGCAATACGGCACCGACACGCTGAGTGACCCCGAGGCTGTGTTCGACACTCAGGTTCGACTGCTGGTCGGTGTGCTGACCCAGCCTGATGTCGACGCTGTGCCGTATCGGACATCGTCGTCGAATTAGAACATGTTCAACCGCACGCTGCGACGACTGAAGCAGCTGATGGTGGCAACACCTTTCTGCCACGGGAGACGCTGGGATATCCTGCGAGGCGATGAGCCTCTTCGTCGGATCGCCGGTCCAGATCGCATGGGTGACTCACGACCTTGATGCCACCGAAACAGCTCTCACCGGCCTGTTAGGCGTCAAAAAGTGGGTGAGGCTGCCCGATGTGCACTTCGCGCCGGACACCTGCAGCTACCTCGGTCGACCGGCCGACTTCGTCGCGAGCATTTCGCTGAGCTATCTCGGCGACATGCAGTTGGAGCTGATCTCACCGGTCCGCGGTCCTAATATCTATAGTGACTTTTTGCGAGACAACGGGCCGGGTCTGCACCACATCTGCGTCGAAGCCGAAAGCCTCGAGCAATTCGAGCAAACTCTTTCCGCTGCGCCCGCGCACGGTGCTTCGGTGGTTCAGCAGGGCGTGATGCCGGGCGGCTTGAGCTTCGCCTATCTGGCCGCCCCGCAGGCTGGGGTGCCGTTCGTGGAGGTCGCGCATTTCTCAGCCGAGATGCGGCAGTTCTTCGACTACATCAAGCAGGAGCAGCGGTGAGTACCCAAATCCCAGCAACTTTCAGCGCTGACGATGTGTCGTCGTGGTCGGACGACGTCGACGTCGTGGTGATCGGTTTCGGTATTGGGGGTGGCTGCGCAGCAGTCAGCGCGGCCGCCGCCGGCGCACGGGTCCTGGTGCTGGAGCGCGCAGCTGCGGCCGGTGGCACCACGTCGCTTGCCGGGGGGCACTTCTACCTCGGCGGGGGCACCGCGGTCCAGCAGGCGACCGGGCATTCCGACTCGCCCGAGGAGATGTACAAGTATCTGGTCGCGGTGTCACGCCAACCCGACCACGCGAAGATCCGCGCCTATTGCGACGGCAGCGTCGAGCACTTCAACTGGCTGGAGGACTTGGGTTTTCAGTTCGAACGAAGCTTTTACCCGGGCAAGGTGGTCGTTCCACCGGGTACCGAAGGCTTGAGCTATACCGGCAACGAAAAGGTGTGGCCGTTCTGCGAGCAGGCCAAACCCTCGCCGCGCGGGCACTCGGTGCCGGTGCCGGGCGAACTCGGCGGTGCAGCTATGGTGATCGACCTGCTGGTCAAACGCGCCGACGACCTGGGAGTGCAGGTCCGATACGAGACTGGGGCAACGAACCTGATCCTGGACGCCGACGGCGCCGTGGTCGGCGTCGCCTGGAAGCAATTCACCGAAACCGGTGCGGTCAAAGCCAAATCAGTCATCATTGCCGCGGGCGGTTTCGCGATGAACCCGGAGATGGTCGCCGAACATACGCCCGCGCTGGGCCAGCCGCGGCGTACCAAGCACCATGGCCTCGTTGCGCCCTACATCCTGGGCAACCCCAACGACGACGGACTGGGACTGCGAATGGGCGTCTCGGCAGGGGGCGTCGCCGAGAACATGAACGAAAAGTTCATCACCGCGGCGGCCTATCCGCCCGAAATCCTGCTGACGGGTGTGATCGTGAACAAGGAGGGCAAGCGCTTCGTCGCCGAGGACTCCTACCACTCGCGCACATCGGCTTTCGTGTTGGAGCAGCCGGAACAGACCGCATACCTGATCGTCGACGAAGCCCATACCGAGATGCCCGCGATGCCGTTGATCCGGTTCCTCGACGGCTACGAGACGATCGCAGAATTGGAGACCGCACTCGACATACCAGCGGGCAACGTCGCGGCGACGTTGGATCGCTACAACGAGTTTGCCGCCAAGGGTGAGGATCCGGACTTTCACAAGCAGCCGGAATATGTTGCGCCGCAGGAGAATGGACCCTGGGCAGTGTTCGATCTGTCACTCGGACGAGCGATGTACTCCGGATTCACGATGGGCGGTCTGGCGGTCACGGTCGACGGTCAGGTGCTGCGCGAGGACGGCACGACCATCGCCGGCCTTTACGCAGTGGGGGCGTGCGCGTCCAACATCGCCCAAGACGGCAAGGGATACGCCAGCGGCACCCAGCTCGGCGAGGGGTCGTTCTTCGGCCGCCGCGCCGGCGCGCACGCGGCCGGCTAGACCCGGGCGGGTTCGCCTTCCAACGGGCCCAGCCGCCATTGGCCTTCGCCGAGTAGCTCGAGCCGCTGTTGGTGATGCCGCTCGACAGTGCTGCGGTGACTGACGCTGACCAGGATGGTGTCCGGTAACTCGTTGCGCAGCAACTGATACATGGTCAACTCGAGCCCTTCGTCCATCGCCGACGTGGCCTCGTCGGCGAAGACCGCCTTGGGTTTGGTCAACAGCACCCGCGCGAAGGCGACCCGCTGTTGCTCGCCGGGCGAGAGCACTTTGACCCAATCCCGTTCCTCGTCGAGCAGGTCAACCAGATGCGGCAGCATCACTTTGACCAACATCTCACGGAGAGTGGTGTCGGGGATGTCACCTTCCGGCGACGGATAGCACACCACCGCCCGCAGGTCGCCAAGTGGCACATAGGGCAACTGGGACAGGAACATGGTCTCGTTCGGCCCATCGGGGCACCGCAAGGTCCCCGATCCGTACGGCCACAACTGGGCGAGGCTGCGCAGCAGCGTCGTTTTGCCGCTGCCCGACGGACCGGTGATCACCAGCGCGTCACCTTCGGACAGCTGCAGGTCGAGTGAGTCGATGAGCTGGTCGCCGTCCGGCGTGCGGACCTCGACGCCCTCGATCGCGACAGCGCCGTCGGCGCTTGGTCTGACCAGCAGTTCGGGCAGCTCGCGGGCCTTCTCGTCGGCGACCACCAGGCCATGCAGCCGGATGATAGCCGCGCGATAGCTGGCGAATTGGTCGTAGGAGTTTCGGAAGAAGGACAGGCCGTCGAAGATGTTGCTGAACGCTCTTTCGGTCTGCGTGACGGCACCGAACTTGATTTGACCGGCGAATAGCCGCGGCGCCTGCAGCACCCAGGGCAACGGGACAATCACCTGAGTCATCGAGATGTTGAACCCGAACCAGCCCACGGTCCGGTTCACGTACCGCAGATAGTTGTCGATGATCGGACGGAACCGCCGGCTCAGCTGCACACGTTCGGCGCTCTCACCGCGGTAGAAGCCCACCGCCTCGGCGGCATCACGCACCCGCACCAGCGCATAGCGGAAGGCGGCGTTGGTGAGCTCGTTGCGGAAGCTGAGTCCGATCAGCGGGCGTCCGAGCCAGAAGCCGACGATCGTCGCCACCAAGACATAGACGATCAGGATCCAGAACATTGCCTTGGGGATGCCGACTCCGAACAGCGTCAGCGTGCCCGACAGATTCCACAGAATGGCCGTGAACGAAACCACCGACAGCACCGATTGCACAGCACCGAATACCAGCACACTGCCGGTGCCGTTGGACGGCAGGTTGGGCGTGGATCCCACCCCGGCGGTCAACACGTCGATGTCCTGCTGGATACGCTGGTCAGGGTTGTCGATGGTGCTGTCGATGAATCGGCCGCGATAGTAAGCGCGGCCTTCCAGCCAGTCGCCGGTGAGGCGGTCGGTGAGCCAGACCCGCCAGGACACAATGAAGCGCTGGGTCAGGTAGATGTCCAGCATGTAGCGGGCGATGAACAGCGCCGCCATGATGCTGAAGATCACGATCGACATCCAAAAGCCATGTACACCAGACTGTTTCACGGCTTGATTGCCGGTGGCCAGGCCCTGCACGGCGGTCTGGACGGCCGAGCTCAGGTCGTTGGCCTGATAGCTGAACAGCACGGTGAGGCGCACGGTGATGACGACGGACAACAGCAGCACCCCGAGCATCAGCCAGACCCTGACGCTGTGCGGACCGGTGAAGTAGCCGCCGGTGATCCGCCAGAACTGGCGGCCCCACGGGATGAGCAATCTCAGCAACGCGAGC
Organism: Mycobacterium sp.; assembly: GCA_035314925.1. Classification (GTDB taxonomy): domain Bacteria; phylum Actinomycetota; class Actinomycetes; order Mycobacteriales; family Mycobacteriaceae; genus Mycobacterium. Next base: position 27,010 of record DATFYT010000104.1, on the reverse strand, counting down.
ACACCGACCATGCACACGGCGCTGATCACCCACGTTAGGGCTATCCAGGACAGGGAATCGGCCAGCGCGTGACCCCAGTTGATGGACGGTTCGAATAACTCCACGGTGCGCGTACCTCCTTGGCCTCAAACTCCACGGCGTCGGTCGAACGCCCATCTGACAAGACTTTCCCGCGAAGCTACCTGGCACCGCACCCGCGCGATGATGCGGCTGGCGTGCTAAGACGCCGCCAGGATGCACAGTCGCGCGCCGATTAGCCGTCGAAATCGACGGCAGCGCGTAAAAGTTCGAGGAACCGTCTCGCTAACGCAGATCTCGGCGCAGTTTAGACGGTCGCCGGCTCCCGCTCGATCCGTCGCAGTTCCCACCTGCCTTCGCCGAGCAGCTCCAGCAAATGATCGTGGTGCTGTTCGACCGTGGGCCGATGACTGACGCTGACCACGACACATTCCGGCAGTTCGGTGCGCAGCAGCTGGTAAAGCGCGAATTCCAACCCCTCGTCGAGTGCCGAGGTCGCCTCATCGAGGAATACCGCCTGCGGCTTGGCGAGCAGGACGCGGGCAAAAGCGATGCGCTGCTGCTCGCCGGGGGACAGCACCTTGGCCCAATCGCGCTCTTCATCGAGCCGGGCAGCCAACGGAGCCAGCGCCACCTTGGTCAACGCGTCCCGCACGGCGGCGTCGGAGATGTCGGTCGGCGAATTCGGGTAGCAGACCACACCGCGCAGGTCACCGAGGGGCACATACGGCAGCTGCGACAAAAACATCGTGGCGTGCTCGCCGTCGGGCCGGCGCAGGGTGCCGGACGCGTACGGCCACAGCTGCGCAAGACTGCGCAGAAGCATGGTCTTGCCGGCTCCCGAACGCCCGGTGACCACCAGCGCGTCACCGCTGGTGAGCTGCACCTCGAGCGGGTCGATCAACTGCTCACCGCTCGGCGCGCGCACCTCGACGGCAGCGATTTCGACCGATCCGTGCTCGCTCGGCTCCACCGTCACCTCGGGCAGCTCCCGGCCGCGGGCGTTCGCGTCAACCAAGCCGTACAACCGAATGATCGAAGCGCGAAATGACGCAAATTGGTTGTAGTTGTTGCGGAAGAACGACAATGACTCCTCGATCGTGCCGAACGCGGTCGCAGTTTGTACCACGCCGCCCAGACCGATTTTCCCGGCGAAGAGCCGCGGCGCCTGGACGAGCCACGGCAACGGCACCATCGTCTGGGTGACTGACACGTTCCAACCGAAGTACCCGATGGTGCGGCTGACGTAGCGACGGTAATTGTCGATGATCGGCATAAAGCGCTGCCGCAATCGGGATCGCTCGGCCTCCTCCCCGTGATAGAAACCGACGGCTTCGGCGGCATCACGCAAGCGCACCAACGCATACCGAAAGGCAGCGTTGAGCCGCTCGTTGGCGAAACTCAGCCTGATCAGCGGATGCCCGATCCAGAACGTGACGCTGGTCGCGATCAGCACGAAGACGATGACGATCCAGAACATCGCGCGCGGAATGTCGGCGTGGAGCAGCGGGACGGTCAGCGTGCCCGAAAGATTCCACAAGATCGCTGTGAACGAAACGACCGACACCACCGATCGCACCGCGCCAAACAGCAGGGTTTGACTGGTGCCAATGTACGGAACATTTGTGGTGGCGCCCGCACCGGCGGTGAAAACATCGATGTCCTGCTGGATACGCTGGTCGGGGTTGTCAATCGTTTCGTCGATGAACCGGGCCCGGTAGTAGGCGTGTCCGGTAAGCCAGTCGGCGGTCAGGTGATCGGTGAGCCACACCCGCCACGCGATGATGAACCGCTGCATCAGGTAGAGGTCGACCATAGCCAGGGCGATAAATGTCGCGGCGAGGATACAAAAGATCGTCAGCGCCACCCAAAAGCCATGCACGCCTGACTGTTTGATGGATTCGTTCTGCGCGCCGGAGCCCGTGAACGCTGTCTCCAACGCGTTGTACAAGTCCTTACTGAAGTAGCTGAACAAGACGTTCAGGCGCACCACCGTGACGACCGACAGCAGCAACACACCCAGCATCAGCCACACCCTGACCGACCGTGAACCGGTGAAGTAGCCGCCGGTGATCCGCCAGTATTGGCGCGCCCACTGGGTGGTAAACCTGAGGACCACCAAGACGACAAGGACACAAACGGCACTGATCACCCACGCCCGGGCGATCCACCACACTGAGTCGGGCACTGCGTGCCCCCAGTCGATGGCTGGTTTGAACGACTGCAGATCAGTCACGAAGTCTCCTCGCGGTCCGGGACATCCCGCACGACGCCCCATCGGAAAGCTTGTCGGGGAAGCTACCGGAGGCTTGCCGATAGGCTTCCGGAATGAGCTCCAACGGCGCAGCGAACGAAGCTTTTCACGCCGGCCGGCTTATCGCCCGCCGGCTGAAGGCCAGCGGGATCGACACCGTTTTCACCCTGTCCGGCGGCCATCTGTTCTCCATCTACGACGGGTGCCGCAGCGAGGGCATCCGGCTGATCGACACCCGCCACGAGCAGACCGCCGCCTTCGCAGCCGAAGGCTGGTCGAAGGTGACGCGCCAGCCGGGAGTCGCCGCTCTGACCGCCGGTCCCGGCGTGACCAACGGGATGAGCGCGATGGCCGCCGCGCAGCAGAACTCCTCGCCGCTGCTGGTTCTCGGTGGTCGGGCGCCGGCTGGGCGCTGGGGGATGGGATCACTGCAGGAGATCGATCACATTCCGTTCGTGGCACCGCTGACCCGATTCGCCGCCACCGCCCCGTCGGCTGAGGCCGTCAGTGGGCTCATCGACGAGGCGCTGCGGGCCACGGTCGGCGCGCCGTCGGGGGTCGCGTTCATCGACTTCCCCATGGACCACGTCTTTTCCGTCGCCTCCGACGACGGACGTCCGGGCGCGCTGACCGAGCTGCCGGCAGCACCGCTTGCCGACGGCGGCGCACTCGACGGGGCGGCGGGTCTGCTGGCCGCCGCGCGGCGTCCGGTGATCATGGCGGGCACCAACGTGTGGTGGGGTCACGCGGAAGCGGCGCTGCTGCGGCTGGCCGAGCGGCGGCAGATACCGGTACTGATGAACGGCATGGCCCGCGGAACGGTGCCCGCAGACCACCCGCTGGCGTTCTCGCGGGCACGCTCAAAAGCGCTGGCGGAAGCCGATGTTGCGGTTGTCGTGGGAGTGCCGATGGACTTCCGGCTGGGCTTCGGCGGGGTCTTCGGACCAGAAACCCAGCTGATCGTGGCCGATCGCGTCCAACCTGACCGGGACCATCCACGGCCGATCGCCGCCGGTCTCTACGGCGACCTGTCGGCGACCCTGAACGCGCTGGGCGAAACGACGGCAGCCGGCCATGACGACTGGCTCGCCGAGTTGCGGGCAGCCGAGACCGCTGCGCGAGACCGCGAACAAGCCGACCTGGCCGATGACCGCAGCCCCCTGCATCCGATGCGGGTCTACGCCGAACTGGCGCCGCTGCTGGACCGCGACGCGATCATCGTCGTCGACGCCGGAGACTTCGGCTCCTATGCCGGCCGCGTCATCGACAGCTACGTCCCGGGCGCCTGGCTCGACAGCGGTCCATTCGGCTGCCTCGGCTCGGGTCCCGGCTACGCGCTGGCCGCCAAACTGGCCCGGCCGGACCGTCAGGTCGTCTTGCTACAGGGCGACGGCGCCTTCGGGTTCAGCGGCATGGAGTGGGACACGCTGGTTCGGCACAGCGTGCCGGTGGTGTCGGTGATCGGCAACAACGGGATCTGGGCCCTCGAAAAGCACCCCATGGAAGCGTTGTACGGCTATTCGGTGGTGGCCGAGCTGCGGCCCGAGACCCGCTACGACGAGGTCGTGCGTGCGCTGGGCGGGCACGGCGAGCTGGTGTCGACGCCCGCCGAGCTTCGACCCGCGCTGAAACGCGCCCTGGGCAGCGGCCTACCCGCCGTCGTCAATGTGCTCACCGACCCCGCGGTCGCTTATCCACGCCGATCCAATTTGGCGTGACGCGCCTGACGTACCGTTGATCTGTGCCAAAGACCACCAACGCTTCGTCGGGCCGCCTGAGTAGCCGATTCTGGCGGCTGCTCGGCGCCACCGCCGAGAAAGATCAAAGTCGTTCACAGGCCCAGGTCAGCGCTTCGTCGGAGTACGAGGAGAAAGCCGCCGGCCTCGACGACGAGCAATTGCGTAAAGCCACCGGCCTGCTCGACCTCGAGGACCTCGCCGAATCCGACGACATCCCACAGTTTCTCGCCATCACGCGGGAAGCGGCCGAACGCGCCACCGGGCTAAGGCCGTTCGATGTGCAGCTCCTCGCCGCGCTGCGGATGCTGGCCGGCGACGTGATCGAGATGGCAACCGGCGAGGGCAAAACCCTGGCCGGAGCGATCGCAGCCGCCGGGTACGCGTTGGGCGGCCGGCACGTTCACGTCGTCACCATCAACGACTACCTGGCCCGACGTGACGCCGAGTGGATGGGTCCGCTGCTGGAAGCCCTGGGCCTGACGGTCGGCTGGGTCACCGGTGAATCGACGGCCGCGGAGCGTCGCGCGGCCTACCAGTGCAACGTCACCTACGCCTCGGTCAACGAGATCGGCTTCGACGTACTGCGCGATCAGCTGGTCACCGATGTCGCCGACCTGGTGTCGCCGAACCCGGATGTGGCCCTGATCGACGAGGCCGACTCGGTGCTCGTCGACGAAGCGTTGGTTCCGCTGGTGCTGGCCGGAACCAGCCACCGCGAGACCCCGCGGCTGGAGATCATTCGGCTGGTCGGCGAGCTGCAGGCCGGCGAGGATTACGACACCGACTCCGATAGCCGCAACGTCCACCTGACCGAGGAGGGCGCGCACAAAGTCGAAAAGGAGCTCGGCGGAATCGATTTGTACTCCGAAGAGCATGTCGGCACCACACTCACCGAGGTCAACGTCGCGCTGCACGCGCATGTCCTGTTGCACCGCGACGTGCACTACATCGTGCGCGACGACGCGGTACACCTGATCAACGCCTCCCGCGGCCGGATCGCCCAACTGCAACGCTGGCCGGACGGTCTGCAGGCAGCGGTCGAGGCCAAAGAAGGCATCGAGACCACCGAAACCGGTGAGGTGCTCGACACCATCACGGTGCAGGCCCTGATCAACAGGTATCCGACGGTCTGCGGCATGACCGGTACCGCGCTGGCCGCCGGCGAGCAGCTGCGCCAGTTCTACAAACTGGGTGTTTCCCCGATACCGCCGAACACGCCGAACATTCGCGAGGACGAGACCGACCGGGTTTACATCACCGCCGCGGCGAAAATCGACGCGATCATCGCCCACATCATCGAGATGCACGAAACCGGACAACCGGTGCTGGTCGGCACCCACGACGTGGCCCAGTCTGAAGAGCTGCACGAGCGACTGCAGCGTCGCGGCGTACCGGCGGTGGTGCTCAACGCCAAAAACGACGCCGAAGAGGCCCGGGTGATCGCCGAGGCCGGCAAGCTCGGAGCGGTCACCGTGTCGACCCAGATGGCCGGCCGCGGCACCGACATCAGGCTCGGCGGCTCCGACGAGGCCGATCACGAGAAGGTGGTCGAGCTCGGTGGGTTGCATGTCATCGGGACCGGCAGGCACAACACCGAGCGGCTGGACAACCAGTTGCGTGGACGCGCCGGCCGCCAGGGCGATCCGGGTTCATCGGTGTTCTTCTCCAGCTGGGAGGACGATGTTGCCGCGGCCAATCTCGAGCCCAACAAGCTGCCGATGCAGACCGACGAGGACGGCCGCATCGTCAGCTCTAAGGTGGCCGGACTGCTGGAGCACGCCCAGCGGGTCGCCGAGGGCCGGCTGCTCGACGTGCATGCGAACACCTGGCGCTACAACCAGTTGATCGCCCAGCAACGCGCCATCATCGTCGAGCGGCGCAACACCCTGCTGAGCACGACCGCCGCCCGCGAGGAGCTTGCGGAGCTGGCGCCCGAGCGGTACGCGCAGCTCGCTGAAGATCCTGTAGACCTTTCGGAAGACCGCCTGGAGACGATCTGCCGGCTGATCATGCTGTATCACCTCGACCGCGGCTGGGCCGACCACCTGGCCTACCTGGCCGACATCCGGGAAAGCATCCATCTGCGCGCCCTCGGTCGGCAGAACCCGCTGGACGAATTCCACCGGATGGCCGTGGACGCGTTCGCGTCGCTGGCGGCCGACGCCATCGAAGCGGCCCAACAGACCTTCGAAACCTCGCCGGCGATTGAGGAGGAGCCCGGTGTGGACCTGTCCAAGCTGGCCCGCCCGACGTCGACATGGACGTACATGGTGCACGACAACCCGTTGAACGACGACTCGCTTTCCGCGCTGAGCCTGCCCGGCATCTTCCGCTGAGGCTGAAGCGAGCTAAGGTCACGGCTCATGGATCGGGCGCCCGCACACGACCGGCTCCTGACGGTGCCCAACCTGCTGAGCGGGCTCCGTCTGGTGCTGATCCCGGTCTTCATCTACCTGCTGCTGGCTGCTCATTCCGACGGTTGGGCGGTGGCCGTCCTGATGTTCAGCGGCGCATCGGACTGGGCCGACGGGAAGATCGCCCGACTGCTGAACCAGTCGTCGAAGCTTGGCGAGTATCTGGATCCGGCCGTCGACCGGCTCTATATGGTGACCGTTCCCATCACTCTCGGGCTGCGGGGCATCGTGCCGTGGTGGATCATCGCTGTCCTGCTGGCCCGCGACGTGCTGCTGGCCGCGGAGTTGCCGCTGCTGCGCACCCGCGGGTTCAGCGCACTGCCCGTGATCTACATCGGCAAGGCCGCTACTTTCGCTCTGATGTCGGCGTTTCCGCTTATCTTGCTTGGCCATTACGACACCACGTGGAGTCGTGTCATCCTGGCCTGCGGCTGGGCCTTTTTGATCTGGGGCATCTACTTCTACCAGTGGTCGTTCGTGTTGTACGCGGTGCAGGTGGTGTTGGTGATGCGCCGGCTGCCCCCGGTGCGGGCGGGCCGCGAAAAACCAATGCCGAGTAAGGCAGAAGCCGATGGCTGACCAGGCGCTCGGCGGCTACGACCCCTACGCGGGCCTCAGCGCCCACGAAGCGGGACGACCACAGTTCATCCCGGTGCCGTCGTTGCTGCGTGCCCTGCTTTCCGAGCACTTGGATCCCGGCTACGCGGCCGCCGCCGCCAAGCGAGACGGCTCCGGCGAGCCGCAGACCGGTCGGGCCCGTGTTCTGACCTGGGTCTGGCAAGCGTTGGCGGCGTTGCTGGTGGCGACGGTGTTCGCCGCGGCTGTTGCCCAGGCCCGGCTGGTCGCGCCGGGGGTCAGTGCGGCCCAACGGGTGCTGGCGGGCAGCGTGCGCTCGGAGGAGACGACAACAAGCGCCTTAGCCGCGCGCCGGAATGCGCTTACGGCACAACGTGATGACGTTCAGCGGCGGGCGTTGGCCGAGGACGCCCAAGGCCGACGGTTGCTCGCCAACCTCGACCGGCTCAGCCTGGCCGCGGCAAGCACGCCCGTCACCGGGCCGGGTCTGAGCGTGACGGTGACCGACCCCGGTCTGGGCCCGAATCTTTCCGACGTGTCCAAGCAGCGGGTGGCCGGCAGCCGGCAGATCATCCTGGACCGCGATCTGCAACTGGTGGTCAATTCGTTGTGGGCCAGCGGCGCTGAAGCGATCGCCGTCGGCGGTGTCCGGATCGGGCCGAACGTGACCATCCGGCAGGCAGGCGGGGCGATTCTGGTCGACAATAATCCGATCAGCAGCCCATATGCGGTCCTCGCGGTCGGACCCCCGCATTCGATGCAGGACGTTTTCGGCAGCAGCCCGGGCCTGCGCCGGTTACGGCTCTTGGAGGCGTCCTACGGCGTCGGTGTCAACGTCAGCGCCCGAGACGACCTCATGCTGCCGGCCGGGGCAGTCCGAGATGTCAAGTTCGCCAAGCAGATTGGTCCTTAGTGGTGAAGGGAGCGGAGCACCGATGATCGGTATTGCAGCGCTGGTCGTCGGGATCATGCTGGGTCTGGTGTTTCATCCCAACGTGCCGGAGGTCATCCAGCCGTACCTGCCGATCGCCGTAGTCGCCGCACTCGACGCGGTGTTCGGCGGGCTACGGGCCTATCTGGAGCGGATTTTCGACCCAAAGGTTTTCGTGGTGTCGTTCGTCTTCAATGTTCTGGTCGCCGCGCTGATCGTCTACGTCGGCGACCAGTTGGGCGTCGGCACACAATTGTCGACAGCAATCATCGTCGTGCTGGGCATCCGCATCTTCGGCAACGCCGCTGCCCTGCGACGCCGGCTATTCGGGGCGTAACAGGATGAGGCCGACATGACCGACCCCAAATCCGAAGGCGCACAGCCGGGCAGTGAGTCCATTGAGCCCGAGCCCAACGCCGAGGAAACCGCGGCGCAGCAGCCCGAGCCCAACGCCGAGGAAACCGCGGCGCAGCAGCCCGAACACGGCTCCGACGATGCTGCGCAGCAGGGGCGCCATGAATTGCCGCCGCACCAGCCGCGCCCCGAAATCGGGCAGGTGCACTCACGTGGGTTTCCCGGCATGCTGCGGCGCGGCCGCACGATCTTCGGCACGCTGGCGGTGTTGTTGTGCCTGTTGCTTGGTGTCGCCATCGCGACCCAGGCCCACCAGAACAATTCCGGCGACTCGTTGGACACCGCCCGTCCGGCGGATCTGCTGGTGCTGCTGGACTCGCTGCATCAGCGTGAGGCGACACTGAGCACCGAAGTCGCTGAGCTGCAGCGCACGTTGTCCGTGTTGCAGGCCTCCGGCAGCAATGACCAGGCCGCCATCCAAAATGCCCAGGCCCGGCTGGCCGCGCTGTCGATCCTGATCGGCACCGTCGGGGCCACCGGTCCGGGCGTCACCGTGCGGATCGAGGACCCTGGACCGGGGGTGGCACCCGAAGCGATGCTCGACGTGATCAACGAGCTGCGGGCGGCCGGGGCAGAAGCCATCCAGATCGGCGACGGCCACCAGGTGGTGCGCGTTGTTGTCGATACCTGGATTGTCGGGGCTCCCGGCGCGCTGACCGTTGACGGCAAAACGCTGATGCCGCCGTATTCGGTTCTGGCCATTGGTGATCCGCCGACACTCGCGGCGGCGATGAACATTCCCGGCGGCGCGGTCGACAGCGTCAAACGCGTCGGTGGCACGATGTCCGTCCAGCAGGGCGACAAAGTGGACGTCACCGCCTTGCGACAACCAAAACCGCGCCAATACGCTCAGCCAGTCAAGTGAGCAACCGAGGGAGAACAGGAACACCGTGAGCGAAATTCCGCCTGACTTGCACTACACCGCCGAGCACGAGTGGATTCGCCGTACCGGGGACAACACCGTTCGGGTAGGGATCACGGACTTCGCGCAGTCGGCGCTTGGCGACGTCGTGTTTGTCCAGCTGCCCGATGTGGGCACCGAGGTGACTGCGGGCGAGTCCTTCGGCGAGGTGGAGTCGACCAAGTCGGTGTCGGATCTGTTCGCACCCGTTTCGGCGAAAGTCGTTGCCGTGAATAGCGATCTGGATGGTAACTCGCAACTGGTCAACTCCGATCCGTACGGCGCCGGGTGGCTGCTCGACCTCGAAGCCGACTCAGAGTCCTACGAGCAGGAGTTCGCGGCGCTGCTGGACGCCGAGGCCTACCGCGCCACACTGGCCGAATGACCCTTGTTATCGTTCCCCGCGCGGCGACGATGCGCGCCGCAGAGCGGCGTGGGGAGAAGCCGGGCAATAGGACATCCCGGCGACGATGCCCGCGCCCCAGAGATGCGCGCGCCGATCCGGCGGGGGAGGGCACATTGGGGTCCCGTGCACGGTACGGTCGACACATCGACGGTCGGAGCGGGTGGGAAACCGGTCGAGCGGGCCCAACCAGACAACACAGCAGAGGCCAGTGAGGAGCAGCGGGTGACGGAGAAGGACAACGACCAGACCTCTGACGAAGTCACCGTGGAGACGACATCGGTCTTCCGCGCCGACTTCCTCAATGAACTGGACGCTCCCGCGCAAGCGGGTGCCGAGACCGCAGTCTCAGGCGTCGAGGGCCTGCCAGTCGGTTCGGCGTTGCTGGTCGTCAAACGGGGACCCAACGCCGGGTCCCGCTTTCTACTCGACCAGCCGACGACGTCGGCCGGTCGCCATCCCGACAGCGACATCTTCCTTGATGACGTCACCGTCAGCCGTCGGCACGCGGAATTCCGGTTGGAATCCGATGAGTTTCAAGTCGTGGACGTCGGCAGCCTCAATGGCACCTATGTCAACCGGGAGCCGGTCGATTCGGCCGTGCTGGCCAACGGCGACGAGGTTCAGATCGGCAAATTCCGCCTGGTGTTCTTGACCGGGCCCAAGGTCGGCGACGACAACGGAGGGCCCGGAAGCTAGTGACCGCGCCCGAGACCCCCGGGCTGGCCGGAATGTCGATCGGAGCGGTCCTCGACCTGCTACGGCCAGACTTCCCGGATGTGACGATCTCCAAGATCCGTTTCTTGGAGGCCGAGGGTCTCGTCACGCCGCAGCGCGCGGCATCGGGCTATCGCCGGTTCACTGCTTATGACTGCGCACGACTGCGCTTCATTCTGACGGCTCAGCGGGACCAGTACCTGCCGCTGAAGGTGATCAAAGCGCAGCTGGACGCGCAGCCGGATGGCGAATTGCCACTGGCCGGATCGCCTTACGGTGTACCGCGATTGGTGTCCGTCGGCAACGGGGAATCTGATCAGGCGGGCTCGGATCCCGCAGCGGTCGCACCCACCCGCATCCGGCTGAGCCGCGAGGATCTGCTCGAACGCTCGGGGGTGGACGCCGAGCTGTTGATCGCGCTGATCAAAGCGGGGGTGATCACCACCGGGCCGGGGGGTTTCTTCGACGAGCATGCGGTGGTGATCCTGCAGTGCGCCCACGCGCTCGCCGAATACGGGGTCGAGCCGCGTCACCTGAGAGCATTCCGTTCGGCGGCTGACCGGCAATCCGACCTGATCGCGCAAATTGCCGGCCCGCTTGGCAAGGCCGCAAAGACCGGCGCCCGCGACCGCGCCGATGACCTGGCACGGGAAGTCGCCGCGCTGGCAATCACGTTGCACACGTCGTTGATCAAGTCGGCAGTGCGCGACGTTCTGCACCGTTGAAGGACTAGACTTCGGACGACAGCTTGTGTTCGGCGGCTTGGTCTTCCACCGCGACGTCGACCCAGGTCTGGCATGGACACGGCAGCAGGTGCGGAGGGCAGACACAGATGGGTGAAGTTCGCGTCGTCGGCATTCGCGTCGAGCAGCCGCAGAACCAGCCGGTCCTGTTGCTGCGCGAAGCCAACGGTGACCGTTACCTGCCGATCTGGATCGGCCAATCCGAGGCTGCGGCGATCGCCCTTGAACAACAAGGAGTCGAGCCGCCACGTCCACTCACGCATGACCTCATCCGGGATCTCATTGCCGCGCTTGGTCATTCGCTGAAAGAAGTGCGGATCGTCGACTTGCAAGAAGGGACGTTTTACGCCGATCTGATCTTCGACCGCAACATCACCGTATCGGCGCGGCCATCGGATTCGGTGGCCATTGCTTTGCGGGTCGGCGTGCCGATCTACGTCGAGGAAGCGGTTCTCGCGGAGGCGGGCCTGTTGATTCCCGACGAGAGCGACGACGAGCCCTCCACCGCGGTCCGAGAGGACGAGGTGGAGAAGTTCAAAGAATTTTTGGACAGCGTCTCGCCCGACGATTTCAAGGCCACCTGACGGGGGATAACGCGCGCCGCGACGGGCGCCGTCGACGCACGTCAGCAACCTGATCGGGCTCATGTCAAGGGCCGTCGTGACGACGCCGGCAACATTACGGATCCGTCTCATCTGCGAGTTCGACCTCGACACGCCCTTTGGATAGCGTGGAGTCATTCGCTGCGACCGCCATACTTTGATCTCGACCTGGTTCTACGAACACCACAGCGTGTCGAAAAGCGTATGCTCACAAGCACTCGGCTGAGCAACCGCGGCTACCGGCAGCCCGTAACGAGCGTGATCGGCGAGAGGAAGCATCGTGGGAGACCAACCACGTAACGACCAATTGGACCTCGAGTCCGTCACCGCGATCGATGACACCCCAGCAACGCGCCCCGAGCAGCCTGTGCAAGCCGGTTTGTTCCCTGACGACTCGGTGCCCGACGAACTGGTCGGCTATCGGGGCCCGAGTGCGTGCCAAATCGCCGGCATCACCTACCGCCAACTGGACTACTGGGCACGCACGTCGCTTGTGGTGCCGTCGATCCGCAGCGCGGCCGGATCCGGCAGCCAGCGGCTGTATTCGTTCAAGGACATCCTGGTCCTCAAGATCGTCAAACGGCTGCTTGACACCGGCATCTCGTTGCACAACATCCGCGTCGCGGTCGACCATCTGCGCCAGCGGGGTGTGCAGGACCTGGCCAACATCACGCTGTTCTCCGACGGCACCACGGTTTATGAGTGCACCTCGGCCGAAGAGGTCGTCGACCTGCTGCAGGGCGGGCAGGGTGTGTTCGGAATCGCCGTCTCCGGAGCGATGCGGGAGTTGACCGGCGCTATCGCGGACTTCCCGGGCGAACGCGCCGACGACGGCGAGTCGATCGCGACGCCGGAAGACGAACTGGCCTCGCGCAGGAAGCACCGCGACCGCAAGATCGGCTGATCCCGCGCTTCTCATCTGAGCCGCTGGCTGTACCGGCGGCAGCGAGTCGGTAAACTCGATGCTGCATCGTTCTTGCGCGGGAGAGTTCCGTGGCTGCCAGCCACGGGCGCCGAAGGAGCAACACCTCTCCGTCAACCTCTCAGGCACCCGGACCGCGCCAGACCCCGATGCCTCTGGAAAGCGGTGGCCCGTGAGTTCGGGTCGCCCGCCCATGGGGAAAGACATGCGGATGTCGAATCTCTCAGGCGCCCGGTTCGGGTAGACGACAGAGGGAGAGGACCTGTGTTCCTCTGCCGATGTCAGGAGTTCCGCCGATGTCCGACCACACCAACCCGCTTTTCGCCGACCGGCACATCGGGCCGGACAGCGACGCCGTCGCGGCCATGCTCGAAGTCATCGGTGTCGACTCCCTGGAAGAGTTGGCTCGTCGCGCGGTGCCCGCCGGGATCCTCGACAAGCTCACCGACACCGGCGCCGCACCCGGCCTGGATCAGCTGCCCCCACCCGCCACTGAGGCCGAGGCGCTGGCCGAGTTGCGCGCGATGGCCGATTCCAACACCGACGCGGTGTCGATGATCGGGCAGGGCTACTACGACACGCTCACGCCGCCGGTGCTGCTGCGCAACATCATGGAGAACCCCGCCTGGTACACGGCCTACACGCCCTACCAGCCGGAAATCAGCCAGGGCCGGCTGGAAGCTCTGCTGAATTTCCAGACCATGGTGGCCGACCTGACCGGGCTGGAAGTGGCCAACGCATCGATGCTCGACGAGGGCACCGCGGCCGCCGAGGCGATGACGCTGATGCACCGTGCGGTCAAAGGGAACGCCAACCGGCTGGCGGTCGACGTCGACGTGTTCGCGCAGACCGCCGCGGTGCTGGCCACCCGCGCCGAGCCGCTGGGCATCGAGATCGTCACAGCCGACCTGCGCCGTGGTCTTCCGGATCTGCCGGACGGGGGCGAGTTCTTCGGCGTTATCGCGCAGCTGCCCGGCGCCAGCGGCCGGATCACCGACTGGTCTGCACTGGTGTCGGAGGCACACGACCGCGGTGCGTTGGTGGCCATCGGCGCGGACCTGCTGGCGCTGACATTGCTGACCCCGCCGGGGGAGATCGGTGCCGACGTCGCGTTCGGCAACACCCAAAGATTCGGTGTGCCAATGGGATTCGGCGGCCCACACGCCGGGTATCTGGTGGTGCACACCAAGCATGCGCGTCAGCTGCCCGGCCGACTGGTCGGTGTTTCCGTCGACGCCGACGGCTCGCCGGCTTACCGGTTGGCGCTGCAGACCCGCGAACAGCACATCCGTCGGGACAAGGCGACCAGCAACATCTGCACCGCCCAGGTGCTGTTGGCGGTGATGGCCGCGATGTACGCCAGCTACCACGGGGCCGACGGGCTGGTCGGGATCGCCCGCCGCGTGCACGCCCACGCCGACGCGATCGCCGCCGCACTCGGTGACGCGGTGGTGCATGAGGCGTACTTCGACACCGTGCTGGCCCGGGTGCCCGGTCGCGCCGACGAGGTGATCGCCGCGGCCAAGGCCAGCGGTATCAACCTCTGGCGCGTCGACCCCGACCACGTGTCGGTGGCCTGCGACGAAGCGACGACCGACGCCCACGTGGCGGCGGTCGTGGAGGCCTTCGGCGTGTCGCCGGCCGAGCCCAGCCCCGCCGACATCGCGACCCGCACGTCGGGGTTCCTGACCCATCCGGCCTTCACCCGGTACCGCACCGAGACGTCGATGATGCGCTACCTGCGTTCGCTGGCCGACAAAGATCTTGCCTTGGACCGCAGCATGATTCCGCTCGGCTCGTGCACGATGAAGCTCAACGCCGCCGCCGAGATGGAATCGATCACCTGGCCGGAGTTCGCCCACCAGCATCCCTTCGCCCCGGCATCCGACACCCCGGGTCTGCGGCGCCTGATCGCCGAGCTGGAGACCTGGCTGGTGCAGATGACCGGCTACGACGCGGTCTCGCTGCAACCCAACGCGGGATCGCAGGGTGAGTACGCGGGCCTGCTGGCGATTCACGCCTACCACGCCAGCCGCGGGGAACCGCATCGCGACATCTGCCTGATCCCGTCCAGCGCGCACGGCACCAACGCGGCGTCCGCCGCGTTGGCCGGCATGCGGGTGGTGGTGGTGGCCTGCCGCGACAACGGCGACGTCGACCTCGACGACCTGCGTGCCAAGGTCGGCGAGCACTCCGAGAACCTGTCGACGCTGATGATCACTTATCCGTCCACCCACGGTGTCTACGAGCACGACATCGCCGAGATCTGCGCGGCCGTACACGATGCCGGCGGGCAGGTGTACGTCGACGGCGCCAACCTCAATGCGCTGGTCGGGCTGGCCCGGCCCGGGAAGTTCGGCGGCGACGTCAGCCACCTGAACCTGCATAAGACGTTCTGCATCCCGCACGGCGGCGGCGGCCCGGGCGTCGGGCCTGTGGTGGCGCGCTCGCATCTGGCGCCGTTCCTGCCCGGCCACCCGCTGGCCCCCGAACTGCCGCAGGGCCGGCCGGTGTCGTCGGCGCCCTACGGGTCAGCGTCGATCCTGCCGATCACCTGGGCCTACATCAGGATGATGGGCGCTGACGGCCTACGGGCGGCGTCGTTGACGGCGATCGCGTCGGCCAACTACATCGCCCGCCGGCTCGATGAGTACTTCCCGGTGCTTTACACCGGCGAGAACGGCATGGTCGCTCACGAGTGCATCCTGGATCTGCGGCCGATCACCAAGTCGACCGGCGTGACCGTCGACGATGTCGCAAAGCGCTTGGCGGACTATGGTTTTCACGCGCCCACGATGAGCTTCCCGGTGGCCGGCACGCTGATGGTGGAGCCCACCGAGAGCGAGAGCCTGGCCGAGATCGACGCGTTCTGCGAGGCCATGATCGCCATCCGCGCCGAGATCGACCGAGTTGGCTCGGGGGAGTGGCCGGTGGAGGACAACCCGCTGCGCGGCGCGCCGCACACCGCCGAGTGCCTGGTGGTCGACAAGTGGGAGCACCCGTACACCCGGGAGGTCGCCGCCTACCCGCTCGGGAAAGCGTTCCGGCCCAAGGTGTGGCCGCCGGTGCGCCGCATCGACGGCGCCTACGGCGACCGCAACCTGGTCTGCTCCTGCCCTCCGGTGGAGGCCTACACGTGAGCGCTGCTTAAGACGCGGCGCACATTACAGGCTCCCGAGTATGCCCAAACTAAAGTGGCTAAGGAGCTCGTTTAATCCGTCTTCGAGGGTCCCGAGCTCGGTCGAAATACTGCCTAGATCACCAGTGATAGTCCCAAGGTCACCGGTGATAGTGGTAAGCGAACCACCGGTGCCAGTCAGGGCGGTGATCAGGTCAGTTGTGAGCGTCGAGGGCAGGCCGGTCAGGTCGGTCTCAATCGTCGTAAGCGCACCACCCGCGCCGGTCAGTTCACTGACCAAGGCATTTGCGATGTCGGTGGCTGTGGGCAGGTTACCCAACTCGCTCAGCAGGGTGCTCAGGTCGGGCAGATTGGTCAGGTCAGTCAAAAGGCCAGTGAGGGTGCTGGTTACGCCGCTGAACAGGTTGGTGATGTCTAGTAGCGGGAGAAGGTCGGTGGCGAGATTGTCGGCAGCGGTTATATACGGCGCCCCGAGTGGGTCGATGAGTTATCAAGGGATATGGCGAGGGTACCGAGGGCGTCGGTAGGCGTCGCGGAAATGCCGTTGGCAAACGCGCCGGGGTCGAGAACATTGATCACCAGCGCGAAAGCATCGGCCTCGGTAGCGCTGAGTTGGACCGCGGACGTCTGAAGTTCCGGTAGCGCCGGCAGTTTTACCACCGGAGTGACAGCGATCATGCTGGCACCCAGCAGGGCGATGCCAGCAATCGCGGAGGGGCGAAGCGCCTGTTCCATGACAGCATCCTCCATATCGTTCCCCGACTGTGATGCATCTCACAGCTTGGTCGGGACTGTAGCTGAGATTCAGCTAAGAAACAACGAAAAATTGCCCGTGCGCCCAATAAAGCCGCTGGTTATCCGCAAATCCGGACTGAAGGTCCGGTATATCGGATTGGCCGATATTTGCCCAACACACCCGCGGAGACATAGGTCTGACCGAGACACCCAATGCATCGCACCGACCCCCGGGTGGTACGGGAGACCTATGGAACAGCCGGCCGTGCGAGGGCGATGGTCGCCACCCGTGCGCCGCACGGCCGTGCCTACTGCGGCCGCACCCGGGCTGCTCCTGCCCGCCGGTGAAGGCCTATGTGTGAGCCGGCCTGACCCCTTACATGCCCAGCGCGGCGAGCAGCTGTTGCGGCACGACGTCCGCCAGTAGGGTGTCGAAGCCGCCGAGCGGTTCCACGCTCACGTTGGCCAGATCGCCCAGACCCAGATCCCCGAGCAGGTCGCCCAGATTCAGCCCGGAAAGGTCGCCCAAGTTGCTCAGGTTCAGCGGCAGGCTGGAAAGGCCGAGGTCGCCCAGCAGGTCGCCGAGGCTCAGACTGTTCAGCAAGCTGCCGACGTTCGTGTCGAGGATCGAGTTGGTCAGACCACCTAGGTCGGTTAGCAAGCTGGCCAGGGTTATGTCACCCGTCGCCGGAATCGGAAGACCCAGCTGATTCAAGACATCGGTGATCAGGCTGCTGATCGTCAGATCGCCCGACGGGATAGTAACGCCCAAGGCCTCCAACAAACCGGTAATGCTTAGTGGGCTCGGAAGCGTGATGCCAAGATCGCCCAGCAGGCTGGTCAGATCCAGGGGGCTGCCATTGCCCAGAGTGAGACTGTCCAACGCGGTTTCGAGGCTGGTGGCGCTGAAAAGACTGGTGACATCCAGGCCGACACTGCTGAGAAGAGTGGTGAGGCCTGAGATAGGGCTGAGCAGAGAATCGAGGGCAGAGTTAAGGTCGGTGACAATTGGGTTGATAAGACCCAGGTCGCTGAGCAGACCGCTGAGGGTAACGCTGCCCACGTTGGTGAGGCTGCTCAGGTCTGTGTTGAGGTTCAACGCATCCAGCAACTGGGTCAACGTCACCGAACCCAAGCTGGAGTTCAGACCCAAGTCGGTCAACAGACTCATCAGGCTAAAGCTGCCCAGGCCGAGACCGTCGGCGCTGGTCAGGCCGCCCAGGCCGAGGTCGTTGAGGAGTGCGCCCAGGGTCGGGTCGCCCAGCAGGTCGCCCAGGCCCTTGCCGCTCAGACCCAGGTCGCTGAACAACGAGCCCAGGTTCAGGTCACCTAGCCCGATCTGACTCAACAAGCTACTTAGGTCCAAGTCGGTCAGGGGCGTGTTGCCCAGCCCGAGGGCGTCGATCAGGCTGGTCAGGTTGATGTTGACGTCCGCGGATGTTTCTGGGGCGAGGATGCCGTTGTAGAGCGGGATGGTGACGGCGCCGTCGAGCAGGCTGATGTTGTCCTGACCGTTCAGGTAGGCGTTCAGGACGGTGGCCACGCCCTCGGAGAGGTTCGTGAATGACGGGTCGCTCTGCAGCTGTTGGGCGACGCTCTCGAGCGCCGTGAGCGTCGCGCCCGATGACCCGAGACCTGCGATCGCGAGCTCGAGGCCCGGCGGCAACTCCACCGAGATGGTAGCTGGCAGCGACGTAAGGTCCGTGGTGACGGTCGGGTCGAGGTTCGCAAGCGCGGCAATCACCCCGTAGGGGTTGGTGAGGAGTTCGCTAAAGACCTGCGTGATGTCCGACGAGCTGGCATTGCTGATGATGTTGTCCAGGTTGGCGGTCGTGTTGGCGACGAGATCCGACCACGCGTCGACCAGTTGGACCGGCCGCACCTGCACAGGGATTGGTGGCGCCGCCACCGGAGTAACAGCAATGATGCTGGCACCAACCAGGGCGACTCCAGCAGTGGCGTAGGGGCGTAGTACGTGCTGCATGGTTAACATCTCCTCCGTCTCGGCCCCGCCTGTGATGCGTGTCACAACATCCCTGAGACTGTACCTGAGAATTTGCCTAGGAAAAGCACAACATTTCATAAGTGCCCAATAAAAGCGCTGATGTCTACCTTGCCGGACAGATATTCCGGCAAATCGGAACACGATCTTGAAGGTCGAGTATGGGCATTCCCGTCGATGCGCGGGGGTTGCCATGGGAGAGCTATGACACCACCGACAGTGCGCGAGTGGCGCGACGACGACTGCTGGTTACCGCGGGCCTGCGGGAATGCCTTCGTCCGATCTGGATCCGGCCACGGGCCGGCCGTTCTCCTGCTGCATGGCTTTCGGTCAAGCTCCTACGATTTCCGGTCGATCATCGACCGCCTGGGCCAGCGCTCCTCGCTGACGCTGGACTTCCTGGGGTTCGGATTGCCGGACAAACCGGCGCGGCACACCTACAGCCTGATGGAGCAGGCGGACATCGCACAGCAGGTGGTGGCCGATGCCGTGCTGCGGCTGCTCACCGAGTAAGCGGCGGGTCAGCTCAAGAAGTTGGACACCGCAGTGGCCAGCTCTGGCGATGCCGAGGTCGCCAGGTTCTGGTAGCTGCCACCGGACAGCTTCGCGACTGCTTCCCAGGTGTCCCGGTCGGAATCGGAGCCAAAGTCGATGATGTTGACAGCCACCGGCTTGGCCGGGTCATTACTGTCCTTGATGAAATCCTGCAGGCCCTGGCCGCTGAGGCTCTGGTCGGTATGCGGTCCGGCGGTGATCACCAGCACCGAATTGTTCTGCCCGGGATGGTAATTGGTAAGCGCGTCCTTGTAGATCAGCCGCAGCGTGGTGAACGACACCGCGCCACCGGACGACGCGTGCTGCCTGTCCAGCGCCGCCGTCAGCGCGTCCGACCGAGGTTTGCCGTCAACATCGTCGGACAGCGGGCCTGCCTTCACCTCCGACCGGCCTTCTTTGCCGTCGAACGTCCAGAGCCCGATCACCGCGCTCGGCGGCAGCGCCTTGATTCGATTGTCAAGCGCCCCAACCACATTGCCTAGCCTCGTCTTGCCGCCTTCGTCGGTGGTCATCGACTGTTCGAGCATGATGATCGCCGCCGGACCATTCGACGGCGTGGTCACGGTATTGGCCAGCGTGGCGCGCATCGCGTCGTCACCCACCGACAGCGTTGACGGCAGCGCCGGGAAATTGGTCACGTCGCTGCTGGGCGGCTTGACCCCGTCGACCCGGAAGCCGGCTTTCGCCAACTCGGCCAGTTGACCAGGTTTGTGCATGAACTGGGCGAATCCGTTGGCCGCCGTCACCTGGTCCTGTGAGAGCCACGACCCTTTGAGCGCCACGGTGGGGTAGTCGGCAACCGCGGCCGGCCCCGGCGGCAGCCACGAACTAAGCATGCTTGCGGCGTCTGGCAACGATTCGCCGCGCTGAAACAGTTGCTGTTCGGTCGTGACCACCGCGTGCACCGGCGCGGTCGCCGGATCACCGGGCCGCAGCAACCCGTTCATCGCCTCTGTCAACGAGTTGTCGGCCAGCTTGGGCTGACCGGAGATCAGTGTGCGCACCGCACCGCTACCGTCGGTCGGCGGTGCGCCTGCCGGCGCGGCACCTGCCGCCACCGCCTCACCGGCCAGATACGCGGCGTCGCTGTTGCCGCCGAGGGGCAACGCCAATCGCAGTGATCCCCAGGACGGCAGCTTCAGTCCGGCCAATCCGTCGGGCTTGCTCTGCAGCTCAGGCAGCGATGCCCACTTCTGGCCGCCGAGGTTACGTTGCAGTTCGGGTCGCACCGCCAGGACAACCGGCGAGGTGACCAGCGACCGACTTTCGCTGATGGTGTCCTTGCCCGCCGCGGCCGTCAGCCGCGCCGCCGACACCGAGCTGCCCGGGATCCACAGCGCGGGCCGCTGACCCAGGTCTGCGGGCCAGTTCCCGATGAAGCCGTCCACGACGGCGTCCGAACCCGCGGATTTGACGCTGACGGCGACGCAGTGGTCGCCGACCGGGGCCGCGGACCCGTTGTACTGCTCGGCGAACTGCTGCACCCGATCGGCGATCGACGGATCGGCGATCACGGCGACCGTTTCCTTGCTGCCGGAGCACGCGGCGGCGTTGTGCGAGCGGTTGGACAGTGCGTCGCCGAAGAACCGCCACACGATCACCCCGGCCACCACCACAACGACCGTGACCAACGCCGCGATCACACCGATGCTGACACCGCGTCGCCCGCCGTCATTGCGGTGACCGCCCCGCCAGTCCGCGAGGCCGCGGTGACCGCCCGTCGGCGGCAATGGCGGCGGAGCGGGCGGCTCCGGCTCACGTCGCGCAAAGTCAGGGAAGTCGTCCGGCGTGTCAACCTCGGCGGGGTGCGGCTGCTCCTCGAGATGCTCGTCGCGATGGGGCGGATCGGTGTAGTCGAAATACCCTGAATCGCTTGGGAATCCGCTGGCATAGTCGTCGTCTGGGTGATCCGGGTAGCGCGGACCGGGGACGCCGCCGATGCCCGGGGGCTCGGCGGGCGGGAAGTCGTCGGACTCCCGATCGTCGCCGAGGTCGGCGAAATCGTGCGGTTCGGAATAGTCGTCCGACGGTTCGCCGGTGGGCTCGTCCGGATCCGGAGCTCTGTGCCTACCCATGCCTATGCTCTCCCGCGGGCCAGAAGTACGCCCCCGCAAGCGGGGAGGTGCCCCCAGCAGCTTCTAGTCATTGGGATGGTAAATGCGCGCCGAGCCGAAATCAGTCATTGACGCGGGCTTTGAATTCGCGACGACGCCGATGCAGGATCGGCTCGGTGTAGCCGTTGGGTTGTTGGGCCCCGGTCAGAATCAACTCCTGAGCGGCGAGGAAGGCGATGCTGTCGTCGAAGTTGGGTGCCATCGGCAGGTAGCCCGAGTTGCCGGCGTTCTGTTCGTCCACCATGGGCGCCATCCGCTCCAGACTGGCCCGCACGTCCTCCTCGGTGATCACACCGTGGCGCAGCCAGTTTGCCAGCAGCTGGCTCGAAATCCTTAGTGTGGCACGGTCTTCCATCAATGCGACATCGTGGATATCGGGCACTTTCGAGCAGCCGACACCGGCGTCGATCCAGCGGACGACGTAGCCCAGAATGGACTGGCAGTTATTGTCGACTTCTTCTTTGATCTCCTCGGGCGCCCAGGCCAGTTCCTTGGCCAGCGGAATCGTGAGTAGCTCGTCGATGGTGGTACGGGTCTTGCCCGCGAGTTCCTTCTGCACAGCGAACACGTCGACGTAGTGGTAGTGCATCGCGTGCAGGGTGGCCGCCGTCGGCGACGGCACCCAGGCCGTGGTGGCGCCCGCCTTCGGCTGGCCGATCTTCTGCTCCACCATGTCGGCCATGAGTTCCGTCATCGCCCACATGCCCTTGCCGATCTGCGCCTTGCCGGAGAAGCCGGCCGCAAGGCCGGTGTCGACGTTGGCGTCTTCGTAGGCCTTGATCCACGTCGTGCCCTTCATCGCACCCTTGCGGATCATCGGGCCGGCCTCCATCGAGGTGTGGATTTCGTCGCCGGTGCGGTCCAGGAAACCGGTGTTGATGAACACCACCCGGTCGGCCGCGGCTTTGATGCACGCCTTGAGGTTGACGGTGGTGCGGCGCTCTTCGTCCATGATGCCGACCTTCAAGGTGCCTTGCGGTAATCCCAGAACGTCTTCGACAAGGCTGAAAAGCTCGCAGGTGAATGCCACCTCTTCGGGTCCGTGCATCTTGGGCTTGACGATGTAGATCGAACCGGTACGGCTATTCGCCAGGGGGCCGTTGGCCTTGCCGGTTTTGAGCCCGTGAATGGCGGTCACGCCGGTGAACAGCGCGTCGAGGATGCCCTCGGGCACCTCATTACCGGCCGCGTCGACCACCGCGTCGTTGGTCATCAGATGGCCGACATTGCGGACAAACAGCAGGCTGCGGCCCGGCAGGGTCAGTTCGCCGCCCTCCGGGGTGGTGTACGCGCGGTCCTCGTTGAGCACGCGGGTGAAGGTCTCGCCGCCCTTTTTGACCTCTTCAGCGAGGTCACCCTTGTTCAGGCCGAGCCAGTTGCGGTAGCCGAGAACCTTGTCGTCGGCGTCGACAGCGGCCACCGAGTCCTCGAAGTCGATAATCGTGGTGACCGCCGACTCCAGGATCACGTCCTTGATTCCGGCGGCGTCGGTCTTGCCGATCGGCGATTCCGGGTCGATCAGGATTTCGATGTGCAGCCCGTGGTTGACCAGCAACACCGACCAGGCGGGGTGGCCGAGCTCTCCGGTGTAGCCGGCGAACTGGCCGGGGTTGGCCAGCCCTCGGGACAACTCTTCGCCTCGCAGGCTGACCAGCAGGCGACCGTCTTCGACGCTGAGTCCCGTCGCGTCGGCCCACGAGCCCGCCGACAGTGGCACCGCGTCGTCGAGGAACTTGCGGGCGTAGGCGATCACCTTGTCGCCGCGGACCTTGTTGTAGCTCGTGCCCTGCTCGGCGCCATCGGTTTCCGGAATCACGTCGGTGCCATACAGCGCGTCGTACAGGGATCCCCACCGGGCGTTGGCCGCGTTCAGCGCGAATCGGGCATTGGTCACCGGGACCACCAGCTGCGGGCCGGCCGTCGTGGTGATCTCGGGGTCGACGCCCGCCGTGGTGATGGTGAAATCGTCGGGTTCAGGTATGAGGTAACCGATTTCGGTGAGGAACTGACGGTAGGTTTCCGGGTCTATCGGCTCGATAACGTGGTGCCGGTGCCATTTGTCGATCTGTGCTTGCAGCTGGTCGCGGCGGGCGAGCAGATCCTGGTTTTGCGGCCCCAAATCGGTGACGACCTTGTCGACGCCCGCCCAGAAGCTGTCGGGGTCGATCTCGGTGCCTGGCAAAGCCTCGGTGTTGACGAAGTCATACAGCACCTTGGCGACGCGCAGGTTCCCCACCGACACGCGATCCTTCATCATTCTCCTCCGCTTTCACCTCAATGAAGTTCTGTTCAGCCTACCGGCCGGTAGTCCGAAAGCCGGTAACCAGCGGCCTGCAGCGGCAGGTCACACCGGGCCAGCAGCGCCGCACGTAGCGGCGCTGCACGTGCGGCGATGGCCTTCTGGCAACCCACATACTCGGCGCGGCCGGAGGCGTGCTCGACGGCGATCGGTGCATACCCGTAGCCCTGGAGGTCGTACGGGCTGGCTCGCATGTCGATTTCACGCGCCGCTGCGGCTAGCTCCAGGCAGTCGAGCAGCAGCTCGGAGTCGATCAGCGGGCTCAATTTGTAACACCATTTGTACAGGTCCATGTTGGCGTGCAAGCAACCGGGCTGCTCCCAGTCCTGTTGGGTGGCGCGGCTTGGCGAGCCCGCGTTTCGCGGTAACGCATCGGCTTTGAAGGCAGCACTGAAAAAGCGAAACGCGTCGACATGGCTGCACCGCAGCGGCCCGGCGACCTCGGTCTCGACGACGGCGTCGGTGCCAGTGGCGCCCAACCGCAGCGGGACCCGCTCGTGGCGCACGGCGCCGTCGCGGTAGACCATCGCCCATTCATGCAGCCCGAAGCAGTTCAGCTGCGCGGGGCGCCGCGCCGTCGCCTCGAGCAAGCGGGCCACGAACGCAATGGTGTCCAGCCGGCTGCGCAGGTAGACGTCGCTGACCGTGACACCGGCGTCGTCAGCGATGTAGCCGCGACGGCCGCTGTAGCGACGGATCGCTTCGCCGCCGGCGAGCAGGACCCCGTAACCCGGGTGCCAGCAGCGCAGCTGCCCCGGCCGCAGGTTGTAGTAGCTGAACAGGAAGTCCCACACCGGATGCGCCTGGCCGGCCCGGGCCCGCTTGAGGTGCGGGGCGACGAACGTCTCGGCGCGTTCGGCGTACTCGTCGGCGCGCGCCATCCACTGCTCACTGCTGGGGGAGTCAGACACGCTGCATCCCATCGCGCACCATGCCGACCAAGTCCCTGACCAGATCTTCCAGTGCCACCATCGCGACCACCGCCCCGTCCTGAGCGGTGACCAGCGCCAGATGGCTCTTGCTGCGACGCATCCGCGACAACGCTTCGGGCACCGACAGTGATTCGGGAATCTGCGGCAGCGGCCGAACCCTCGCCAGGTCGACCACGGCGTGGGGGTCGTCACCCAGTGGCAGAACATCTTTGATGTGCAGGTAGCCGATGAATCGGCGGTCGCCGTCGGCAATGGGGAATCTGGAGTAGCCGGTGGCGGCCAGCGCCGTTTCCACCGCCTCGACCGTTGGGCCGAAGCCCGGCCCGGCCAACGGCACCGCGCGGATCTGGGTGACCGGCACGGCCACATCGGCGACTCTCCGGTTGCGGATCTGCAGCGCCCGGGTGAGTCGGGTGTGCTCCTCGGGATCCAGCAGACCCTCCGACACCGATTCGGCGATCATCTCGCTGAGCTCGACGGTGGACACCGTGACATCGAGCTCGTCGCGGGGCTGCACCCGCAGTGCCCGCAGGGTGGCGTAGGTGCAGCGGTTGTACAACGCGATGATCGGCCGGACCGTCCGCACGTACACCAGGTAGGACGGGATCAGAAGCATCGCCGCCCGCTCCGGACCGGCCATGGCAATGTTCTTCGGGACCATTTCGCCGAGCAGCACATGTAGCGTCACCACGATCGCCAGCGCAACCACCAACGAGACGGTGTGCAGCAGCGCAGGGGAGATGCCGCCGACGAAATCGAACGGCTTTCGCAGCAGGTCGGCGACCGCGGGCTCACCGAGCCGGCCGAGCAGGATCGACGACACCGTGATACCCAACTGGGCGCCCGCGAACATCAGCGGCAGCTGTTCGCCCGCCCGAATGACGGTGACCGCGCTCGACCTGCCCTGCTCGGCAAGCGCTTCCAACCGGTCTCGACGCGCCGAGATCAGCGAGAATTCCGCACCGACGAAGAACGCGTTGGTGGCGATCAGCAAGATGGTCGCCAACACTCCGAGCAGGTCACCCATCAGTAACCCCCTTCCGCGGCGGAATCACCGCGAACATCGACTTGGGTCAGGTCAAGCAGGTCGATACGGCGGCCATCCATTCGGATCACCCGGGCCTGCCAGCGGGCCGGGCCTTCGGGTATGCCATCGGGTTCATATCCACTCAGCTGCACCGTGTCCCCGCTGACCGGAATGCGACCGAGCTGTTGGAGTACCAGCCCGCCGATCGTCTCGTATTCACCCTCCGGCGCGTGATACCCGGTGGCTGTCGCCACCTCGTCGATGCGCAGCAGACCTGACACCCGCCAACCGTGCCCGGATGCCATCACGTCCGGCGTGGTGTCGTCGTGTTCGTCGCGGACGTCGCCGACGATTTCTTCGATCAGGTCCTCGATGGTCACCATGCCCGCGGTCCCGCCGTACTCGTCGACGACCATGGCGGTCTGCAAGCCGTTGTCGCGGATCTCTCCCATCAGCGCGTCGCCGTCCAGCGTGGAGGGCACCACCGCGACCGGCTGGGCGACGGCGGTCAGCAGGGTGTGCTCCCGCTCGGCGGGCGGAACCTGGAAGACCTGTTTGACGTGCACGATGCCGACGGTCTCGTCGAGGTCGCCGTCGACGATCGGGAACCGGGAGAACCCGCTCTCGGTGGCTGTCGCGACCAGGTCAGCGACGGTGTTATCCGTTTGCAGCGCAACGATTTTCGATCGTGGCGTCATCAATTCCTCGGCGGTCAGGGTGCCGAACTGCAGTGATCGGTGCAGTAACGCCGCGGTGGAGGGGTCCAGCGAGCCGCTACGGGCAGAGCTGCGTACCAGCGAAACCAGTTCCTGCGGTGAGCGGGCCGACCGCAGCTCCTGCGCGGGCTCGATGCCCAACTTGCGCAGGATCCGGTTGGCCGCACCGTTTGTCAGCCGGATCGCGAACGTCATCATGAACGAGAACAGCAGCTGCGGGCCGGCAACGGCGCGGGCGGTCTGCAGAGGCCGGGCCACGGCCAGATTCTTGGGCACCAGTTCACCGAAGATCATCGACACCGAGGTGACGATCACCAGCGTCAGGAATGCGATTGCGGCGTCGGCGACTCGGTTGGGCACTCCGAGCGCGTCCATCGCCGGGTGCGGCAACTCCCTCACCAACGGCTCGGTGAGGTATCCGGTGATCAGGGTGGTGATCGAGATGCCCAGCTGCGCACCGGACAGCTGGAAGGAAAGCGTGTGATGGGCACGGCGCACATAGCGGTCGCGACGGCCACCGTGGCGCGCGTTGGCCTCGACGGTGCTGCGCTCGAGGGTGGTCAGTGAGAATTCGGCGGCGGTGAACAGCGCGTTGCCTACCATGAGCAGCACGATCGCCAGCAGGCTCAGCAGGGTGACGACGAGGTTCATCGATGCCGCCGGCGAGAAGGAGGCTCCTCAGAGTCGGCGTCACACACGCCGGACGGCGCGGGTGCCTGCGGCACGGGGGCCCTTTCCTTCGTCGTATCCATTGTTCACCTGAGCTTTTATGTTAGCGAAGGCCTGACACGCCCATACCATCGTTGCAGCGACGACACGCCTCGGGTCTGGGTCTACCAGCCGAACGGCAGCGGATG
>DATFYT010000103.1:0-2376 GCA_035314925.1 Mycobacterium sp. | reverse complement strand
GAGAAATCGCCCGGTTACACGCTGTATTCGCTGTCAGGCCACGTGACCCGGCCCGGCCAATACGAAGCGCCGCTGGGCATCACGCTTCGAGAACTGCTCGACTACGCCGGCGGCGTGCGGGCCGGACACCAGCTGAAGTTCTGGACGCCGGGCGGATCGTCGACACCGCTTCTCACCGACGAGCACCTGGACGTGCCGCTGGACTACGAGGGCGTCGGGTCAGCCGGGTCGATGCTGGGCACCAAGGCGCTGGAGATTTTCGACGAGACCACCTGCGTGGTGCGCGCGGTGGGCCGCTGGATCGACTTCTACAAGCACGAGTCGTGCGGCAAGTGCACGCCGTGCCGTGAGGGCACGTTCTGGCTGAGTCAGATCTACCACCGCCTCGAAGCCGGTCACGGCACTGCCGAAGACCTGGACAAGTTGCTGGACATCTCCGATGCGATTCTCGGTAAGTCGTTCTGCGCCTTGGGCGATGGAGCGGCGAGCCCGGTCGCGTCGTCGATCCAATTCTTCCGCGACGAATACGTCGCGCACATCGAGGGCGGCGGCTGTCCGTTCGATCCCAAGCTGTCCATGCTCGCCCCGAACGGAGCCTCATGACCGCGCCGACGACGATGCAGAGCGCAAGCGATGTGGGGGCACCTCCCGCTTGCGGGGGAGAGGAGCGGCGCCGATGACTCAGACGGCCGACACCGGAAAGAAGGTCACCCAGCCCGAGCTGGTGACGCTGACCATCGACGGCACCGAAATCAGCGTTCCCAAGGGAACTTTGGTGATCCGCGCCGCCGAGTTGATCGGCGTGCAGATCCCCCGGTTCTGCGACCACCCGCTGCTGGACCCGGTCGGTGCGTGCCGCCAATGCCTGGTGGAGATCGAAGGCCAGCGTAAGCCGATGGCGTCGTGCACGATTCCGGTCACCGACGACATGGTGGTCCACACGCAATACAGCTCGGAGGCCGCCGACAAGGCACAGCACGGCGTCATGGAGCTGCTGCTGATCAACCATCCGCTGGATTGTCCAATGTGCGACAAGGGCGGTGAATGCCCGTTGCAGAACCAGGCAATGTCCAACGGCCGCCCGGATTCTCGGTTTCACGACGTCAAGCGCACGTTCACCAAGCCGATCAACATCTCCTCGCAGGTGCTGCTGGACCGCGAGCGCTGCATCCTGTGCGCGCGCTGTACCCGGTTCTCCGACCAGATCGCCGGCGACCCGTTCATCGAGATGCTGGAGCGCGGCGCGCTGCAGCAGGTCGGCATCTACGCCAACGAACCGTTCGAGTCGTACTTCTCCGGCAACGCCGTGCAGATCTGCCCGGTCGGGGCCCTGACCGGCACTGCCTACCGCTTCCGGGCCCGTCCGTTCGACCTCGTCTCCAGCCCGAGCGTGTGTGAGCACTGCGCGTCGGGATGCGCGCAGCGCACCGACCACCGCCGAGGCAAGGTGCTGCGGCGGCTGGCCGGCGACGAGCCCGAGGTCAACGAAGAGTGGAACTGCGACAAGGGCCGGTGGGCCTTCAACTACGCCACGCGGGGTGACCGGATCACCACTCCCCTGGTCCGCGACAGCAATGATCCCAGCGGCCCATTGGTCGCAGCGTCGTGGCCGCATGCGGTGGCCGCGGCCATCGAGGGCCTCACCACAGCACCCGGCGGTGCCGGTGTGCTGCCGGGTGGCCGGCTGACCGTCGAAGACGCTTACGCCTACTCCAAGTTCGCCCGAATCGTGTTGGGCACCAACGACATCGACTTCCGCGCCCGCCCGCACTCCAGCGAGGAGACGCAGTTCCTGGCGGCTCGGGTCGCGGGCAAGCTGATCACGACCAGCTACTCCGATCTGGAATCGGCGCCGGTGGTCCTGCTCGCCGGCTTCGAACCGGAAGAAGAGTCGCCGATCGTGTACCTGCGGCTGCGCAAAGCCGCCCGCAAGCACGGGCTGGCGGTGCACGCGGTTGCGCCGTTCGCCAGCAACGGATTGCAGAAGATGCATGGCACGCTGATCCAGACCGCGCCCGGTGGCGAGGCCGCCGCATTGGACGGACTGGCCGGCGGAGAACTCGGCAAGCTGTTGTCCAAGCCCGGGGCGGTCATCCTCGTCGGCGAACGGCTGGCCGACGTGCCCGGCGGATTGTCGGCCGCGGCCCGGCTCGCCGACAGCACCGGCGCACAGCTGGCCTGGGTGCCCCGCCGCGCCGGCGAGCGCGGCGCGCTCGAGGCCGGCGCGCTGCCGGGGTTGCTGCCCGGTGGCCGGCCGCTCAGCGACGACACCGCCCGCGCGCAGGTGGCCCAGGGCTGGCACGTCTCCGAATTGCCTTCTGCCGAAGGCCGTGACGCCGAGGGAATCCTGGCCGCGGCCGCCGACGGCTCGCTGGG
>DATFYT010000102.1:0-7419 GCA_035314925.1 Mycobacterium sp. | reverse complement strand
CAGCCGCCGCCCGGCTTCAAGGACACCACCGTTCCGGGGATTTTCTCACCGGATACACCGTGGTCGCACCGCAACTCCGAACCGGGATGGGTTGTCGCGCCGGGTATGCAGGGGGTGAAAGTCCAGCCGGCCACCGCGAGCCTGCTGACGCCGGCATCCCTGGCCGAGCTGATGGGCGGGCCGAACATCGCCGCTCCACCGCCGGAGCAGCGTATGACCGGACCGCCGAATGCTTACGACGAGAACAACCCGCTGCCGCCACCGTGGTATCCGCAACCGCTGCCCTCGCCGACGGCACCACCGCCGGTACCGCCGGCGCAGCTACCGCTCGGCGCCGCAGAAGCGCCCGCACCGCCGGGACCGGGCTCGTGAGGGGCGCGACGAGCGCGGTGCGCGTGAGGAGCAAGCCGAACCGACGGCTCGTGAGGGGCGCGATCAGGTTGGTTCGCCATAAAGCTTGGCAGGCCTTGGCATTCCTGACGGCCACGGTCGTGCTGACGTCTTGTGGGCACTGGCGCGGTATCGCCAATGTGTCGTTGCCCGGGGGTCCCGGCAGTGGCAAAGGTTCCTACACCATTTACATTCAGATGCCGAATTCGCTGGCGCTCAACGGCAACAGCCGCGTATTGGTGGCCGACGTGTTCGTCGGCACCGTTCGCTCGATCAACCTGAAGAACTGGGTCGCCACCTTGACTGTGGACCTGGAGAAGGGTGTCAAGCTCCCGAAGAATGCCACCGCCAAGATCGGCCAGACCAGCCTGTTGGGTTCTCAGCACGTGGAACTGGCTGCACCGCTGAACCCGTCACCGCAGCTGCTGAAAAACGGTGACACCATCGCGCTGGCCAATTCGTCGGCGTACCCCTCCACCGAGCAGACGCTGGCCAGCCTGGCCATGGTGCTGCGCGGCGGCGGCGTCCCGAATCTCGAGGTGATCCAAAACGAGGTCTACAAGATTCTGGCCGGGCGTGCCGAACAGATCCGAGAGTTTCTCGGCAAGCTGGACACCTTCGCCCGCGAGCTGAACCAGCAGCGCGACGACATCAGCCACGTCATCGATTCCACCGACCGGCTGCTGTCCTATGTGAGTGACCGCACGGACACACTGGACCAGGTTCTCACCGAATTCCCGCCGTTGGTCGAGCATTTCGCCAAGCAGCGCGACCTGTTCGCCAACACCGTCGACACGGTGGGGCGAATCAGTGATGTCGTCGATCAGACGTTGTCGGCCGCGCAGGGCGATCTGCATGAGGATCTGAGTCAGCTGCAGCGGCCGCTCAAGCAACTCGGCCGTGCCGCACCATATTTGCTTCAAGCCTTGACCTTCCTGCTGTCACCGCCATTCAGCATCGACAGCGTGCCGAAGATCGTGCGCGGCGACTACATCAATGTCTCCGGAGCGTTGGACCTGACGCTGAGCACCATCGACAACGCAATCTTCACCGGCACAGGGTTTTCCGGAGCCTTGCGCGCTCTCGAGCAGTCGTGGGGCCGTGACCCCGCAACGATGATTCCCGACATCCGGTTCACGCCGAACCCGGCCGACGCGCCCGTGGAGCGGGGTGAGTAAGCGATGTTGACTCGCTTCATCCGCATGCAGCTGATCGTGTTCGCGGTACTGACGGTGACGGCACTGGTTGCACTGGGCTGGTACTACTTGCGCATTCCCAGCCAGCTCGGCGTCGGGCAGTATCGGTTGGTCGCCGAGCTGCCGGCGTCCGGCGGGTTGTATCGCACGTCGAATGTGACCTACCGAGGGATCCAGATAGGCAGGGTCACCAAGGTCGAGCCGACGAAACATGGTGCCCGGGCGACACTGTCCATCGACAGCCGTTACAAGATCCCGATCGACGCATCCGCCAATGTGCACTCGGTATCGGCGATCGGTGAGCAGTACCTGGACCTGGTGTCGACGGGAAACCCGGGAAAGTTTTTCGCGCCCGGACAGACGATCACCAAGGGCACGGTGCCCAGCGAAATCGGCCCCGCGCTGGACGCAGCCAACCGCGGCTTGTCGGTGCTACCCAAGCGCAAGATCGCGTCGCTGCTGGACGAAACGGCGCAGGCGGTTGGCGGATTGGGGCCCGCGCTGCAACGACTGGTCGACTCGACGCAGTCGATCGTCGGCGACTTTCAAGCCAACATCTCCGACGTCGACGACATCATCCAGAACGCGGCCCCGATCCTGGACAGCCAAGTCGACTCGGGTGATTCGATCGCGCGGTGGTCGCACAACCTCGACGTGCTTACCACGCAGATTGCGCGAAACGACCAACATGTGCAGAGCATTTTGTCGAAAGCGGCACCGACCGCCGATCAGGTCAACGAGGTGTTCAGTGACGTTCGCGAATCGCTGCCGCAGACGTTGGCGAATCTCGAGATCGTCGCCGACATGCTCAAGCGCTACAACAAAGGTGTTGAGCAGCTGCTGGTGTTCTTGCCCGAGATCGCCGCGGTCGGGCAGACGTTGGTCGCGTCCGCTCCGGGTTCGGTGCTGCTGGGTCTCAACCTTTCGATCAATAATCCGCCGCCCTGCCTGACCGGTTTCCTGCCCGCATCGCAGTGGCGGTCGCCCGCGGAAACCAGCATCGCGCCGTTGCCGTCCGGAACGTATTGCAAGATCCCGCAAGACACTCTGGCCAACGTGGTGCGCGGCGCCCGCAACTATCCGTGTGTCGATGTTCCCGGCAAGCGCGCGGCGACGCCACGCGAGTGCCGCGACACCAAGCCGTACGTCCCGCTGGGCACCAACCCGTGGTACGGCGATCCCAATCAGCTGCGGAACTGCCCCGCCCCCGGTGCTCGCTGCGATCAACCGGTCGACCCAGGCAAGGTGATACCGGCGCCGTCGATCAACAACGGGCTCAACCCCGCACCGGCCGATCGGTTGCCCGCACCACCCCCACCCGTCGACGATCCGCTGCAGCGGCCCGGATCGGGCACCGTGCAATGCAATGGGCAGCAACCTAATCCGTGTATCTACACGCCGGCCAGCTCGATGGCCATCTACGTGCCATCCAGTGGCGTAGTCGTGGGTGCCGACGGCAGCAAGTACACCCTCGAAGACTCACGCCACACCGGGGCCGACGGATGGAAGGACATGCTGGCGCCCGCCGGCTGACGCCTTCGCGAGGCACACGCTCGCGAGGAAAGCATGGGACTAGCCTCGGGCGGGTGACAACTGAGCGGCTGCGCGTCGACCTGAGCGGGGCGCCGCAGACCATGCTGGCGACGCTGTACGCGAAGGCGCTGGACGCCGACTTCAAGGAGCCGATACTCGGTGACCGGTTCGCCAAACAGATCGTCGAGCGCATCGACTACGACTGGAAGAAGACCACCATGACCCCGCGACGGGCGCCGTCGGTGGCCACCCGGAGTGCGCATTTCGACGCGTGGACCAACCAATTCCTCGTCGCGCATCCGCACGCCGTCGTGCTGCACGTGGGCTGCGGCCTGGACAGCCGGTTCTTGCGGCTGCAGCCCGGCCCGGGCGTCGAGTGGTACGACGTCGACTACCCCGAGGTCGCCGCGCTTCGCAGCCAGCTCTACCCGGCCGCTGAGCGCTATCACGTCGTCGCCGCCTCAGTCACGGACCCGGGGTGGCTGGCCGACATTCCCGCCGACCGGCCGGGCCTGATGGTCGGCGAAGGGCTGACCATGTACATGACCGAACAGGACGGCATCGCTCTGCTGCGCAGGGTCGTCGGGCACTTCGGCTCGGGTGAGCTGCAGTTCGACGCGTTCAACTGGCTCGGTGTCAAGGCGCAGGTGCTCAACACGGTGGTGCGCCGCTCGGGATCCACCTTGCGTTGGGCAATCAACGGGCCCGACGACATCGTCGCGACGGTGCCGGGGTTGCGGCTGGTGGCCTGGCAACGGTGGTTCGAGTCGGACACGTTCGCAAAATTGCCGCGCTCCGCCAGGTTGATGGGCAAGGCGATGGCGCTGGTTTCCGCCGTGGCCGACATGTCCCAATACCACCGCTACGCGTTCGGAACGGCCTGACTTCAACCGGCCGGGAATCTTGCGCGCCGCGCGGTGTTGAACCAACTACTCACACCCGAGGGAGATGTCACCATGACCAGTCGGCCTGTTCTGGAACCCAGCACCGAGCATCCGATCACGATCAACCCGACCCAGGCGCGCGTTGTCGTCCGTGTCAACGGCGAGATTGTCGCCGACACGCACAATGCGCTACAGCTGCAAGAGTCCACTTACCCTGCGGTGCAGTACATTCCGCTTGAGGATGTCGTGCAGGACCGGCTCACCCGCACCGACACCAGCACCTATTGCCCGTACAAGGGTGAGGCCGGCTACTACAGCGTCACCACCGCCGCCGGCGACACCGTCGACGACGCGATCTGGACATACGAAGAGCCTTACCCCGCGGTGGCGGCAATCGCCGGGCACGTCGCGTTCTATCCCGACAAAGTTGACATCACCGTCGAGGGCGCTTAAGTACCAGCCGGGCCGAAAACCTGCGCAGCGAGTTGGGTGTCGCCGTATTCCCGCAACGACACGATGAGCCCGTCGCGCGTCTCGAAGATGAAGACCGCGGGGCTGTCGAAGCGCACGCCGTCGGCAGTCTCACCGTCGGTCACCGCCTCGATCACTACGCTTTCGCCGTCGTTGAAACACTGGATGAAGTCGAGGTTCATCTCCACGCGGCTTTTGCGCCGCTCGACCTCTCGACGCATCGCGGCTTTGTCGATCGATGCGCGGCTCTGCAGGCTCCAGTAAGTGAACTCGTCGCTCAGCAGCCCGAAACATTCGTCGACGTCTCCGCCGTCGGACAGGCACTGCAAAAACATCCACGCCAGTTCGGCCTGCGGGTCGTCGAACGGGGTGGTCACATCGTCATCCTGACGCCCAGCACGTTGCCGGTCAATCATGGTCGGACGAGCAGCGGGAGCCGAACCGAACCTATGATCATCGGGATCGAGCAGTTGCGGCCTCCGGTGGGAGCAGATTGTGAGTAGGGCCCGCACGGTGACGTTCGCGAGTGTGGTCAGCCCTGGGCTCACCCTTTTCCCGCTCCGCCGTGGTCTTGGTGACCCCTGCTTTCAGGTCGGTGATGACGGCGCCATCTGGCGGACCAGCCTGCTGCGTAGCGGATCCGTCACGGCGCGGATCACCCGTGCCGTGCCCGATGCGGTCGAATGTATGGCCTGGGGAAGCGGCGCTGAGGAGTTCCTCGACGTCCTGCCTGCCATGCTCGGCGCGAACGATGACGCGTCGGATTTCGTCCCGACCGACCCGACGGTCGCCGCCGCGCACCGACGGGTGCCGCACCTGCGGCTGGGGCGCACCGGTCAGGTATTGGAGGCACTCATCCCCGCGGTCATCGAGCAGCGGGTACCGGGCGCCGATGCATTCCGGGCCTGGCGGCTGCTGGTGACCAAGTTCGGCACGCCGGCACCGGGACCCGCGCCGGCGCGGATGCGGGTGCCGCCATCGGCCGACGTGTGGCGGCACATCCCGTCGTGGGAGTTTCACCGTGCCAACGTCGGTCCCGGACGGGCCCGGACCATCGTCAGTTGTGCACAGCGGGCGCCGTCGTTGGACCGGCTGGCGTCCTGGCCGGCGGCACAGGCCCGAGAAGCGCTGACGTCGCTGCCCGGAGTCGGAGTGTGGACAGCCGCCGAGACGGCGCAACGTGCGTTCGGCGATCCCGACGCGTTGTCGGTGGGCGACTATCACATCCCCAAGATGATCGGCTGGACGCTGCTGGGGCATCCGATCGACGACGCCGGCATGGTCGAGCTGCTCGAGCCGATGCGGCCGCACCGCCACCGGGTGGTCCGGATGCTGGAAGCCAGCGGATTGGCCTACGAGCCACGCCGCGGCGCGCGGCTGCCGGTGCAGGACATCCGCGCGCTGTGAGCCGCCTCGCGGTTACTGCACGTGGTCACCGGGTATGCGCCAACCATGACGCAGTTCACCATCCCGGGCATGACCGAAAAGCAGGCAATCAAAGTCGCTGGGCTGCTGCAGAAGCAGCTGAGCACCTACAACGATCTGCACTTAACGCTGAAGCACATCCACTGGAACGTGGTCGGCCCCAACTTCATCGGGGTCCACGAGATGATCGACCCGCAGGTGGAACTGGTCCGCGGTTACGCCGATGAAGTGGCCGAGCGGATCGCGACCCTTGGCGGGTCGCCGCACGGCACGCCGGGCGCAATCCTCAAAGACCGCACCTGGGACGACTACTCCGTCGGCCGCGACACCGTCCAGGCACATCTGGCGGCACTCGATCTGCTCTACAACGGTGTCATCGAGGACACCCGCCAGGGCATCGAGGAAACCGAACAGCTTGATCCGGTCACCCAGGACATCCTGATCGGTCAGGCGGCCGAGTTGGAGAAGTTCCAATGGTTTGTGCGGGCTCACCTGGAGAACGCGGGCGGTAAGTTGGCCCACGAGGGCGCGTCCACCGAACGCAGCGCGGCGAGAAGCGCCAAGCGTAAAAGCTGACGGTCCGCTGGATCAGGGTCCGATGGCGGCGGCGTGCAGGCGTTCAGCTTCGGCGGTTTCGCGGTTGAGCCGCTGCGAGCGGTAGATCGACACCTTGGTGTGATGCATCAGCAATGCGGCGATCCCGACCGCGATGATCGCGCCGGGCACCACCGAGAACGAGCCGGTCATCTCAGCCACCATGATCAAAATCGCCAGCGGCGCGTGCGCGACGCTGCCGAAACACGCCATCATGCCCACCACGACGAAGATGCCCGGGCTGGCGGGCACACCCGGAAGATGGAACATGTCGCCCAGCCGCCAGATCGCCGCGCCGACGAACGCCCCGATCACGATCCCGGGCCCGAAGATTCCGCCCGATCCGCCGGTGCCGATCGAAAGTGACGTGGCGACGATTTTGGCGATCGGCAGGACAAGGATGATCCATAACGGAATCGTCAGCAGTCCGGCCTTGGTGGTGGCCAGCTGGACCCAGCCGTATCCGCTGGCCAGGATCTGGGGAATCGCCAAACCCAGCAGGCCGACCAGCAGGCCCCCGATGGTTGGCCAGAGCACCGGGCCGCCCCGGAGTCGTGTCGTCAGCGCTTCGGTGGCATAGAAGATGCGCGCGTACAGATAACCCACGGCTGCCGCGACGACGCCCAAAACGACGAACCACAGCAGCGGCCAGGCGCTCTCGAAGCGGTATTCGGCGTCGATATAGCCGAACATCGGATCGAAGCCCAGGAACGAGCCGAACACGGCAAAAGCCGTTGCCGAGGTGACAAAACCGGGGTAGAGCACGCGGTATTCGAGGTCTTCGCGGTAGATGATCGATGCGGCCAGGACCGCGCCACCCAGGGGCGCGCCGAAGATGGCGCCGATGCCCGCGCCCACTCCCAACGACACCAGGATTCGGCCGTCTTCGTCGGAGAGGTGTAGCCGGCGCGCGAGCATTGACGAGA
>DATFYT010000101.1:0-17494 GCA_035314925.1 Mycobacterium sp. | reverse complement strand
CCGGCCGCGGTCCAGCGTTGGGCGCCTTTCATCGACGACGTGACCCGCGCGTGCCTCGACGAGAAGATCGAAGACGGCCACATCGACTTCGTCGACGATCTGGCCAACATCGTGCCGGCGGTGCTGACGCTGGCGATGCTGGGCATCCCGTTGAAGAACTGGGCGATCTACAGCGAGCCGGTCCATGCCTCGGTGTACACCCCGGAGCACTCCCCGGACATCGACCGCATTGTCGCCATGCATCGGCAGATGGGCCTGGACCTGCTGAACAATATGATCGAGATCCGCGAGAATCCGCGACCGGGAATCGTGAACGGGCTCATTCAATTGCGGATCGATGGCGAGCCCGCACCCGACCTCGAGATCATGGGCAACCTTGGATTAGTCATCGGGGGTGGGTTCGACACCACCACCGCGCTGACCGCCCATTCGATGGAGTGGCTTTCGCAGCACCCCGATGAGCGCGAGCGGCTCAGCCGCGAGCGCGCCACCCTGCTCGACCCGGCCACCGAGGAATTCCTGCGTTACTTCACGCCGGCGCCCGGCGATGGGCGCACGTTCTCCGATGATGTCGAGATCGAAGGCACTCAGTTCAACGAGGGCGAGCGGCTGTGGATCTCCTGGGCGATGGCCAACCGCGACCCGTCCGTGTTCGCCGATCCGAACAAGATCGTTCTCGACCGTAAGGGCAACCGGCACTTCAGCTTCGGCCTCGGCGTCCATCGCTGCATCGGCTCCAACGTTGCCCGCACGGTGTTCAAGTCCATGCTCACCGCGGTGGTTGACCGGATGCCGGACTACGAGTGCGACCCGGAAGGCACCGTGCACTACGAAACCATCGGTGTCATCCAGGGCATGCGACACCTGCCGGCGACATTCACCCCCGGCCGTCGTGTTGGCGCGGGTCTCGACGAAACCCTGGAGAAACTGCAGCGGATCTGCGACGAGCAGCAACTGGCGCTGCCCATCACCGAACGCAAAGACGCCGCCGTTATCGACCAGTAATGCCGTTCAGCCGGTGGGCAATCCGAGCACGCGCTGCGCGATGATGTTGCGCTGGATCTCGGAGGTCCCGCCGGCGATGGTGCCGGAGAAGCTGCGGGCGTAGCGCTCGAACCAGCTGCCGAAGTAGTGGTCGAGGTTCATCGGCTCGTATGAACCGGTCAGCGCGGGGTGCGTCAGGCCGTCGGATCCCGCTGCGTGTAAAGCATTTTCGCATGCTTGCCGTTCGGCTTCGGAGCCGAACAGCTTGAGCACCGACAACGCGGGCACATCCTCCTCGCCACGAGCGGCGCGCGCCAGGGCCACCGAGCCGAGCAGGCGGAGTGCCTGATAGTCCATGATCACGGTGGCGTACTGGTCGCGCTCGAGAGCGTTCGTGGGATGGAAGTCCGCCAGGACATTGTCCAGCCGATCGGCGAAACCCAACCACATCATCGTGCGCTCGTGACCCAGCGATCCGTTGGCCACCCGCCAGCCCTGATTCAGGGGCCCGACCAGGTTTTCGGCCGGCACTCGCACGTCGGTGAAGAACACCTCGTTGAAGTCCAGATCGTCCTGCCCGCAGATGGACGGGAACGGCCGGCGCACCACTCCGGGAGTGTCGGTGGGGATCAGCAGCACGCTAATCCCCTTGTGCTTGGGCGCATCTGGATCCGTCCGCACAAAGGTCAGCAGCACATCAGCATCGTGCGCGCCTGACGTCCACACCTTCTGGCCGTTGACCACGAAATCATCGCCGTCACGAGCCGCCTTCGTGCGCAGTGACGCTAGATCCGAACCCGCACTGGGCTCACTCATCCCCAATGATGCGGTAATCTCGGCCCGCAGGATCGGTACCGCCCAACGTTGCTTCTGCTCGTCACTGCCGAACGAAATCAGCGACGCTGCAATAATATTCACACCCTGGGGATTGAAGCTGTGGTAGATCCGCCGCCGGCAGAGCTCCTCCAGATAGACATATTGCTGCAAGACGGTGGCGTTGCGGCCGCCGAACTCTGGCGGCTGAGTGGGCAGCAACCAGCCGTTGTCGAACAGCAGCCGTTGCCAGCGGCGTGCCCAGGCTGGCATGTGCGACACCGACTTCGGCCGCTCCAACGCCTCAGCCGCGGTGGCAGGCACATGCTCGTCGAGGAAGGCGACAAACTCGGCGCGGAACGCCTCGACATCTGGATCAAAGGTGAGCTGCACGGTACTCCTCGGTGATCATCGCCCGGTGCTCGGCGGCGCCGCCAAGCATGAGCTCGCCGGCCTTCGCCCGCTTCAGGGCGAACTGCAGGTCGTTCTCCCAGGTGAAGCCCATCGCGCCGAACAGTTGCAGGCCATGGCGGAACACCAGCGACTGGCACTCGCCCGCAGCGGCTTTCGCCATGGCGGCCGCCAACCGGCGACGCGGGTCGTCGCCAGCTATCGTCAACGCCGAGTAATAGGCCAGTGCCCGCGCCCGCTCCACCGCGACGTGCATGTCGGCGGCCTTGTGCTGGACCGCCTGGAACGAGCCGATCGGCACCCCGAACTGGTGGCGGCTGCGCACGTGGTCGAGGACCAGATCCAAAATCCGTTGGCAGGCACCGACCATCGTCATGGCCATGCCCATCAGCGCGACGTGACGCGCCCGCTCGACGTCAACGCTGACCCGCGCGGTGTCGGGTACCCGGACCCCGTCGAACGTCAAGTCGGCGACATGCAACACCGGGTCGAACACGGCACTGCGCCGCCTGGATACCTGCCCGGCCACCTCGTCGGCGCTGACGATGAACACCGCGGCATCGGTCACCACCGCCAGCCACTCGGCCCGATCGCCATCCAGCACATGCTTCGCCGTGCCGTCCAACACCCAGGCATCACCATCCCGGTGTGCTGTCACCCCGCTGTAGACGGCGGTTCCGGATGCCTGCGAGTCGAATCGGTCCGCCGCCAACGGCGCGAACTGGCTCATCGTCGCCAGAAACGGAGTCGGATCGGTGGCGCGGCCCAGCTCTTCCAGCACGATGGCCAGCTCGACGGCGGTCTCCGGATCGTTCATCTCGGTCCAGCCGTGCTCGACGTAGGCCTTCCAGACCGGAGTCGGGTCGACGCCGTCTTCGGCCACGCCTCGGACCAGCGCCGGCGGGCACTGCTTGCCGACCGCATCACGCACCGTTTCCTGCCAAAGCCGCTGATCGGCGTCGAATTCCAACAGCATCGCGGCCAGCTCCTTAGATCAGTTAACGTGCTACGAGAATAGTATTCTCTTATTAGCACAGTAACAATCTCGCCGGCAGCCAGCTGTGGGCGGTGACGTCACCTCGGCAGGTTGCCGCGCAGAAACAGATTCACCGCCCGGGGTGCTGAGCCCGATACCGGCACCGTTCGATCAGGGTTTCGGCCAGCCACCCCGGTTCGCTGTACATCAGGTCGTGGCAGGTGTCGATGCAGATCAAGGTGTCGACGCCGCCGAGCGCCTCAATACAGCCGCGCTGCTGCCGCAACGACAGCGCACGGTCCCGCAACGTCATGATCCAGGTCCGGGGCACCTCGTCCGGTAAGTCGCGGCGATCTACGGGCTCGACAATCACCCGTCGCGACTCCGCGTAGATGCGCGCCAACGCGAAGGCACGCTGGTCTCGCGACATCCCATTGCAGAAGGCGAATCGTGCCGCGGTAGTGGGTATTCCGAGCGGCACGTTGATCCGCGCTCCCATGCGCGCGAGCGGGGCCAGTG
Source organism: Mycobacterium sp. (assembly GCA_035314925.1). Classification (GTDB taxonomy): domain Bacteria; phylum Actinomycetota; class Actinomycetes; order Mycobacteriales; family Mycobacteriaceae; genus Mycobacterium. The sequence goes on along the minus strand of DATFYT010000101.1, from coordinate 13,791 downwards.
GCCCTCTCAGCACGTCGACCACCGATAACCCCTGGGGCGGAACGAATGCCGCCGCCATGATCAGCTCGCGCACCCGGGACGGGCCGAGCCTGGTCACCACACCGGGAACGGTGAGCCCTCCCATCGAATGCCCGACGACGATGACATCGTCGAACCCGGCCTCTTCCACGTCGGCGACCACTGAGTCCACCCAATCCGCCACGGTGATCTTCGCCAGATCCGCAGGGTGGCACCCGCGGCCGGGAAGGTCTACCGCCAGAACGCGTAATTTCGGTTCCTGGCAGGCTAATTCGGCGATCGTCAGGTCCCAGCAGTCGGCAGCATGAGCCCCGCCGTGAACGAGGACTAGATCCGGCAGCGTCATTTGGGGACCGACTCTACGACTCAGAGGCCCAGGCTTGACAGAAATACGCAGCGGTATTTACTTGTAAATCTGCGCGCTTGGCCGCTTTCAGCGCCGAAGCCGCTCATAGCCGGGCCAGGCGCGCCTCCGAGGAATCTTTGTTGTGAACGGAGACGAGAATTGGATCAACGAACGTATGGCAGTAGCCGAACGCTACGGATCGTCTTCGTCGTGGAGGAGCTTCTCCCTGATTAACGCTACCGTTCAAGTGCGTGCGGTCGCGATGTGTGCCTAGAGTTGGAAAAGGGCAAAGCCTCGACACGCTCAGATGAAGACGCGGAGGAGATTCGCTTATGGCGAAGGTACTTTTCATCGTTAGTGGAGCCTCCTACTGGGTGCTGAAGGACGGCACCAGGTACGCCACCGGGTACTGGGCCGAGGAGTTCGCGAACCCGTACGAGATCCTCACGGACGCGGGCCATGAGGTCGTGGTCGCGACGCCCAAGGGCGTGATCCCGACCGTCGACATGATGAGCTTGCGCCCCGAGATGGCGGGCGGCATCGATGGCGCCCTCCGCCTGGAGGCCATCATCCGCTCCGCGGAGGCTATGCGGCGGCCTCTCCAGCTTTCCGACGTCCGCCTCGAGGACTACGACGGCGTCTACCTGCCGGGCGGGCACGGCCCGATGGCCGACCTGGCGTGGGACGCCGACGCGGGACGGTTGTTGACCGCCCAGCTGGCCTCGGGCAACCCGCTGATCATCGTGTGCCACGGTCCCTCCGCGATGCTGGCCACCAGAATCCACGGCGTGTCGCCCTTCAAGGGCTACAACGTCACGTGCTTCACCGACGAGGAAGAGGAGGCCGTCGGGCTGGCCCCCAGGGTGACCTGGCTGCTGGAGACCGATCTGAAGGAGAAGGTGGGCGTCAGCTTCAGTCGCGGCCCGATCTGGGAGCCGCACATGGTGGAGGACCGCAACCTGGTCACCGGGCAGAACCCCCACTCTGCTGCGGTTCTGGGTGACCGGATGCTGGAGATCTTCAAGGGCGCCTAGGCCCGAATGATTTTAAGGCGCGACTGCGCGACCGAAGTCGAGGTCAAAACGCCAGCAAGTGGTGGGGATGGCATCGCCCGGGAAACGTTCACCGAAGTGGACCAAAGCTAGGCAGGCGATGGTGGAGATCGGATTCATCGGCTTGGGCAACATGGGTTTTCCCATGGCGCAGCGACTCATTCACGCAGATCATCAGGTCATTGCGTTCGACACGCGCGCCGAAGCTCTGGACAGCGTCGTCGCCCTCGGGGCCCGGGCCGCGTCATCTCCCAAAGAGGTCGCCGACGCCGCGGAAACAGTGCTGGCCAGCCTGCCCTCCCTGGATGCCGCACTCAGCGTGGCGACCGGCGCCGGCGGCGTGATCGAGGGTTCGCGGGTCAAGCGCTACGTCGACCTGTCAACGGTCGGCAGCCGAACGGCGGTGCAGATCCATGACCGTCTGGCCCAACGGAATATCGTCGCGATCGACAGCCCGGTCAGCGGCGGCGTCAGTGGAGCCCAGAAGGGCATGCTCGCGGTGATGGTGTCCGGGCCTCGTAGCGAGTTCGAGGTCGTGAAGCCGGTCCTCGAGACCATTGGGAATCCCTTCTACATCGGCGAAAAGCCAGGCGCCGCACAGACAATGAAACTCGCCAACAACATCTTGGCGGCCACCGTCTTGGTCGCGACCTCAGAAGTCGTCGTCATGGGAGTCAAGTCCGGCTTAGACGCAAGCGTGATGATCGATGTACTCAACGCAGGCTCCGGTGGCACCAGTGCGAGTCGCGACAAGTTTCCACGCGCGATCCTTCCTCGCACGTTCGACTACGGCTTTGCCACCGGGTTGATGGTCAAGGATGTCGGGCTGTATCTCGACCAAGCGAAAGCGCTCGGCGTCTCGGTCGAAGTCGCCGAAGCCGTTGGCCGACTATGGGATCTCGCGATGCGCGAGCAGGGCCCCGATTCCGATTTCACCGCGGCGATCAAACCGATCGAACGAGTCGCCGGAGTCGTTGTGGGCCAAGCTGTGCAGCGGTCGGACGAGGTATGAAATGGACGGCGGCCGACGTGCCGGATCAAACCGGTCGCGTCGCGGTTATCACCGGAGCCAATACCGGCATCGGCTATGAAACCGCCGCGGTCCTCGCCCGCCAGGGCGCTGACGTCGTCCTGGCCGTACGCAACATCGATAAGGGCGAACAAGCAGCAGCCCGGATAACCGCCGCGAGTCCGCACGCCAAGGTCGCTTTGCAGCAACTCGACCTGACCTCGCTCGCCTCGGTAGCCGCAGCGGCCGACGCGATCAAATCCGCGCACCCGCGAATCGACCTGCTGATCAACAACGCGGGCGTGATGATGACGCCGAAGGGCAGCACCAAGGACGGCTTCGAGTTGCAATTCGGCACCAACCACCTCGGGCACTTCGCGCTCACCGGCATGCTGCTCGACCATCTGTTGCCGGTCGATGGCTCGCGGGTGCTGACGATCAGCAGCTTGGGCCACCGGATTCGGGCCAGCATCAATTTCGATGACCTGCGCGCCGGACCCGGCTACGACCGGGCGGCCGCCTATGGCCGGTCGAAGTTGGCCAATCTGCTGTTCACCTACGAGCTTCAGCGTCTGCTGGCCGACAAAGCTGCGCGAACGATCGCCGTCGCGGCCCATCCCGGCGGCTCGCGGACCGAACTCGGGCGCAACGCGCCGACCTGGGTCCGCATCGGGATGACGGTCGTGGGACCGCTGCTGTTCCAAAGCGCGGCTATGGGCGCGCTGCCGGCGTTGCGCGCCGCCACCGACCCGCAGGTCCGCGGCGGCCAGTACTACGGACCGAGCCACCTCGCCGAGCAGCGAGGCTACCCGCGACTGGTGCAGTCGTCCGCGGCGTCGCACGACGAGCAGCTGCAGCGGTGGCTCTGGGCGGCGTCCGAACAGTCGACGGGCGTGACCTATCCCGTCTGACGGGTAGCCCACTGCAGTGCGCTGAAATAGCGGCTGACGCGTTCGCTGGCGCGGGAGAATGGTATTATCGCTTATGAAGAACAGCGCTTACATACGCTACCCCCAATTGTGACCACTACCAGGTGCGATGATTAATCGAAATGCTTACCGGAACCCTGTTGATTGGCGATGAATGGGAATGTTAGATTGGCTAGCGTATGGCCCGCATTCGACGCCGCGAAGGGTGGATTAGGTGATCGAACACCCGGATGGAACTAGGACGCCGTTGATCGACGCCAGCGTGCACATCTTCTTCTCGTCCAACAAGGAACTGCGCTCCGTGATGCGCGAGCCTTACAAGAGCCGCGGTTTCCCCGACTACGAGATGGACTGGTATGGGGCGCCCGGCGGCGAGTACGCGCCGAACACCGAGGGACCGGACCGTCAATACCCGGGCTCGGATCCGGAATTCGTTGGCAACGAACTGTTTACGAAGCGCGGGGTCGACGTCGCGGTCCTGCACCCGATGGGGCGCGGCATCATGCCGGATCGGCACCTGGGCAGCGCCCTGCATGCGGCGCACAACGAGATGATGGTGTCGAAGTGGCTGGAGTCTGCCCATTTCGGTGACAGGTTCCGCGGCACCATCCGGGTGAACCCCGACGACATCGCCGGCGCCCTGCGCGAGATCGAGAAGTGGCGCGGACACCCGCGGGTGGTTCAGATCGCCGTCCCATTGCAATCCCGCGAGCTGTACGGCAAGCCGCAGTTCTGGCCGCTCTGGGAGGCCGCCGCCGACGCCAATCTCCCGGTGGCGGTGCACATCGAAACGGGCGAGGGCATCGGCTTTCCCCCGACGCCGTCCGGCAACACGCTCACCTATGAGCAGTACCTCAGCTTCATGGCGCTGAATTACCTGTACCACCTTATGAACATGATCGCCGAGGGCGTGTTCGAGCGCTGGCCCGGTCTCAAGTTCGTCTGGGCCGACGGCGCCTCGGACTTCCTGACGCCGTTCATCTGGCGCATGGACACCTTCGGTCGTCCGCACCTCGAACAGACGCCGTGGGCGCCCCGGATCCCCAGCGAATACCTGCCCGGACATGTGTACTTCGTCCAGGGCAGTCTCGACGGCCCGGGCGACGTCGAGTTCGCCGGCGAGTGGTTCGGCTTCACCGGCAAAGAGGACATGGTGATGTTCGGCTCCAGCTATCCGCACTGGCAGTGCGGCGACATCCATACGCTGCCCAAGGCGCTGTCGGCCGAGCAGCGCGAGAAGCTTTGCTGGCGTAACGCGGCCAGCCTGTACGGAATCGACATTTCTGTCGACCTCGCGGCGGGCTAGTCGCAGAATAGAAGTCAGGGAAGGCTGAGGAGGTCGCAATGACATTGACCCACATGCAGGAACGAGTTCCCGCCAAGGAGCGCATCGCCGTCCGGTGCGTCGACTCGGATGTCCACCCGGTGCCCAAGCGCGGCGAGATCACCCCGTACATCCCGGAGCCGTGGCGCAGCAAGTTCTTCCTCGACCACAAGATCGGCGAGCTGATCTACTACGACGCCCCCGACTACGCGCACGCCTTCGCGATGCGCACCGACACCTTTCCGCCGGACGGTGAGTTCCCGGGCAGCGACCCGGACATGACGTTCCGCCAGCTGATCATGGAGGCAGGCTCGGACATCGCGATTCTGGAGCCCGCCGGCCGCACGCCGCGTCTACCGGAAGCCAACCAGGCATATTCGAGCGCGCTCAACGATTGGCAGAACAATCACTGGCTGGACAGCCACAACAACTGGCACGAGCGCTGGCGCGGGTCGATCTGCGTTGCCATCGAGGACCCGGAAGGTGCCGTCGAACAGATCGAGAAGTGGGCGGGGCACCCTTATATGGCCCAGATTCTGATCAAGGCCGAGCCGAGACCGTCATGGGGCCACCCGAAGTACGACCCCATCTGGGCGGCCGCCACCAAGCACGACATCACCGTCAGCTGCCACCTCTCGCGCGGCACCTACGAGCTGCTGCCGACGCCGCCGGTGGGCTTCCCCAGCTACAACCACGACTTCATGGTGACCTACTCGCTGCTGGCGGCGAACCAGGTGATGAGCCTGATCTTCGACGGCGTCTTCGACCGCTTCCCGACGTTGCGGATCGTCTTCGTCGAGCACGCCTTCAGCTGGATCCTGCCGCTCATGTGGCGCATGGACTCGATCTACGAGGCGCGCAAGTCACGGGTGGAGATCAAACGCAAGCCGTCCGATTACGTCAAGGACCACATCAAGTTCACCACGCAGCCGCTGGACTACCCCGAGGACAAGACGGAGTTGACCCGCGCGATGGAGTGGATGGAGTGCGACAAGATCCTGCTGTTCTCGTCCGACTACCCGCACTGGACGTTCGACGATCCGCGCTGGGTGGTCAAGCATCTGCCCAAGGCTGCACGCGAAGCGATCATGTACAAGAACGGCATCGCGACCTATCACCTTCCGGAGACGGTTCCCGTCCTTGAGGGTCAAGTCCGGGTGCTCTGAGTTGAGCTCTGAAGAGAGTGGGGCAGCCACCGAGCGGCCCCAGCCTCGCCTCGCACAGGGACGTGAGCACATCGTTGCGACCGTGGACGAGATTCCCCCGGGCAAGCACAAACTGGTGCCGATCGGACGGCACGGCGTGGGTGTGTACAACGTGAACGGGATTTTCTACGCCATCGCGAATTACTGTCCGCACCAGGGCGGCCCGCTGTGCTCTGGGCGGTCCCGCGGCCGCACCGTCGTGGACGAGACGGCCGCGGGCGACGCGGTCATGGTGCGGGACCTGGAGTACATCTACTGCCCTTGGCATCAATGGGGTTTCGAGCTGGCGACCGGCACGACCACGGTCAAGCCCGAGTGGAGCATCCGCACCTACCCGGTGCGTGTCGTTGGCAACGACGTTCTGGTGATGGCCTAACACAACAGGAGAATTGCGTGGCGTCTATCGACGTGAATGGTGGCAATGTCGTCTACGAAATCCTCGGTGATTCCGGCGATCTCATTGCCCTGACGCCGGGCGGGCGGTTCAGTAAGGAAATTGAGGGCCTGCGTCCGCTGGCCGATGCCCTGGCCGCCGGCGGCTACCGGGTGCTGCTGTGGGACCGGCCCAACTGCGGCGCGTCAGACGTGCAGTTCTACGGACAGAGCGAATCCCACATGCGCGCCGAGACGCTGCGAAAGCTGGTCACCGGGCTGGGCTTCGAGCGCTGCATCCTCGCCGGAGGCTCCGGTGGGGCAAGGGATTCCATGCTCACCACGATGCTCTACCCCGAAATGGTGACCAAGCTCGTGGTGTGGAACATCGTCGGCGGCATCTACGGCACCTTCGTGCTCGGTTCCTTCTACATCATCCCCAGCATTCTTGCGGTGCGGGGTACCGGAATGGACGGCGTGGTGAAGGTACAGGAATGGCGCGACCGCATCGACGAAAACGCAGCCAACAAGCAACGGTTCCTCGACTTCGACTCCGACGAGTTCCTCAAGGTGATGCTGCGCTGGCTCAACGCGTTCGTTTCCAAGCCGGGACAGACGATTCCGGGCGTCGAGGACGAAATGTTCGACCGCATAAAGGTCCCCACGTTGATCATTCGTGGCGGCGAGAACGACATGGACCACCCCAAACGGACGTCGCTGGAAGTCAGCTGCCTGATCAAGGGATCGAAGCTCATCGACCCGCCCTGGCCGGAGGATGCGTGGGAGCGCGCCTCCGAGGAACGTGCCGCGGGCAAGGTGAAGCACTTCAACATGTTCGACACCTGGGTGCAGGCGGCCCCGGCGATCCTGGAGTTCCTGGGGCGCTGATGGATTTACCGCGTGTGAATGTGGACCTCGCAGTTGAGCGAGGCCTCCAAGGCCGTGTGGACACGGCTCTCCGGAATGCGATCCAGGTCTTCCTCGCGCAGCCTCACGTAGATGATGTCGTAGCCGTCGTCGCCGGGCGCCCGGACGATCTCGCCGGTGAGCCCGAACCCAGCCAACACACCATGCGCGTCGTCGTCGGTTCCCCTGCTGACAAAAGTCACCACACCAGGCGACGCCGTGCCGCCAAAAGCCTTGGTGCACAACTCGGTTGCCGTGCGCTTGGCCGCATCGGCGTCTTCGGCAGCGATGAGCAATTGCACCTGTCGGCGACCGGTCGGCATCGTCGTGAGGTCGCTTTCCACCATATCGACGCCCGCCTCGCCCACGAGCCTAAGGAGGACCACCATGCCCTCTCGTAGCCGCGCATGCGTGAATCGTCCCTCAGGGTCGATGTTGACGCGCACCACGGCAGTCCGCATGTGCGAAAGCCTAACTGCAGGGGCGGCGAGCTAGTTCATGAACACCAGCCAGATAACCACCCAGGCCGAACCGATCACCGTGGCGGCCGCCCCGGGCTGCCCGCCCAGGCTGCTGGGCGAGCAGCCCCAAACCCGCGAGGACCTCGCGGCGTACCGGGCGCGGGGCGGCTATCGGCCACTGGCCGGCGCCGACGAACTGCTGAGCGAGGTCGAGTCCAGCGGGCTGGTCGGTCGCGGCGGCGCGGCCTTCCCGCTCGCGGTGAAGTTGCGCGCGGTTCGCGATAACGGCAGCCGCGCGGGCGGCACCGTCGCCGTCGCCAACGGCGAAGAGGGAGAACCGGCTTCGATCAAGGACCGCTGGCTGCTGCGCAACCGCCCGCACCTGGTTCTGGACGGGCTGCGGCTGGCCGCTGTGATCGTGGCCGCCGACAGCGCCTACGTCTACGTGTCCGACCCCGAATCGGCCCGCAGCGTCGAAGCGGCGCTCGCAGAGCTCGGCTCCAAGCTACACGGCATCACGGTCGACCTGCTGACGGTGCAGCCCGGGTACGTGGCCGGCGAGGAGACCGCCGCGGTCCGGGCGATCAACGGCGGCCCGGCCAAGCCGACCGACAAGCCACCGCGCCCGTTCGAAGCCGGCGTCGCCGAACGGCCCACGCTGGTCAGCAATGTCGAAACGCTGGCCAACCTGCCCTTCCTGCAGAGCGAAGGCTCGGCCGCATTCCGCTCCCAGGGCACCGCGGTGTCGCCGGGCACATTCCTGGCCACCATCACCGGAGCGGGACGACCGCCAGTGCTCTACGAACTGCCGCACGGCCTACCGTTCACTGAACTGCTTGCCCTGCACGGAGTTTCACCGGACCGGGTGCGAGGCGCGCTTATGGGCGGGTACTTCGCGGGCCTGCTCGACCGACGAGTGCTCGAGACATCGCTGGATCACGAGACCATGCGCCGGTTCGGCAGCGGCCTGGGCTGCGGTGCGGTCTCGGTGATCACCGACGACTGCCCCGTCGCGGTGGCCGCCGCGGTGCTGGCCTACTTCGACCGTGAAAACGCCGGCCAGTGCGGGTCATGCTTCAACGGGACGGCGGCGATGGCTGCCGCCGCGGGCGCATTGCGCGACGGCGCCGCCACCGTGGAAGACGTGGAGCGGCTGCGCCGCTGGTCGGTGGTGCTGCGCGGGCGCGGTGCCTGCGCGACCCTGGACGCGGCGACGAACGTCGCGGCAAGCCTGCTCGCTCAGTTTCCCGACGAGGTCGCCCGCCATCTGGAAGGCGCCTGCCAGAACTGCGGCGGCCAACCGTTCCGCGCCGACCGTCCCTACGAGGCGGAAGTTGTAAGGCAAGCATGAAAATTCGCCTTGACCGCACGGTCTGCGACGGCTTCGGCGTATGCGCTAAGCATGCGCCCGGCTACTTCTCCCTCGACGATTGGGGATACGCGTCCCTGATCGGCGACGGCACGGTGGCCGACGGAGATGATGCTGCGGCCACACGGGCACTGCTGGACTGCCCGGTGCACGCCATCACCGAGATCGGTGAGCCCAAACCCAGCATTACCCACCGAGAGTTGCGCGACGACGAAGATCCTGCCGCGCACCTCAAAACCGAGGCCAACGAAGCGGAGTGGGGTTTCACGCGTTGACGCAGAACACCGGACGCCCGCTGCCCCTGATCACCGACGAGAACGAATTCTTCTGGCACTCAGGCGCCGACGGCATACTGCGGCTGCAGGGATGCGCCGACTGCGACTCGCTCATCCATCCGCCCGCGCCGATCTGCCGGTACTGCCGCTCGCACTATCTGGAGGTGCGGGCGGTGTCGGGACGGGCCACGCTGGCCGGCTTCACCATCAATCACCGGTTCAGCCTGCCCGGCTTACCCGCGCCGTACGTCGTCGCCCAAGTCGCGATAGCGGAGGATCCACGGGTTCGGTTGACCACCAACATCATTGACTGCGATCCCGAGCAATTGCAGCTCGGTCAGCAAGTGGAGGTTGTCTTCGAACAGGTCGAGGACGTGTGGCTACCGTTGTTCCGGCCCACCCGTGGCGATACCCAGCCCGCTGCGCTGCCCATCGACGAGATCGCCCCGGAGCGCTTTGGTGAATACGTCCGCCCGATGCTCACGACGGAGAAGTTCGAAGACAAGGTGGCGCTGACCGGCATCGGCATGTCGGAGATCGGACGGCGGTTGATGGTCCCGCCACTGTCGCTGACAGTGGCGGCATGCGAGGCCGCAATCGCCGATGCCGGCCTGACATTCGACGACATCGACGGCCTGTCAACCTATCCGGGCGGGGGCAACCTCGGCGGGTTCGGCGAAGGCGGAGTCACCGCGCTGGAGGCCGCGCTGGGTATCCGGCCGACCTGGCACAACGGCGGCATCGAAACCTTTGGCCCGGGTGGGTCGGTCATCGCGGCGATGCTCGCCATTGCCGGCGGGCTGGCCCGTCACGTGCTGTGCTTCCGGACGCTGTGGGAAGCGACCTTCAACGAGCAGATGAAGCAGGGCAAGATCGTTCCGTCGATGGGCCGCCGAGCCGACTGGCTGATGCCGTTCGGCGCCACCTCGGCGGCTCACACGTTGGCGCAGAACGCGCAGCGCCACTTCCATCGTTACGGGACGACGAAAGAGACGCTGGGCTGGATTGCGTTGAACCAGCGCGCCAATGCCGAACTCAACCCGTCGGCGGTCTACCGGTCTCCGATGACGATGGACGACTACCTGAACGCACGCCCGATCACCACGCCGTTCGGGCTCTACGACTGTGACGTGCCCTGCGACGGGGCGATCGCCGTCATCGTCTCGGCTGTCGACGCCGCCCGCGACATGGCCAAGCCGCCGGTGTTGGTGGAGGCGGTGGGAACGCAAATCATCGAGCGAATCGACTGGGACCAAAGCACATTGACCCACGAGCCTCAGGTGCTCGGCCAATCCGCGCACCTGTGGACGCGTACTTCGCTGCGGCCGGAGGACGTCGACGTCGCCGAGCTGTACGACGGGTTCACCATGAACTGCCTGTCCTGGATCGAAGCGCTGGGGTTCTGCCGGATCGGTGAGGCGAAAGAATTCCTGGACGGCGGCAAGAACATCGCCCGCGACGGCCAGCTGCCACTCAACACGCACGGCGGTCAACTTTCGCACGGCCGAACGCATGGGATGGGTTTGTTGCATGAAGCCATCAGCCAGCTGCGTGGCGAGGCCGGTCAGCGACAGGTCGCCGATGCCCGCGTCGGGGTGGTCAGCAGCGGCGGCCTGACGCCCAGCGGCGTACTGCTGCTGCGGTCGGACACATGAGCGCCGGCGACGATGCAGAGCGAAGCGATGAGGAGGAGCGGCGCCATATGACGGTGCAGCCGCGGGTCGTCATCGTCGATGGCGTGCCGATGTCCGCGCTGGTCGCCGAGGCGCAGGATCCGCGGGCGGTCATCGTGGCCATTCACGGCGGAGGCACCACCTCAATCTATTTCGACTGTCCGGGGCACCCGGAATTGTCCTTTCTCCGAACGGCCGCGGCGCACGGATTTACCGCGGTGGCGCTGGATCGCCCCGGCTACGGCAGCTCGGCCCCGTATCCGGAAGCGATGGCCCGCCCCGAACAGCGTGTCCAGCTTGCCTATTCGGCTGTCGATCGCATTCTCGGTGAACGACCGCGCAGCGCCGGCGTGTTCTTGATGGGCCATTCCGGCGGATGCGAATTGACGATGCGGATGGCGGCCGATGAACGCGGTGGCGATCTGCTGGGCATCCAATTGGCGGGCACCGGCCGGCATTACCACCCGGCGGCCCGCGACATGCTCAAGACGGCAACGCGGGAACGCCGCCCGTCGGGTCTGCGTGAACTGTTATGGCACCCACCGGAACTGTATCCACCCGAGGTGCTCAACGGGGCCACGGTGTATCCCGGCGCCCCGCCCTACGAGGACCTGATGGTGTCCAGCTGGGCCCGCCAGGACTTTCCGGCGCTCGCACCCGCGGTGCGCGTCCCGGTGCACTTCAGCATCGCCGAGCACGAGAAGGTTTGGCAGACCGACACTTCGGCGATGGCCGAGATCGAGGCGATGTTCTCTGCCGTGCCGCGGTTTGTTGTCCATCACCAACCTCAGGCCGGACACAACATCAGCCTCGGCCATACCGCCGCGGACTACCACGCGACCGTTCTGGCGTTCGCCGACGAATGTGTCGTCGCGCGTGAAAGTCCCGACTTGGAGGCCGGTTGATGCACGTCGGATTCATTGGCTTGGGCAGCCAGGGCGGCCCGATGGCGGGACGGATCGTCGAAGCCGGCTTCCCGACGACGCTGTGGGCGCGCCGACCGGCCTCACTCGAGCCGTACGCGGACACGGCGGCCAAGGTTGCAGGGTCACCGGCCGAACTCGCGGCCAGTAGCGATCTCGTCTGCCTCTGCGTGGTCGGTGACGCCGACGTCGAGGAGATCACGGGCGGCGCGAATGGAGTGCTGGCCGGACTCAAGCCGGGCGGGGTCATCGCCATCCACAGCACCGTCCACCCCAAGACCTGCCACGCACTGGCGAAGAAGGCTGGCGCGCAGGGTGTATCGGTTATCGACGCGCCGGTGAGCGGTGGCGCTCCGGCGGTGGCCGAACGTCGTCTGCTGGTGATGGTCGGTGGTGACGCCGACGTGATCGAGCGCTGCCGCCCAGTGTTCGAGACCTATGCCAACCCCGTCGTGCATCTGGGTGACCTGGGCTCCGGACAAACCACCAAGCTGCTGAACAACCTGTTGTTTACGGCCAATCTGGGAACGGCTGCCACCGCCTTAGCGCTAGGTGAGGCGCTTGGTGTCTTGCCGGACCGGCTCACCGAGGTCATCTCGCGCGGCAGCGGGAACAGCTTCGCGCTCAACACTCTTGGCGGTGATACCGGCGGTTTAGACCGCCTGGCCGGCCTTGCCGGCGCACTGCTGCAGAAGGACGTCCGCCTGGTCGCCGACCTCGCCGATGCCGCCGCCGTCCCCGGTGGGGCCGTGCTCGACGCCGCCGACGCCACCCTGACTCTGATGAAACACCCGCGGTGAGAATCGGATTCATCGGCGCGGGACGGATGGGACACCCCATGGTGGCCCGCCTGATCGAGGCCGGCCATGACGTCGCGGTGCTGGGCCGTAGCGCCGAGAAACGTGCTGCCGTCGCTCAACTGGGCGCCAACGCGGTGGCCGACACGGCTGAGGTGACCGCGACCGCCGACGTGGTGGTGATCTGCGTGTTCACCGACGAGCAAGTGCGGCAGATCTGCCTGGAGGACGGCCTGCTCGCGACGATGTCGCCGGGCTCGGCGCTGGTGGTGCACACCACGGGAAGTCCCCATACGGTGGAGACCATCGCCGTGCGAGGGGCACCGCACGACGTCGACGTCGTTGATGCACCGGTCAGCGGCGGCCCGCACAACGCCGCGGCCGGTGCCCTGACGCTGTTCGTCGGCGGCGCCGAGGAAGCGGTGGCGCGCGTGCGCCCGGTGTTGGGCTGCTACGGCGATCCGGTTCTGCACGTCGGCCCGCTGGGAGCGGGTCAGAAGGTGAAGCTGGTCAACAACGCGTTGTTTGCAGCGCACCTCGGATTGCTCTCCCGGTCGATCGAACTGGGTGCGCGACTCGGCGTGCCGGAGTCGACGCTGCTCAACGCGCTTGTGCATGGCAGCGCGGCGAGTCGCGTGTTGGACATCGTCGCAAGGGGCGGGTCGGTCGCGTCGTTCATCGACACTGCGGGCGAATTCGTGGGCAAAGACGTTGGCGTGGTCAGGGGTATCGCCGCCGAACTGGGCGCCGACCTGGGCGTGCTCGACGACGTTATCGACGCGGCCATAAGGGTGTGAGATGAGGTCTTTTCGACACGAGACGAACCGTCTACCGTTAGCGTTACAGTCGAGCATTCCGTCGTAAAGGTGTGAGCCGCTCACTGGGCGGCGAGGAGGGTGCAATGACCAAGCCAAAGGTCGTCTTTGATCCGTTCTCCGAGGAGTACTTCACCAACCCGTTCGACATTTATCGACGAATGCGTGAGGACGCGCCGCTCTACTACGACGAGAAAGAGGACTTCTACGCGCTGACCCGCCATGAGGACGTGGCTGCCGCGCTCAAGGACTTCGAGACTTTCTCGTCCTCGCGCGGCTGCGACCTGGCGATGGTGCGCAAGGGCATATCCCCCGAG
>DATFYT010000100.1:0-3747 GCA_035314925.1 Mycobacterium sp. | reverse complement strand
GCTCTTCAGCCTTTCCACCAGCAGCCTGTCCGCTGTGGGTTTGTCGGGGCTTTTAATGCTCACCTCGGGCTCGATGATCGGCATGAGCCCGCGCTCCGCGATTTTGTGCGCGTAATCGAACTGCTGGTCGACGATGGCGCTGATCCCGTCCTCGTTCGGCTCCTGAATGAACGAGCGCATCTTGGTGCCGAAAATGCCCAAGGCGGCGGCCCGCTGCAGTAAGGAGTCGAGTTTTGTCATCGGCTTCATCAGCTGCACACCGTCTTCAGCATCGGCGAGCCCCTGGTCGACCTTGACAAACGGCACGATGTGCTTCTGCTTCCACAGAAACGCCGCGGTGTCCTCGCCGTTGATGGCGCGGTCCATCGTCTGCTCGAAAAGAATGGTTGCCAAAATTTTGTCGCCGGTGAAGCTCGGACTGGTCATCAGGCGCTCGCGCATCTCATGGATGAGATCGAACATCTGCTCGTCGTTGTGGTAGGCGTCCTCCGAAATCCCATACAGCTTCAAAGCTTTGGGGGTGCTTCCACCGCTTTGATCCAACGCAGCGATAAAGCCACGCCCTGATGCCATCACGTTGCGTTGCTCTTCATTCACTGCAGTCCTTCTTCCGTTGCTTTATCGGGCCTTTCCCCTAGCATCGCGCAGCGACACCCCTTGCGGCTACCACTTGGAACGGGCTCGCAAACCGCCGCGGTTTGCGTCGGGGCCGTCATGGATACGGTTGTCAGTGAGGGAAAGGGATCCGATGGCGCAACGGCGCAACGACGACTCCACCGACGGCCTATTGCAAGAACTCCTGTGGACCTACGGGCCCTGCGGGCAGGAAGAGGCGGTGCGGGAGGTGTGTGCCCGCGAGCTGCAGCCCCTCGTCGACGACATGTGGACCGATGACGCCGGCAACCTGATCGGTTACATCGGCGCCGGCGACGCTTCCGGCGACCAGGTGGCTGCGCACGCGCACCGCCACCGATCGGCTTCGACCGCGGGCCCCGGCGCCGGGACGCGGGTCACGGCGCACATGGACGAACTGACGATGCTGGTCAAGCGCGTCGAATCCGACGGCACGCTGCACCTGACGCAGCTCGGAATCATGTACCCGGGCAACTTCGGGCTCGGGCCGGTCGCGGTGCTCGGCGAGCACCAGACGCTCACCGCGGTGCTCACGCTCGGCTCCGAGCACACCACGCAGGAGAGTCCGCGGATCTGGGAAACGAAACCCGATCAGGGCGACCGCGCGCTGGACTGGCAGCACGTCTACGTCTTCACCGGCCGAACCCCCGAAGACTTGTCCGCCGCGGGCGTGCATGCCGGCACGCGGGTATGTGTCGACCGCAGTAAGAGAGATCTGGTCGAGTTTGGAAATTACGTCGGCGCCTACTTTCTCGACGACCGCGCCGCGGTGACCGCCCTGTTGCGCGCGGCCCGATTACTGCATGAGCGCGGGCAGCGACCCGCCGACGACGTCTACCTGGTGTTCACCACCAACGAAGAGGTCGGCGGGATCGGCGGCTCCTATGCAAGCGCCAGCTTGCCGGGCACCCTCACGCTGGCCCTGGACGTCGGGCCCACCGAGCGGGAGTACGCGACCAGCGTCACCGGTGGTCCCATCGTCGGGTACAGCGACGCCCTGTGCGCATACGACAAGGATGTCGCCGATCGGCTGATGCAGATCGCCACCGCTCGTGGGCTGGCGCCGCAGGCGGCGACTCTGGGTGCGTTCATGTCCGACGCCTCGCATTCCAAGGCCAGCGGGCTGGCCCCGCGCGCCGGGCTGCTCTGCCTGCCCACGCTGAGCACGCACGGATTCGAGGTCATACCGCGCAATGCCGTCGACGACATGGCCGCAATCGTCGCCGACTTTCTGCTGCAGTGACGGTTAGGCCGCCGACTTCTCCAGGATGTGGACGCCACAGGCGGAGCCCAGACCGATCACGTGTGCCAGCCCGACTTTGGCGTTCTCGATCTGGCGGTCGCCGGCTTCGCCGCGAAGGTGGTGGCAGATCTCCCAGATGTTGGCGATACCGGTAGCGGCGATGGGATGGCCCTTGGACTGCAGACCGCCCGACACGTTCACCGGGGTCGAGCCGTCACGCCACGTCGCACCCGTGTTGAAAAAGTCTGCAGCTCCGCCCTTTTCGCACAACATCAAGTTGTCGTAGTGCACCAACTCGGCAGTGGCGAAGCAGTCGTGCAACTCGACCAGATCGAGCTCGCCCGGCCCGACGCCGGCCTGCTCGTAGGCGGTCGCGGCGGCGTTGCGGGTCAGCGTGTTGACGTTGGGCAAGACCTGGCAGCCGTCCTCGTAGGGGTCGGTGGTCAGCACCGACGCGGACACCTTCACCGCACGCCGCCGCTGCTCGAGTGACAGCGCCTTCAACGTCTCGCCGTTGCAGACGACCGCCGCTGCGGCGCCGTCGCAGTTGGCCGAGCACATCGGCCGAGTGTTGGGGTAGGCGATCATGACGTCGTTCATGATCTGCTCGAGGGTGAACTTCTTTTGATAGGCGGCCAGCGGGTTGAGCGTCGAGTGCGCGTGGTTCTTTTCGCTGATCTTGGCGAACAACTCGAAACTCGTGCCGCCGTACTTGTGGCCGTACTCGGTGCCGATCTGGGCGAAGACGCCCGGCATGGCCTCGGTGCCGATCCGTCCGTCGACCGGTGCGACCGCACCGTAGCGGCCGCCAGGCGCCCATACGTCGGCTTCGGCCTTCTTCCTGCCGCCCGCGCCGAGCAGTCCTGCGCCGGACAGCTTCTCGACGCCGACCGCCAATCCGTACTTCACCTCACCGGCCTTGACGGCCATGATCGCGGTGCGCAGCGCGGTGGCCCCCGTCGCGCAGGCGTTGGCCACGTTGTACACCGGGATGCCGGTCTGCCCGATCTGCTTTTGCAGCTGTTGCCCGATCCCGGCATTGGCGGCCATCAGGTTGCCGGCGGCGATCACCCCGACGTCGGCCATGGTCACGCCGGCGTCGGCGAGCGCGCCGGTCGCGGCCTCGGCCGCCAGGTCAACAGTGTCGAGATCGGGATGCTTGCCGAATTTGGTCATCCGGATTCCGAGGATCCAGATTTCGTCGCTGGCGGTCATGTGGCTGCTCCTTCGTGAAGTGGATCGTCAGGTCGCGGGCTCGAAGCCGAAGCCGATCGCCTCGGTACCCGCCGAGTCGGTCCCCATCGGGTAGGTGGCGAGTCGCACCTTCATCCCGTCGCGGACATGCTCGGGATCGGGCTCGACGTTGATGAGGTTGGCCCGCACTTGGGTATCGTCGCAGTCCACCACGGACGCTACGAATGGGGTCGGGATACCCGGTGCGGCGAAGGTGACGATCGTGAACGCCCGCACCGTGCCCTCGGTCGCAACCGGGACCGTCGTGAACTCCGTCGCAAAGCAACCGGCGCACGCGTTGCGTCGGTCGAAGAAGCGGGCGCCGCAGGCTTTGCATTCCTGGGCGATCAAGTGCGGACCGCCGTCGTCGAGCACCAGATAGTCGACGAGCGGGATCTGCTCGGCCATAGAAACCTCCGTCACTTCTGTTAATGACCGTAGCGGTCGCAGAGCAGCTAGAACAGAGCCGGCCCTTTGGTTTCGTTGGACGAAGTAGATGTCATTGCGGGGCCACGATCTTCGCGGCCTGCTCCGCCACCGCCGCTCTGATCTCGGCATCGCTGAGGTGGTTGAGGCCGAAGGCGACCCGCAGGGTTGGGGCCATCAGCCCCCATCCGAATTGCAGGGCCATCGCGTGG
>DATFYT010000099.1:0-3071 GCA_035314925.1 Mycobacterium sp. | reverse complement strand
TCGGATGGGCTGCTTCGCGCTTGATCGGGATATGGGTGTGCTCGGGCACGTAGAACGTTTGGAACCCGTGGTTATCAGCGAGAGTGGCTGCCGCCGCCGGGGTGATTCCGCGATCGCTGGTGAACAGCACAAGCCCGTAGTCCATGGGTGAATTAGAACGTGTTCCAATCTCGCGGGCAACCACCGGGGGTGGGTATACGTCGCGGAGGTCCGCGCCGACGTACTGCCCGAGGTGCGCTAGCGTGAATGACCGGCTCGCGTCGCAATGCCCGCGCCAGCTTCCGCCACGGCATTCGTTGAGAGTTACCAGGTAGCCTCGCGAGGAGCGGCGCGCGGGAGTACCAGCGCCGCATGACAGTGGCGCTGCAACCGCATCGGAAGGCACAGGAGAAGTCATGACCTACCCGCCCAGCAGTCCCGGATATCCACCCGCGCAGTCGTCCGGCTCGTACGCGGCTCCCGCCGCGCCGTCGTTCAACAAGGGCGACGAGGGTGAGAGCAACCTGAAGCAGTATCTGACCATCGGGGTGCTGGTGCTGGGCCTGGCGATCTACCTGGTGAGCTACGGCCCGATGATCACCCGCATCCTCCCCAACGGCGACGAGCTCGTCGAAAGCGGCAGCACGTTGCCGGTCGACTTGGCGCTGCTCGCGGGCCTGCTGGCCGGCGTCAGCCTGCTGCCGAAGGCTAAGAACTTCTCCGCGGTGGTCGCCGCGGTCGCGACGCTGGGCGGCTTGCTGCTGATCGAGGACACCATCGGAGCATCGGGTCGCGGCTGGGCGCTGTGGATCGCTGTGGGCTCGGGCGTGGTTCAGGCCGTGCTCGCCATCAGCGCGCTCTTGCTGGACGCCGGTGTGATCACCCCACCGGCGCCGCGGCCCAAGTACGACCAGTACTACGGGCAGTACGGCGGCTACTACGGCCAGCAGCAGCCTCCTTACGGCCAGTCCGGCTACGGAACCCAGTACGGCGGCTACCCCTCCGGACCGACAACCGGCGGTTTCAGCGCGCAACCCGGACCGCAGCAGAGCTCGGCACAGTCGCAGCACGGATCACCCACCCCGCCAACGGGTTTCCCGAGCTTCAGCCCGCCGCCGCCGTCCGGCTCCGGCGGTGCGGGGCAGGGCAACTCCTCGGATCAGGGCGGTTCGGCCCACGGCCAGCACTCGTTCGGCTCGGGTCAGCAGCCGCAGGCGCCGTCCTCGCCGTCGGGCCCGTCACAGTCTTAACCGTGCACTGTCGGGCGCGGCGGGTCGCCGACCAGGGGACCTGGTAGGTAACGTCCTCAAACCGTGACGCCGGACAGTCGAACCCCTGGCGCCAACCAGGCCCGTGACCTTCTGCGGGTCGCGTTCGGCCCCGCCGTGGTGGCGTTGGTGATCATCGCCGCGGTGACGTTGTTGCAGCTGGTGATTGCCAACAGCGACATGACCGGCGGGCTGGGTGCGATCGCCAGCATGTGGCTCGGTGTGCATCAGGTGCCGATCTCGATCGGCGGCCGCGAGCTCGGTGCGATGCCGCTGCTTCCGGTGCTGCTGATGGTGTGGGGTACCGCGCGCGCTACCGCACTGGCCACTACGACGACCGCCTCGTGGTTCGCCATCCGGTGGATCGTTGCGTCGGCCCTGGGCGGACCGCTGCTGATCGCCGCGATCGCGCTGGCTGTTATCCACGACGCGGGATCGGTCATCACCGAGTTGCAGACGCCGAGCGCGCTGCGCGCTTTCCTGAGCGTGCTGGTCGTGCACGCCATCGGCGCGTTCATCGGGGTGGGTTCGCGGGTTGGCCGCCGGGCGCTCGCGGCGTCGCCTTTGCCAGATTGGCTCGGCGATTCACTACGCGCGGCAATGGCCGGAGTGCTGGCGTTGCTCGGGCTGTCGGGAATGGTGGCGGCTGCCTCGCTGGTCGTGCACTGGTCGACGATGCAGGACCTGTACGCGATCACCAACTCGATATTCGGCCAGTTCAGCCTGACCCTGCTCTCGATCCTGTACGTGCCCAACGTGATCGTCGCGACAGCCGCGATGGCCGTGGGATCCAGCGCCCACTTGGGTTTTGCGACGTTCAGCTCGTTCACCGTCCTCGGTGGGGACATCCCGGCGCTGCCGGTACTGGCCGCGGCGCCGCACCCGCCACTGGGTCCGGCCTGGGTTGCGCTGCTGATCGTCGGAGCATCATCGGGTGTGGCGCTCGGACAGCAGTGCGCGCGCCGGCCGTTACCGCTGTCCGACGCGATGGCCAAGTTGGGGATCGCGGCATTGGTGGCGGCGCTGACCTTGGCATTGCTCGGCTATGCCGGCAGCGGCCAGTTGGGCAACTTCGGCGGCGTCGGACTCGACCAGAGCACGTTCGGGTTCGCGGTATTCCTGTGGTTCACCGCCGTTGGTTGGCTCACCGTGGCTATGGCCGGCGGCATCAGATACCGGCCGCGAAAGCCCAAGCGGGCCACGTCGCGGCCAGCCGAACCGGACGTCGAGCCGTTGATTGAATTCGAGGCCGACGATCCGGGCGCGGATGTGGCGGCCCATGACACGTCGGCAACCGAGCCGGGCATCGATCTCCCGCCGGACCGGCCCGCATCGTCGCCGGACGAACCTGATGGTCCGGCTGCTTCTCGGGGCGCGGACCAGCCCGCATCGTCGCCGGACGACGACAGCTAGGCTCGGCCTGTGCAGCAACCGTTCCGCGTGCCTCCCAGTGCACCGGCACGATTGGTGGTGTTGGCATCGGGTACTGGTTCGCTGCTGGCGTCCCTGCTGGTCTCCGCCGTCGGTGATTATCCGGCGCGGGTCGTCGCAGTCGGCCTCGATCGCGACTGTCCGGCGGCCGACATCGCAGCTAACGCGTCGCTGCCGACGTTCCGGGTGCGGCTCGCGGACTATCCCGACCGCGGCGCATGGGACGCCGCACTCACCGAGGCTACGGACGCACATTCGCCGGACCTCGTCATCTCGGCGGGATTCATGAAAATCCTTGGACCAGAATTTCTTTCGAAGTTCGAAGGCCGCACCCTCAACACGCATCCGGCTCTGCTGCCGGCATTTCCCGGCGCGCACGGAGTGGCCGACGCG
>DATFYT010000098.1:0-14586 GCA_035314925.1 Mycobacterium sp. | reverse complement strand
CGGCGTCGACGACCGTGCCGACCTCCTCCCGGGCGGTGTCGGAGGTAAAGGAGCCAACGTATTCTTCGATCGCGCCCTGAATGTCGTCAGCGGAGATTGTCAACTCTGCCATGGCTTTTCGTTCTTCCTGCTTGTTGATGTATTGACTAGCTGGTGTTTCAGTCTGGCAACTGGGTCTGGGCCGCGGCGAGACGAGACGAAAGCGTACCGTCGATGACCTCGTCGCCGACCGAAATTGCGAGCCCGCCGAGCAGCTCGGGGTCGATTTGCATCTGCACTGTCACCGGGTGGCCATATATCCGGCTCAGCACTTCGGTGAGTCGGGTGTGCTGGGCATCGCTGAGTTCAGCGGCCACGTTAACGTGTGCGACCACTTCGCCACGGCGAGCCACCGCAACTTCGGCGAGAGTAAGCACCGCCTTCTCGGCCGGTTCGCCCCGCAACAACTCGACCGTCTTGGAAAGCAGTTCAACTGCGATGGGATTGACGTTGGTGCTTGCCGTTTCCAGCACGTTGCGCAGCAACCGAACCCGGCTATCGGCGGGTGCTTCGTAGTCACCAAGCAAGATGGAGAGGCGCGGCTGAACATCCAGGATGCGGCTGAACCAGAACAACTGATCTTCCACCTCGTCAACGGTCCCGGCATGTTCGGCGCGGGTCAGCAATACTTGCCGCAACACGAGCTCGACAGCGTCGACCAGATCGGTGTCGGCCGACCAGCGTTGCGAGACGGCCGTCTTGAGGATGTCGAGTGCGGGCTCTCCGACTTTGTCGGACACCAGCCGCTCGAGCAGCCGGACTCTGGGCGCGGCGTCCTCAGCCGGCATCGTTAGATACCGGGTAACAACGGTCTCGCGATCCAATAATCCGGCGACCGATGTCAGTTCGTCGGCCAGGGTGGAAAGCCCGCTGTCGTCAAGGTCTTTGGCTATCTCACCGAACCGCTTCATCAAGTTGTCCAGCGCCAGTCGGCTAGCCGAACGCATCTTCTCTGCTATGGGGTACTGGACGTCCGCCTCGGAGGGTGCCATGGCGGCGAGGTCGTCGAGAAAGCGGTCGACCGTTGCTGACTGCTGCGCCGAGTCGGCAACGTAGCCACGAACCAATTCCCCTGCCCGCCGGACGGATTCGGCGCCGAATTCCTGGCGCAGCTGGCGAACCAACTGCGCGCGCAGTAGCTCGGCGTGCTTGGCGCCCTGCACTTTGACGCGCTCGACCTCGGTGTCGGCCTGAGCCCGCAGTTGTTCGGCAATGCGTTCGGCGTCCGCGCGGGCCTCTTCGGTAATCCGCTTGGCTTCCGCCTTGGCGTCGTTGCGCGCTTTGTCGTGGGCTTGGCTGGCTTCCGCGAGCCGATCGGCGGCAGCCGCGGCGTCGTCCAACTGTTGGCGCACGACGTTCTGCCGATCGACCATCATTTTGCGCACCGGCGGCACGACCCAACGCCATACCATCCACACGATGACGGCGAACCCAATCAGCTGCCCGATGAATGTCGACATCTTCGCTACCGACCTGCCCCGGTGGCTGAGACTGAGGTGGTGATCTCGACGCCGAGGATGCGGCTGGCCAAGGTGGTGGACATGGTGTCCACGCGAGAGCGCAGATCCGTAGCCACCGCATCCCCCTCCCGCTTGAGTTGCTCGGCGGCGTCCTGCAGTATCGTGGAGACCTGTTCTTCGGCGCGCGAACGCATTTCGTCGAGAACCTTGCGGCCCTCTGCCCGGGCATCGTCGCGGGCGGCCGATGCCTTCACCCGAGCTTCGGACATCGCCTTCTCGTAGTCTTCCCGGGCGGCGGTGAACTGCTCGGCCGATTTTTTGTTGTCGGCCGCCGTCTTGGTGAGCATGTTCTCGCGCTCGTTCAGCACCCTCATGATCGGCGGCACCACGAAGGTGCCGATCACGCCGAGCACGATCAAGAAGATGATCAGCATAACGAAGAAGGTGCCGTTGGGGAGGAGGAAGTTGCCGCCTCCCTCAGCCTGGCTGGCGGTAGCCAGGACGACAGCGCCCATGTCACCCATCTTGGCGAGTTACTTCGGCGCGATCGGGGTGGCGAAGACGAACAGCGCCATGAAGGCCAGGTTGATGAAGTAGGCGGCCTCGACCAGACCCACGGTGATGAAGAACGGGACGAACAGCCGGCCCTGCGCCTCGGGCTGCCGCGCGATACCGGAGATCAGCGCGTTACCGGCGATACCGTCACCGATACCGGCGCCGATCGCGCCCCCGGCCATGATCAGTCCGCCGCCGATAAGGGCGCCGAGGCCGACAAGATTGGGGTCTCCCATTTTATCCTCCTTGATATTTGGTTAGGGCTCTGTCAGGTCTGTAGTGGTGTGGAAGCCGGGGTTTTGGCCGTCCTAATCGTGTTCCCCTTCCAGCTCCATCGATTGACTGAAGTACAAGACGGTCAGCAGCGCGAAGATGAACGCCTGGATCGCGCCGACGAATAAGTCGAATGCCTTCCAGATCGCGTTGGGCGCCCACATGATGTAGGGCGGGAATAGCGCGATCAGCGCGACCAGGATGCCGCCGGCGAACATGTTGCCGAAAAGTCGGAGCGACAGCGAGATCGGCTTGGCGAGTTCTTCAACCACATTGATTGGCGAGAAGATCACCCCGACGACGGTAGGCAGGGTGCCCCACACGTGCCCCTTGATGATCTTGACGGGATACCCGACGGGGCCGCTGCGCCAGATGCCGGCCAGGTGGTAGCAGAGGAACACGAACAGCGCCAGCGCCAGCACATAGTTGATGTCCGACGCGGGCGGGGCGAACAACTCTTTCGGAGACCCGCCCGCCGGGTCGGTGTACTGAACGGGCAGCACCGACAGCCAGTTCGAGATCAGGATGTACACGAAGAGCGTGACGGCCAGGGGCAACACGAAGGGCGCGATTCGCATCCCGATCGCGGATTCGATCTGGTTGCGCATCTGGATAGTGATCGCCTCGAAGAACAACTGCACACCGCCCGGCACGCCGGTGGAGGTGACCTTGGCGCGCAAGAAGAATGCCAGGGCGATGACGATGACGGCGGCGAGGGCAGCGGACGACACGGTGTCGACGTTGATGGTCAAGCCGAACCAGCGGGCGGTTTCGTGGTGGC
Source organism: Mycobacterium sp. (assembly GCA_035314925.1). Lineage (GTDB taxonomy): Bacteria > Actinomycetota > Actinomycetes > Mycobacteriales > Mycobacteriaceae > Mycobacterium. The sequence continues at coordinate 11,478 of DATFYT010000098.1, read as the reverse complement.
CGACCTCGATGGCACCCTCAGCCAGCAGCGTCTCAGTCATCGCTGTCGCCTTTCCCTTCCAGTCCGTTGCCCGCGCCGCCCTCCCAGCCGCGGTCGGCGGTCTCGGTGCGCAGCTTTTTCCAGACCGGCAGCGCGGTCGACACCACCAGCAATACCTGGAACAGCGCAAGCCCGAACACCACGCCCAGCCCGGCGGGTCGGAAAACGAATGCGGCGCCCAGTCCGATCACGGTGATGATCAGCAGCCTGCTTGCCGAGTTCATCGCCATCTGCTTCTTCAGCGGATGCGCTTCGGCGGTGATCGCCGTTACCGAGCGCCGCACGCCGAGGGCGTTGAGCAAACCCAACAGGAGGCCTACGCCGAAGAACGCGCCGACCATCGGGTGGCCGAGCGCAGCGGCGGCGCCGACCGCAACGAGAGTCAGCACCAGCGAGATGGCGAGGAGACGAATTGGCCGGAAAGCAACCGAGGGAAACACCAACGGCGCGTCCTGCGCTGGCGTTGTCACTGCTGCACCTCAGTCCTCGCTAGGGGGGAGTTGCCTGGTTGAACGTTGCGTAGCCCGTCGAGCGTATCGGAGGGCAATCACCGCACTCGCATCACCCAAGGGACAACTCCCCTTTGTCGGTCGTACGTCCGTCCAATCGGACGTGAATCCGATGGCCGGTGGCCGGCAACCCGCGAGGTTAATTCGGGTTCTACCAGGACCGTACCACATCGGAGACGACCCTACTACCCCTCGTCGTAGATGTCTTCATCGCGGCGGCGCAGCAGCGGGATCAACGTCGCGATTACCGCAATCGCGATCGCGCCCAGCATGACCGCCGCGGTATCGCGCGGATTGAAGAAAATGGTGCTTGCGGTGCCGAAAGCCACGATGCCCACCCACAAATAGATGATCAGCACCACCCGGCGATGCGAATGACCGATCTGCAGCAAGCGATGATGCAGGTGCATTTTGTCGGGGCTGAACGCGCTACGGCCCGCCCGGGTCCGTCGCACGATTGCCAACAGTAGGTCGAGCATCGGCACGAACATGACCGCCACGACCAACAGGAACGGCGACAGCAGAGCAAACACGTCGCGGGCGCCGTAAGCGTTCTGCGAAATCGGTCCCGCGGCCGTCGTCGACGCGGCGGCCAACATCAGGCCGATGAGCATCGACCCGGAATCCCCCATGAAGATCTTGGCCGGGTGGAAGTTGTGCGGCAAAAATCCCAGGCAGGCTCCGGCCAGCACCACCGAAATGAGCGCCGGCGGGTAAAACAACACGTCACCCCCGTGGTCGCGAAGCAGGCCGACGGAGAACATGCAAATGGCCAATGCGGTAATCAGGCCCAGGCCGGCTGCCAGCCCGTCGAGACCGTCGACGAAGTTCATCGCGTTGACGATCGACACGGTCAACGCCAGCGTCAGCAGGATCGAGGAGGCCTGGTCCAGCACGATGGTCCCTACGCCGCCCAGCGGGATGTAGATGACACTCCAGGCGACGCCCATAGTGACTAGCACACTGGCCGCGGTGATCTGGCCGGCGAACTTCGTCAGTGCATCCAGACCCCACCGATCATCGATCAGGCCGATACCCATGATCACCGCGCCTGCCACCAGCACCGCCGGCATACCCGAGGAGTAGACGAAACCTCGTGTGAGCGCTGGCAGCTGAGATGCGAGAAAGACCGCCGCGACGACGCCGACATACATCGCCAGACCGCCCATCCGCGGCGTCGGCGTTACGTGCACATCGCGTTCGCGTGGATAGGCCACCGCGCCGAGCCGGGTTGCCAGCAGGCGTACGGGTCCGGTTGCGAAGTAGGTGATGATCGCGGCGGTGAGCCCGACGAGCGCCAGCTCACGCAACGGAACACCGGCGCCACGGTCGGACAGCGCGAGCAGACCGCCGGCGAGGTTGTACTGCACCACGACTGTATTCAATTCCGCGGCGGATCAGCCGGTCAAACTGGCAGCGTCCAGGCCGAGCACCGCGGCAATACCTTCGGCGCTAACCGGTCCGGATCGCAGAATGCGCGGCTCTGACCCGGTGAGGTCCAGGATCGTCGAGGCGGCCTGCTGCGCGGAAGGACCGGCGTCGAGATAGATGTCGACGAGGTCGCCAAGCTGCCTCCGCGCGTCGTCGGCGTCGACGGCCGGCGGAGAGCCGGAGACGTTGGCGCTGGATACCGCCATCGGCCCGACCTTACGTAGCAATTCGATGGCGACCGGGTGCAGCGGCATCCGCAGCATCACCGTGCCGCGGGCATCGCCGAGATCCCATTGCAGGGACGGGGCCTGTCGGACCACCAAGCTCAGCGCGCCCGGCCAGAATGCGCGGATCAGGTCACGCATGGCCTGCGACACCATCAGGGCAAGACCTTCGATGGTGTGCCACGAGCCGACCAGCACCGGCACGGGCATGTCGTGTCCGCGGCCCTTGGCCGATAGCAGGGCGGCCACGGCCGCGCTGTCGAAGGCGTCGGCGCCGATGCCATAGACCGTGTCCGTCGGAAGCACCACCAGCCGACCGTTTTTCACAGCCCCGACTGCCGACTCGATTCCGCGGGAACGCTGTTCGGGGTCGGCGCAGTCGAAGATGTCGGTCACGAGTCACTCCTGCGGGCCGTCACGAATCTCGGCCGACCAGTCAGATCTGTTCGGGCGACGACATCGTCGAAAAGCTCAGTGCCGCTTATCAGTCCGCAGGTCAGCGATGACGTGGTGTCGTCATGCTCGACGGCGAAGAAGCCGCCCGGACGCAACCAACGACCGGCGAGCCGGACGATAGCGTTGATCACCGTCATCCCGTCCGCGCCGCCGAACACCGCATGCGACGGATCATAGTGCGAGACTTCGGGTTCGACCGGCGCGCCATCAGGCACGTAGGGCGGGTTGGCCACCACGAGATCGACCTGCCCGTCGAGATCGGTAAGCAGGCCGGGTTTGGTGACGTCAGCGTGTAATAGCTCGACCTTGGTGCCTGCGGAGTTCTTGCGGGCATACTCAAGCGCCGCATCGGAGTCATCGATGCCGAGTAGGCGTGCTTCCGGCCAGTGTCGCGCGAGGGCGATCGCCAGCGCACCCGAACCGGTGCAGAGGTCGACGATAACGGGAGCCTCCGGAAGACGCTGCGCGGTAGCCCATTCCAAGATCGCTTCGGTTTCCGGACGCGGAATGAAAACGCCGGGCCCGACGAGCAGCCTCAGCGGACCGAACGCGGCGGTGCCGGTGATGTGCTGCAGCGGCACTCGGCGTGATCGGGCGGCGATCGCGGCGTGGTAGCGGTCGAAGAAGGTGTCGTCGGGCGAATCGATCAGCGGCAGACGTCCACGCTCCGTGCCGGTCAGGTGTGCGGCCAACTCCTCGGCCTCGTAACGCGCAGAGTCGATTCCGGCGTCTGCGAGCAGCGTCGTGGCCGACTCGATCGCGCAGCGCAGTCGAGTGGTCATGCCTGCTGCAGCCGTGATTGCCTGTCGGCAACGCTCAGCGCGTCGAATAGTGCGTCCAGGTCGCCGTCGAGAACCTGATCGAGATTGTGTGCCTTGTAACCGATGCGGTGGTCGGTGACCCGGTTCTCCGGGAAGTTGTAGGTGCGGATGCGTTCGCTGCGGTCCACGGTGCGGATCTGGCTGGCGCGGTCGGCCGAGGCGTCGGCGAGCGCCTGCTCTTCTGCCAGTGACTGCAAGCGAGCGGCGAGCACCTGCAGGGCGCGGGTCTTGTTCTGCAGCTGCGACCGTTCGTTCTGACAGGTGACGACAATCCCGGTGGGCAGGTGGGTGATTCGCACCGCCGAGTCGGTGGTGTTGACGCCCTGACCGCCCTTGCCCGACGACCGGTAGACGTCGATGCGCAGGTCGGACTCGTCGATCTGCACCTCGCCGACCTCTTCAGGCTCCGGGTAGACCAGCACGCCGGCGGCCGACGTATGAACGCGGCCTTGGGATTCGGTGACAGGTACGCGTTGTACCCGGTGTACCCCGCCCTCGAACTTCATCCGCGACCAGACGCCGTCGGCCGAGTCGCCCTTGCTGGCGATCGTGACCGTCGCGTCCTTGTAACCACCCAAGTCCGAGATGGTTTCGTCCAAAACCGTCACGTTCCAGCCGTGCCGCTCGGCATAGCGGATGTACATCCTGGCCAGGTCCGCAGCGAAGAGGGCCGACTCTTCGCCCCCCTCACCGGATTTGACCTCGAGCACGATGTCGTCGGAGTCGTGGGGGTCGCGGGGTGCCAGCATGTCGGTGAGCTGAGTGTCGAGTTCTTCAGCGCGTGATTTCAGTTCGGCGACTTCGTCGACGAACGATGCGTCGTCGGCGGCCAGCTCACGTGCGGCCTCGAGATCGCCCCGGACCGTCTCCAGCTTGCGGTGGGTGGCGACGATCGGCGCCAGTTGCGCGAATCGACGGCCGACTTTGCGCGCGTTGGCAGCATTGCTGTGCAGTTCGGGATCGGCCAGCTGACGCTCGAGCTCGGCGTGTTCGGCCAGCAGCGCGTCGATCGCCTGCACGCCCTGCGTCATGCGTCTCTCCTTTCCAGAGCAAGTCGACAAACCACGAGTCTCCCAAACGCGAAACGACGCCCGGCCTGGTGCGGTTTTCGCAACAGATCGGGCGTCGGTCCAAGCTACTTGTCGGCCGAAGCCTCTTTCTCGGCGCCGGCCTTGCGCTTGCCGTAGCGCCTCTCGAAACGGGCTACCCGGCCGCCGCTGTCGAGAATCTTCTGCTTGCCGGTGTAGAACGGGTGGCACTGCGAGCAGACCTCGACCACGATGTGGCCGCTTTCCTTGGTGCTGCGCGTCGTGAAGGTATTGCCGCACCCGCAGAGCACGGTGGTCTCACCGTAGGCGGGATGAATATCAGATTTCATGGTGTCCTCTTCGTTCGTCGGTCGCCGGGTCGCCCTGAGAAGCTCGCAATCGGACGTGAACCGGAACCTCAGCTTCGGCTGTCGATTATGCCAGGTCAGCCGCTCTCCCCCTAAACGCGCGCAAGCAGCTGAGCATTCCCCGCGCTAACCGGGGCTGACGTGGTTATTCGCCGCGGCCTTCGCCGGCCTGGTCGACCACCGTATACGTGGTGTCACGCGCGATCCGGGTCCACAGCGCGCCACCCTCCGGAGTCGAGCCCCGGGATGTCAGTTCGCGCTTGAGAATTTTGTTGGTCGCGGTCGACGGCAGGCCTTCAGTGATCCACACATGACGCGGCCACCCCTTGGGCGATAGATCGGCCTGGCCGGCCAGGAACTCGCCGAACTCCCCCGGCGTCAGCTCGGCGCCGTCGACCAGTACCAATGCCGCCATTACCTGGTCGCCCACCTGCTCATCCGGCACCGCGTACACCGCGACCTGGCTGACAGCCGCCAATCGTTGCAGGATGCGTTCGATGGGCGCCGTCGTCATGTTTTCGCCGTCGACCCGCAGCCAATCTCCGCTGCGCCCGGCGAAGTAAATCCAGCCGTCCGCGTCCCGGTAGGCCAGGTCGCCCGACCAGAACATGCCATGGCGCAGTCGCGCGTCGGTGGCGTCCTGGTCGTTGTAGTAGCCGGCGAACAGGCCGGCGCCGGACGTGTTGACCAGTTCGCCGATCGCCTCGTCGGCGTTGATCAGCGCGCCATCGTCGTCGAACCGGGCCACCGCGCATTCGGTGAGCGTGTCGGGGTTGTAGATGCTCACGCCGGGAAAGCCCTGGCCCAGTGACCCCGGCGGGCAGCCGTCTTCGCGGGTGATGATGATCGCGCCTTCGGTGGAGCCGAAACCGTCCCACACCGTGCAATCGAAACGCCGACTGAACTCGGCGATGTCGCGGTCGCTTGCCTCGTTGCCGAATGCGACCAGCAGCGGGTTGTCCCGATCGTCGGGCAGCTCAGGGGTGGCCAGCACATAGGCCAGCGGCTTGCCGACGTAGTTCATATACGTCGCGCCGTAGCGACGTAGGTCAGCCAGCAAGCCGGATGCCGAGAACGTCGCAGGCACCATCGCCGCACCGGAGCCGACCGCCACGCTCCAACCGGCCAGCAGCGCGTTGGAGTGAAACAGCGGCATCGACAGGTAGCAGACGCCGGATGAGTCGACCTCGAACCGCCCGATCAAGTTGGCGCCGGCGAAAATCACGGTCAGGTGGGTGACCCGGACCGCCTTCGGCTCGCCGCTGGTGCCCGAGGTGAAGATCATCATCAAGGTGTCGGTGGGCTCGACCTCGCGATGCGGAACGAGCGGCCCGGCTGCTGCCAGCAAACCAGCCCACTCATCGCCTCCGACGTCGACGACGCGGACTCCGGGCAGATCCAGCCCGTCGAGCAGTGCGCGGTGCGCAGGGTCGGTGAGCAGTATCTGGCAGTCGGCCCGCACGATGTCTTTGGCCAGCGCCGCGCCGCGACGGGTGTCGTTGATGCCGCACAATACGTAGCCGCCGAGCGCCGCGGCCGCCATCGCGGTCAGCATTTCGGGGGTGTTGCCCAGCAGCGCGCCCACATGCAGGGCGCGTTCCGGGTCGGCGATGCCGATCAATGCGGCGGCCGTGGCCGAGGCGTCCGCCAAGTGCTCGCGCCAACTCCAAACCCGGTCGCCGTATTTCACCGCCGGCGTGGAGTCGCTAACGCGGGTGCGCAGCAGTCGCTGAATAGTCTCCGCCACAGGCTGGGACGTTACCGGCGCAGCGTCAGCTGCCTAGGGGAAAGGCGATGTTCGTCGACGGCGGTGATGTGCTAACCGGTCAGTCGTTGTCCATGCCCGGTGTCGTCTTGGATACCTGAACCAGGAATTCGTAGTTGGTCTTGGTCTTCCGCAGCTGCGACATCAGCAGGTCGATGGCCTGGTGGGAATCCAGCCCCGACAGCACCCGACGCAGCTTGTGCACGATGCCGAATTCGTCTGGCGAGAGCAGCAATTCGTCCTTACGCGTGCCCGACGGGTTCACGTCGACGGCGGGGAACACACGACGTTCGGAGATCTTGCGGTCCAGCTTGAGCTCGGCGTTACCGGTGCCCTTGAACTCCTCGAAGATCACTGTGTCACCGGTGGATCCGGTTTCCACCATCGCCGTGGCGATGATCGTCAGCGAGCCGCCTTCTTCGATGTTGCGGGCGGCGCCGAGGAATCGCTTCGGCGGGTACAGCGCGGTGGAGTCGACACCACCGGACAGAATGCGACCCGACGCCGGCGACGCGTTGTTGTAGGCGCGACCCAGGCGGGTGATCGAATCGAGCAGCACGACGACGTCCTTGCCCTGCTCCACGAGCCGCTTGGCCCGTTCGATGGCCAACTCGGCGGCCTGAGTGTGATCTGACGGCGGCCGGTCGAAAGTCGAAGCGATGACCTCCCCCTTGACCGAACGCTGCATGTCAGTAACCTCTTCGGGCCGCTCGTCGACGAGTACGACCATGAGATGGCATTCCGGGTTGTTCACGGTGATCGCGTTCGCGATGTCCTGCAGGATCGTCGTCTTACCGGCCTTGGGCGGCGACACGATCAGCGCGCGCTGGCCCTTACCGATCGGCATGATCAGGTCGATGATTCGCGTCGTCAGCCGGTCGGGAGTGGTTTCCAGCCGTAGCCGCTGGTTGGGGTACAACGGCGTCAGCTTGGAGAAATCGTCACGCTTCTTGACGTCTTCCACAGGCCCACCGTTGACGGTGTCCAAGCGCACCAACGGGTTGAACTTCTGCCGCTGGTTGGGCTGTTCGCCGTCCTTGGGCACCCGCACCGCGCCGGTCACCGCGTCGCCGCGGCGTAAGCCGTTCTTGCGCACCATGTTCATCGACACGTAGACGTCGTGCGGGCCGGCGAGATAACCGGAAGTACGCACGAACGCGTAATTGTCGAGCACGTCGAGGATGCCGGCGACTGGCTGAACGACGTCGTCTTCGCGCAGTTCGGTGTCACCACCGCCGCCGTCGCCCGGCCGGTCGCCGCGACGCCTGCGTTCCCGGAATCGGCGGCCTCGGCGGCCGCCGCGCCCGTCACCGTCGTCGTCTTGCTGGTTCGAGCCGCCGCGGTTCTGTTGCCCGCCCGAGCCCTGTCGGTCGCCGCTGCGGTCGGAGTCCTTATCGGACTCGCGATCTTCGGACTTGGCGTCCTGCTGGCCGCGGTCGCGCGACGGCTTGTCGGCGGATTGGTCGGTCTTTTCGTCCCGGTTCTGCCGCTCGGCGTGGTCGCCGGACGATCCCCCTTCGCTGGAGACAGCGCGTGTCGCATCGTCGGCGGTGGCCTCGGTGTGGTTGGCCGGAGCCTCGGCCCCGTGGTTTTGTGACGCGCTGCTGGTAACGCCGTTGGCAGGTGCACCGTTGGCTTGCCCTTGACGGCTCTCCTTAATCGCGGCGATCAGTTCGTTCTTACGCATCCCAGAGGTGCCCTTGACGCCGGCCCGATTGGCCAATGCGCGCAGTTCGGGCAGCACCATGGTGGACAGCGAACCGTCCGACCCGCTGGTGTTGGCCTCCGTCGCCGATCCGGATGCGTCATGGTCGGCGGAAGAGTCAGTGGTCACGGAGTTGGACAGCTTGTGGTTTTCGGTGCTGTCGTCAGCCGTAACGAGGTCCGTTTCAGTCACGGATTTCCTTTCTTCCCTCGCTGATCGAATCAAGCAAGGGGTTCGTTGCAATCGGCCAAATCGCCGAGTGCTACCAACAATCGACTCTGCAACGGTGATCCCCCACGATTTGCCGTTTTAAATGGCGAACCATCGTCCCCGAGAAGAATTTGGTGTTCGTCCTAGTGTCTACGCAGACTCAGAGGCTGCAATTGCTGGACGCCGTCGAGAATAACCTGCTTCGATGCCGGAAGCAAGAAGCCCCTCCCTCGTGGCGGTGGATGTTAGCTGCGGACAGCTACCCCAGAAGTCCAGCGTACTCCGTCGCCGAGTGGCATCTCGCTGACCGCAAACCCGTTTGCGGCGCCGTACTCGAGGGCCTCTGCGGGTAACTCGGATGCCGTGCTCAGCGCGATCACCGCCGGACCGGCGCCAGAGAGCACAGCCGCAACCCTGCAACGCCGCAAAAGGTGAAGGTATTCCGCCGCCGCCGGCATCGCGGGTGCGCGCTGCGGCTGATGCAGCATGTCCTCGGTGGCGGCCATCAGCAGATCAGGTCGCTCGGTGAGCGCCACCACCAGCAGCGCTGCACGGCTCAGATTAAAGCGTGCGGCGACGTGGCTGACCTGAGCAGGAAGCAGAATCCGTGCTTCCGCCGTCGATGACCGATGCTCGGGGATGGCGGGGAACAGACGGATGTCGGGATGTAATCGCAGCGACACCGCCGAGTAGCTGGGCGGATCGGAGCTGCGGTCGGTCCACGACACCACCGCACCGCCCAACACCGACGCCGCGGCGTTGTCGGGATGCTCCTCGAATTCCGACGCCAGCTGAATCAGCTGGGTCTGGCTCATCGGGGTCGAACCCGCTTGTGCGACAAGCCCGTTGACCGCCGCCAGGCCGCCGACCACCGCCGCGGCCGACGAGCCCAGGCCCCGCGAATGTGGGATGGCGTTACGGCACCGCACTTTCAAGCCGGGCGCGCTGACGCCTGCCGCCTGCAGCCCGTGCTTGATGGCCCGAACCACCAAATGGCCGGGGCCGAGTGCCAGCTCGCCGGCGCCCTCGCCGTCGACTTCGACGGTCAGGCCGGAATCGGTTGTCTCGACGATGATTTCGTCGTAGAGGCCCAGCGCGAGCCCGATACTGTCGAAGCCCGGGCCGAGGTTGGCACTGGACGCCGCGACGACCGAGCTGGCCAGCAGCCCGGCAGGCAACACTTGGGTCACTAGACGAGCTCCAGTTTTGCGACAACGGCGACGGGGTCGACGGGCACCGCCGACACGGTCGGCATGTCCCGTAACGCCGTGTCGGGATCCTTGAGGCCGTTGCCGGTCACGGTGCACACCACGCTCGATCCCGGTGTCACCCAACCGTCCTCGACGGCTTTGAGAAAACCGGCGATGCTGGCCGCCGACGCGGGTTCGACGAAGACGCCTTCGCTACCGGCCACCAGGTGATAGGCGGCCAGGATCTCGTCGTCGGTGGCGGCGAGGAATCGTCCCCTGGACTGCTGCTGCGCCTCGACGGCCTGCGCCCACGACGCCGGCGAGCCGATGCGGATCGCGGTGGCGATGGTCTCGGGCTGGCTGACCGGTTGGCCGAGCACCAACGGCGCCGCGCCGGCCGCCTGGGTACCCAGCATGCGCGGCAGCTTGTCGATCACTCCGTCGGCGTGATACTCGCGGTAGCCCTTCCAGTACGCGGTGATGTTGCCGGCGTTGCCGACCGGCAGCGAGTGCACGTCGGGTGCGTAACCCAGCGCGTCGACGATTTCGAATGCCGCCGTCTTCTGGCCTTCGATGCGCAAAGGGTTGACCGAGTTGACCAAGGAGATTGTCGGGAAGTTTGCGACGATCTTGCGGGCGAGTTCCAGGCAGTCGTCGAAGTTGCCGTCGATCTGGATGACCTTGGCGTCATGCATGACGGCCTGCGCCAGCTTGCCCATCGCGATCTTGCCCTGCGGGATCAGTACCGCGCAGGTGATGCCGGCCCGGGCCGCGTAGGCCGCCGCCGACGCCGAGGTGTTCCCCGTCGACGCGCACAGCACGGCCTGCTGACCGCGGGCCACCGCGTCGGTGACGGCCATCGTCATACCGCGGTCCTTGAAGGAGCCGGTGGGATTGAGACCCTCGACCTTGAGATGAACCGTGCAGCCGGTCTTCGCGGACAGCCTGGTCGCCGGTATCAGCGGCGTGTTGCCCTCGAGCAAGGTGACGGGAGCCCAGTCGTCGCCGACCGGCAGCCGATCCCGGTAGGCCGCAATCAGACCCGGCCACGGCTGGTGGATGCCGGTCTTGGCGCTTGCCGAATTCATTCGCTGGTTCCTTCCAGCCGCAGGACGCTGGCCACACTCTGCACCGCGTCGAGGTCGGCGAGCGCGTCGACGGTTTCGGACAGTGCGGCGTCGGTGGCGCTGTGGGTGACCACGACGATGCGGGCTCCTACCCGTTGGCCACCCTCGCCGACGACGCCTTCCTGGCGGACTTCGGCGATACTGACTTCGCGCTTGGCGAATTCCGCTGCTACCGAGGACAACACGCCGGGCTTGTCCGCGACGTTCATGCTCACGTAGTAGCGGGTGCTGATGCAACCCATTGGCGCGACGGTCAGTCGGGCGTACTTGGATTCCTTGGGTCCGCGGCTGCCCAGCACCCGGTTGCGCGCCGCCATCACCAGATCACCGGTTACTGCCGACGCGGTCGGCGCTCCGCCGGCGCCCTGACCGTAGAACATCAGTCGGCCCGCGGCTTCGGCCTCGACGACCACGGCGTTGAATGCGCCGTTGACCGTGGCCAGTGGATGCGACAACGGCACCAGCGCAGGGTAGACCCGCGCCGAAACCCGCTGCTGCCCATCGTCGGTGGTGATTCGCTCACAGATCGACAGCAGTTTGATGGTGCAGCCCAGGGCCCGCGCGGACACGAAGTCGTCCGGGGTGATCTTGGTGATGCCCTCGCG
>DATFYT010000097.1:0-3134 GCA_035314925.1 Mycobacterium sp. | reverse complement strand
GGTCTGGGACGTGTTGTCCGACCTGGAACAGGTGATCCCGCTCATGCCGGGGGCGCAGTTGGTCGGCCACGAAGGCGACGACTACCTCGGGAAGGTCAAGGTCAAGGTCGGGCCCGTCACCAGCGAGTTCAGCGGCAAGGTGCGTTTTGTCGAGCAAGACCGCGAGCAGCACCGCGCGGTCATCGACGGCAAAGGCAAGGAGTCGCGTGGTACCGGCAACGCGGCCGCCACGGTCACCGCCCAACTGCACGATGCCGGGGGTCGCACCGATGTCACTGTCGACACCGATCTGAAGATCGTCGGCAAGCTGGCACAGTTCGGCAGCGGAATGCTGCAGCAGGTGTCGGAGAAGCTGCTGGGCCAGTTCGTGGAATCCTTTGAATCCAAGCTCGCCGCCGAGAATGACAGCAGCACTTCGAGTCCGGCGGATACGGCAAAGGCACCCAGCGCCGAGGAGCCGATTCCGGCCTGGCCGGTCAATCCGGTCCCAGGCACTCGCCAGGACCCAGCTCCCGAGCCCGAGCCCATCGACCTGCTGCAGCTCGCCGGTGGCGACCAGCTCAAGAAGTACGGCTCCGCGGCGGCGGCGCTGCTTGCCGTGCTGGTGCTGATCTGGGTGCTGCGCAGACGCGCGTGAGTGCCCCGCTGCTGTTCCGCGGGGTCGACCTGGCAGCGTTCGCGACGGCCCTGGTGGCGCGCCTGCGCAGCGCGGGAGTGTCGGTATCCGCCAGCGGCCCTGGGAGTTTCGTGCAGGCGCTCCAACACTTGGCACCGCAAACCACGGTGGCGGTGTACTGGGCCGCCAGGCTCACCCTCGTCAACCGGATGGACGACCTCGGTGCCTTCGACGCGGTGCTGCGAGAGGTCTTCGGGAGTGTCCAACCCGGCGACACACGAAGCCCGGAGTCAGTCCTGCCGATCGCCGGGCCCAAGACACCCGCAGCGCCCGCGGCTGGCATCGTGCAGCCCGCGGCGAGCCAATCTGCCAATGCGCGCGCCGCAAAACTGCCGTGGGTCACGCGGACCGCGCCCGACCGGGACGGCGGAGCGGACGCGGGCATCCTCCTGCCAGACCTGCTGCCCAGCCGCATCGCCGCGTTGGCCGACGAACCGTTCGACCAATTCGACCCCAAAGATCTCCGCCTGCTCGGTTCGTGGCTGGAGGCGTCGGTTCAGGCTTGGCCCCGGCGCCGCAGCCTGCGATTCGAATCCAGCCCGCACGGCAAGAGGATCGACCTGCGGGCGACGATGAACGCGTCACGCGGGACCGGCTGGGAAGTGGTGACGCTGGCGCGAACGCGGCCGCGGCACCGGCCCCGGCGGGTCGTCCTTGTCTGCGACGTGAGCCGCTCGATGCAGCCATACGCCGCGATCTATCTGCATTTGATGCGGGCGACGGTGCTGCGCCGGGCCGGCGTTCGCCCCGAAGTGTTCGCGTTCTCGACGTCGCTGACCCGGCTCACCCCGGTGCTGTCCCACCGCTCGGCCGAGGTGGCGCTGGAACGGGCCAACGAGAGGGTCACCGACCGGTACAGCGGCACGTTCATCGGCCGCAGCATCGCTGCACTGCTGGCCCCGCCGCACGGCAGCATGTTGCGCGGCGCGGTGGTGATCATCGCGTCAGACGGCTGGGACAGCGATCCGCCCCACGTGCTCGAGCATGCGCTGGCCAGGGTGCGGCGGCGCGCCGAGTTGCTGGTCTGGCTCAACCCGCGCGCAGCGCACGGTGCATTCCAGCCACTTGCCGGTTCGATGGCGGCGGCCCTGCCTTACTGCGATCTGTTCCTGCCGGCGCACTCGCTGACCGGCCTGCGCCAGCTGTTTGTGGCCCTGGCTAGTCGGGCATCGCGGCGATGAGCTGTTCGGCGGTGAGGGGCATCGAGCGCACTCGGACGCCGAGCGCGTCGTAAACCGCGTTGGCGATCGCGGCGGCCGTCGGGCCTTGTGCGCACTCGCCGACTCCCAGCGGTGGATTGCCTTGTCCGGCGACGAATTCGACCTCGATTGCGGGCACCTCGGAGAACCGCAGGATCGGGTAGGTCTCCCAGGTGTCGCTCGTGACATTCAATCGGTCGAAGCGCACCCGCTCCTTGAGCGCCCAACTGGTGGCCTGGATGGCACCGCCCTCGATCTGATTGACCGCACCATTGGGATTAATGACCAGACCGGCATCCACAGCGATGACGAGCCGTCGCACCTGGACCTCGTTGATCGCCTCGACCTCGGCGACGACCGCGCAGTAGGCGGATGAGTTCTTGTATCGCGCATAGCCGATGCCGTGCCCAACCGCGTCCCGTGACGTCCATTCCGCCCAAGCGGCTCCCGACGCCGCGGTGTGCAGGACTGCCTGTGCGCGCGGGTCCGACAAATGGGCCAACCGGAATTCGAGGGGATCGCGGTCCGCGGCCGAGGCGAGTTCGTCCATGAACGACTCAGCTGCAAAGACATTGAGAAAGGCGCCCAGCGAACGCAGCGCCGAGGTTCGCAGCGGCATCTCGGTCAACAGGTGGTTCGTGACCAGGTAGGCGGGAAAGTCGTAGGACGGCAGGGCATTTCGCCCGGCACCACCACCTCGTTCGAGCGGCGGCTCGCCGCCGGCACGGATCGGCTCGCCACCGGTGCGGTGGCTTGCCGCCAACAACGCATTCGTCGGTGTTGTCCCGGGGCGGCCCATATAGCTGCCGCTCCATATCTCATGGCGCCAGGACAGCACGCTGCCGTCATCAGTGGAGTCGGCGGCTATCTCGACCACCGCCGCGGGCCCGAACGGCGCCCATGCCAATTCGTCAGCGCGCGACCAGACCACCTGTACAGGGCGTCCGGGCACGGCTTGCGCCAGGAGCGCGGCATCCATGGCGGCATCGTCGGCGCCGTTGTGCCCATAGCATCCCGCTCCCTCGACGTGGCGCACTAATACCCGGTCGGGCGCGACGTCAAGTGCTGCGGCCAATTCACGTCGCAGCACATGGACGCCTTGGCTGTGAGACCACACTTCGAGGCGGCCGTCCCCGTGCGCGAGCGCGGCCGCGGCCGACGGACCGATCGAGGCATGCGCCAAATAGGGCCGGTGGTATCGCGCCGAGTGTGACCGCGTGGCCTGGGTAGGCGTCGACTTCTCTTTGGAGGCGAGCACC
>DATFYT010000096.1:0-10945 GCA_035314925.1 Mycobacterium sp. | reverse complement strand
CAGTTGGGGAGATGCGGCGATGCTGCTGTCGATTCCCTACCAGGGCCTGGGGAACGCGGCGGTCTCTGCGGTGGCCAGCGACGAACAGTTGCAGCGTCTGGGCAAGGTCTGGGCGGCAATGGCGATCACCGAACCAGGATTCGGTTCCGATTCGGCGGCGGTGTCCACCACCGCCAAGCTGGACGGCGACGAGTACGTGATCAACGGCGAGAAGATCTTCGTCACCGCCGGTTCGCGGGCCACGCACATCGTGGTGTGGGCGACGCTGGACAAGTCGAAGGGCCGCCCGGCGATCAAGTCGTTCATCGTGCCGCGCGAACATCCGGGTGTCACCGTCGAGCGGCTGGAGAACAAGCTCGGAATCAAGGGTTCCGACACGGCCGTCATCCGGTTCGACAACGCCCGCATCCCGAAAGACAACCTGCTGGGCAACCCGGACATCGAGCCCGGCAAGGGGTTCGCCGGGGTGATGGAGACCTTCGACAACACCCGGCCGGTCGTCGCGGCAATGGCCGTCGGAATCGCCCGCGCCACACTGGAAGAGCTGCGCAAGATCCTGACCAGCGCCGGCGTGGAGGTCTCCTACGACAAGCCGTCGCATGCACAGAGCGCCGCTGCGGCGGAGTTCCTGCGGATGGAGGCCGACTGGGAGGCCGCCTACCAGCTGACGCTGCGGGCGGCATGGCAGGCCGACAACAAGATCCCCAACTCCAAAGAGGCGTCGATGGCCAAGGCCAAGGCCGGCCGGGTGGGCAGCGACATCACCCTCAAAGCCGTCGAATTGGTCGGCACCGCAGGCTATTCCGAGGAAGCGCTGCTGGAGAAGTGGGCCCGCGACTCGAAGATCATGGACATCTTCGAGGGCACTCAGCAGATCCAGCAGCTGGTGGTTGCCCGCCGCCTGCTGGGGCTGTCGTCGTCCGAACTGAAGTAGCCGTCACGGCATCGTGTAGCCGCCGCTGACCGAGATCAGCTGGCCGGTGACTTGTCGCGCCGCCTGCGGCGAGCTGAACCACACCACTGCCCGTCCGATGTCTTCGGCGGTGGTCAGCCGTCGCAGTGGCGTGTCCTTGAGCATGAAGTCGATCTGCTTCGGATTGAAAACCGCATCCTGTCCGACGGCCCACAGGCTCGATGTGCCAATCGCTTCGGGCCCGTCGGGGATCACCAGGCCCGGGCACACGACGTTGGATCTGATGCCGTGGCGGCCGTGTTCGCGCGCCGTGGTGCGGGCCAATGCCACCATCGCCGCCTTTGACGCGCCGTAGACGCCCTGCCTGATCTGGCCGAAAGCCGCGTCGCTGGCGATGAACACGATCGCGCCGCCGCCGGCCTCTTTCATGACGGGTATCGCCGCCTGGGTGGCGTCAATCGCCGAGAACAGGTTGATCTCGATGGTGCGCTGCCACTTGCCGCGGTCGGTATCGGTGGCGATGAATCCCGGAACGCTCCAGCCCGCATTGTTGACCAGAACATCCAGCCCGCCCCATGCCGTCTGGGCGGCGTCGACGGTGGCTTCGGCCGCCCCGGGCTTGGTCAGGTCGGCGATCACCACATCGACCTCGGCGGCGCCCAGTTCTTTAGCCTCGGCGCGGACCTTTTCGGCCTGTGGCGCGTCGATGTCGTTGATCACGATGCGCGCGCCTTCCGCAGCAAACGCATGCACGATCCCGCGTCCGATATTGGAGGCCCCTCCGGTGACGACGACCCGCGCGTCCGCCAACCCGAGATCCATATCGACTCCTCTGTGCTTGTTAGGCGGCGACCCGCTGCGCCCGGCTTCGCCGCGCTAGCGATCGCCACGGCTTGTCAGGTGCATCGTTGCTTGTGACCGGCTGGGAATTAGTTTAACCTAGATTAGAAATTTGCGGAATAATTGATGGGACTGCATGTGAGCGTCGTCCAGTACGCGATCGCCGACGGAATCGGGCGCATCACGCTGAACCGCCCCGAGCGGATGAACGCGGTGACAATCGACCTCGCGCGCCAACTCGAGGATGCGCTGAGCGAACTGTCCCGCGACCCGGCGGTGATGGTGATCGTCATTCGCGGAGCGGGCAAAAACTTCTGCGCCGGAGGCGATGTCGCCGAGGTCGAACGCCTCAGATCCGCCGGCCCCGAACCGTTGCGGACCCTATTCGACGCGTTCCGTCGGGCGTGTGATGCCATCACCGGCGTCGACGTCCCGGTGGTCGCTGCGGTCGAGGGTGTCGCGATGGCCGGCGGCTTCGAGCTGATGCAGGCGGCCGATATCGTGATCGTCAGCGACGATGCCAAGATTGCCGACAACCACATCAACTTCGGCATGGTCCCCGGTGGCGGAAGCACGCAGCGGCTGCCTCGCCTGGTCGGCCGTCAGCTCGCGCTCGGTCTGCTGCTCAGCGGCGACCGGTTCAGCGGTTTGGATGCGGTGCGTCTTGGCTTGGCGTACCGCAGCTTTGCGCCGCAAGACTTCGACGAGGGTGTCGATCAGCTCGTTGCGCAGCTGGCCGGCCGTGACCGCGCCGCGGTGACGACGATCAAGAGGCTGGTTGCCGGCGCGCGCCAGCGGTCGCTGCCGGAAGGCCTCGACGAGGAGATCAATGCCGTCGTCGCGCACATCACCAGGCGCGGAGTCGACGAGTTCAACCGGGTAGGTAGCTCCTCATGACCACCATCGCCGCCGCACCCGTGACACTGGATGTCGATTCCGATGGCATCGCACGGCTGCGTCTGAACCGGCCGGAGGCGTCCAATGGGCTCAATGTCGAGCTGCTGAAAGCGCTGCACGAGGCCATCCTGCGGTGCCACGCCGACGCCGCCGTTCGGGTGGTGCTGCTCACCGGTGCAGGACGGAACTTCTGCGCGGGCGGCGACATCCACACCTTCGAATCCAAGGGCAGCGAACTGCCGCAGTATCTGCGCGAGGCGACGGCCTGGCTGCAGTTGGCGACGGCGGCGCTGATCCAGCTGCGCATACCGGTGGTCACGGCGGTGCAGGGCTTCGCGGCCGGCGGGGGCGGGCTGGGCCTGGTCTGTGCCTCCGACGTCGTCGTCGCCGCCGAGTCAGCGAAATTCTTCTCCGGCGCGGTGCGGGTGGGGATGGCCCCCGATGGCGGGTCGTCGGTGACGCTGACCCAACTCGTCGGTTTGCGTCAGGCGCTACGGATCCTCCTGCTCAATCCCACCTTGTCGGCCGCAGAGGCGCTCGAGATCGGGCTGATCACCGAGACGGTGCCCGACGACGAACTGTCCACCCGGGCAATGGAAATCGCCACCGCTTTGGCGAGCTCACCGACTCTGGCGGTGTCAGCCACCAAACGCCTGGTGTGGAACGGGTTGGGCGCCTCGGTCGAGCAGCGGCTGGCCGAGGAGTCGCGCACGGTCTCCGAATTGTCCGGCACCCACGATGCGCTCGAAGGGCTGCGCGCGGTCATCGAGCGCCGCCCACCGAAGTTCAACGGCCAATGACCACGACAACCGCCGGCCCGGTACTCATCGACGACGACGCGGCGGTGCGCACAGTCACGCTAAATCGGCCGGAGAAGCGCAACGCGATCGACATCGAATTGCGCATCGCCCTGGCCGAGGCGATTGAATCCGCCGACACTAATCCGGCCATCCGGGTGATCATCGTGACCGGAGCGGGCCCGGTGTTCTGTTCCGGAGGCGACATCTCCACCATGCAGCGCATGCCCGCCGAACGCGCATTGGACCGGGTGCACTTGGCGCAGCGCGTTATTCGCGCCATCTGGAGCACACCTAAACCGGTGCTCGCGGCGGTCGAAGGGTCGGCATACGGCGCGGGCACCACGCTGGCCGCCGCCTGCGATCGGGTTGTGGCCGCGCGCGATGCGACGTTCGCGACCACCTTCACCAATATCGGCCTGGCCGGGGACATGGGCGCCTTCGTGTCGTTACCTGCTCGCATCGGAGCGGCGCGGACACGGCAGATGCTGATGCTGCCGGCGCCGATTCCCGCAGCGGAGGCTTTTCAGCTGGGCCTGATCGACTCCGTCGTGGAGCCTGGCGAGGCCTTGGAATCGGCGCGCCGCGACGCCCGACGCCTGGCAGCAGGGCCGCAGTGTGCCTACGGGGTGATCAAGGCGTTGCTGGCCAATCCCGGCACCATCGATCCGATCGAGCTGCTCGAACACGAAGCCGTTTGCCAGTCAGAGCTTTTCGACACCGATGACTTCGCCGAGGGAGTCGCCGCGTTCCGGGAGAAGCGACGACCGGTCTTCGGCGACAGGCAAGGCGGACAGCCATGACCTCTGTCACCGAACACGTCACCGACCCGGTCGGCGGCACCGGCAGCCATTACGACCGGCTGATCAAACGTGACAAGGTGCATGGCTCGCTGTACACCGACCCTGCGATCTTCGCCGAGGAACTGCGCAAGATCTGGTACCGCAGCTGGGTTTTCGTCGGCCACGAGAGTGAAGTGGCCCAGCCCGGCGACTACGTGCGAAAACGCCTCGGGTTGCAGGACGTCATCATGACCCGCGGCCGCGACGGCGTGCTGCACCTCCTGCTGAACCGCTGCGCACATCGCGGCAACCAGGTATGCAACGACGCCAAGGGCAACGCGTCGGCATTTCGCTGCCCGTACCACGGTTGGACATATCGCAACGACGGCGAACTGGTCGGTTTCCCGTTCTTCAAGGGCTACGGCCAGCGCAAGCTCGACCTTGCCCTCGGGCGAGTGCCGCGAGTCGACTCGTACCAGGGCTTTGTGTTCGGCAGCTTCGCTACCGACGGTCCCACGCTGGCAGAGCACCTCGGCGCCGCCGCCGGCGAAATCGACCGGTTGGTGCGGTTGTCCCCCGATGGCCGCGTCGAACTCACCGCCGGATGGCTCCAGCACCGGACACGAGCCAACTGGAAATTGTTGGCTGAGAACGAAACCGACGGCTATCATCCGCAGTTCGTGCACGGCTCGATCTTCGCAGTGACCGGCAGCCCGATTGGCCAGCTCTACAGTGACGCGTCCACGGCGGTGACCCGCGACCTGGGTAATGGGCACAGCGAGAATGATCTACGTCCGGAGTTCCGCAAGTTCGCTGAACCGATGCGTTGGTTCGGCACCACCGAGTCACGGGTGCCCGATTACGTGACGGCGATGCGGGCCGAATACGGCCCAGAAGCAGAACGCATCCTGGTCGAGGGCGGCCCGCACGTGATGGTATTCCCGAACCTGTTCATCGCGGAGATCCAGGTCTTCAACATTCAACCGGTCGCGGTCGGTGAGTGCGTCCAATACTCGACTGCGGTGCAGTTGGCCGGAGCGGATGAACTCAACCGTCGCATGGTTTCTCAGTGCGTCGGATCGGTGGGCCCGGCCGGCATGCTGCTCGCCGACGACACCGAGATGTATGAGCGCAACCAAGCTGGACTCGGATCGCTGACACCGGAATGGCTCGACGTGCGTCGTGGGCTCAATCGCGAGGCAATCGACGAGAACGGTTTCACCGTCGGCGGTGCCACCGACGAGACCGGCATGCGCGGTTTTTGGCGACAGTACAAGTCACTCATGGAGGCGCCATGACGGCCGCTGTCCGGGCTGACGGCGGCCTGGGACCGGTGCCCAACGACTTCGATCGCCACACGGTTGAGCAGTTCCTCTACCGGGAGGCGCGGCTGGCCGACGAGGGCGACTACGACGCATGGGAATCGTTGTGGACCGACGACGCGCTGTATTGGGTGCCGATCGACGGTGAGGGCGGCGATCCGGGACGCCAGATGTCGGTGATCTACGACAACCGCAACCGCATTTCGACCAGGTTGAAGCAGTTGCGTACCGGCAAACGCTATGCGCAGGCTCCCCCGTCGAACCTGCGTCGGCTGCTATCCAACATCGAATTCCTCGGCGGCAGAAGCAATCCCGCAGGAGATGTCGATCTCGAAGTCGGCGCGAACTTCCTGGCCATCGAATCACGTGCACGGGGCACCCGGCTATGGGGTGGACGAACAACTTACCGGCTCCGCCGCGAGGAGAGCGGTCTGCGGCTGGCATACAAGAAGGTGGTGCTGGTGGACAACGACCAACCCCTTCCCACGCTGGGTTTTGTGATCTGAGGAATGTCGTGACGATCGAATTCGGTGGCGACGAGGACCTCGACGTTGCAGGTGTCGGCGCCGTCGTCGGCAATGAATTCGCTGAGGTGTCGGTCCGATTCGACGTTGACGGAAACGCGCCTCGGCTGCGCTTGGAGGATCTGCGCAGCGGCCGCGTGCGCTATCTGGACGCGCTGGAGCTGGAGACCATCATCTGGCTACCGGACGAACGTCTCACCGGCCTGCTCGACCCGTCGCACAGCCGCTGGCGGGGCGAGGCTTAGGGGTTTGGTGACCCTGACGGCAGATATCGACGCCCGCCGCGACGACCTACGGCGGCGTTTTTCGGTGTGGCGGCCCCGCACTCTGTCGGACTGGCTGGACGACTGCGCCGAACGTTACAGCGAACGGCCGATGGTGCTCACCGACGATCGCGAGCTCAGCTACGCCGACGTCGCGACCGAATCACGGCGCCTGGCAGACGGTTTGGCAGCACTCGGCGTCCAGCCGGGCGATCGCGTGGCGATGATCATGGCGAACTACCCGGAGTTCGTGGCAATCAAGTTCGCCATCGCCCGGACCGGGGCGATCGCTGTGCCACTCAACTATCTCTACCGCAGCGAGGAGTTGCGGTTCGTGCTGGCGGATGCGGGGTGCCGCGTCGTGATCACAATGACTGGTTTCGCCGACCTGAATTACCAGGCAACGCTTGATGTTATACCGAATTCCCCTACAGTGGTGTTGCTCGACACCGATGGCCGCACGCGTTCCGGCGCGCTGACCGTCGAAGGCCTCGCCACCTTGGGCGATCAGAACCGCGGCGCCAGCGACGGTCGCCAGATGGATCCGTGTGGGCCTGGCGACATGCTGTACACCTCGGGCACGACCGGGGCACCCAAGGGCGTGGTGGTGTCTCATGACGCCGTGCTTCGGACCGCGTTCGCCTCGGCGCTGACCCGCGCTTACCAGAATGGTCGGCGGATTCTGTTCTCGCTGCCCTGCTACCACATGTTCGGCTACGTCGAAGGTCTGCTGTCGGTCGGCTTCGTAGGCGGCGCGGTCATCCCTCAGACGAGCTTCAGCGCTAAGGGCTACTTTGCCGGGATTCAACGGCACCGAGCCACCGACATCTTGTGCGTGCCGACGATGGCGGTGGCCATGATCGAGCACCCGGCGCGCGACGATTACGACCTGAGCTCGCTTACGGCGATCTTGTGCGGTTCGGCCCCCGCGCCGATTTGGCTGTGGAAGCAGATCGAGGCCGACTTCGGCGTCAGCGAGATCGTCACCGGCTACGGGATGACCGAGTGCGGAGGCGCGATGACGCTGACTCGTCCCGAGGATCCGCTGGAACTGACCTCCGACACCGTGGGTTGCCCAAAGATGGCCGGCCCCGCGGGAGTTCCCGGAGCGGACGGACTTGTGCAATACCGGGCGGTGGATCCCGAAACCGGCGCTGCGCTGCCGCCCGGCCAGGAAGGCGAACTCGTGTCGCGCGGACCGACGACGATGCTGGGCTACTGGAATCGGCCCGATGACACCGCCGCGGCACTGCGCGACGGATGGTTACAGTCAGGCGACCTGGGCGTGGTGCGCGAGGATGGCTACCTTCAAGTCACCGACCGCAGCAAGGAACTCTACAAGAGCGGCGGGGAGTTGGTCATGCCGAAGGAGATTGAAGATCTGCTGGCCGCACATGACGCAATCAGTCAAGTGTTCGCGGTCGGACTGCCCGACGAACGCTGGGGCGAGATCGGCTGTGTCGTCATCGTTCCGGCCCCGGGGGCCGTGCTCACGGAAGCCGAGGTACTGGCCAGGTGCCGCGCCAAACTCGCGCGGTTCAAGGTCCCCAAGCTGGTGGTTTTTTGCCGTGCGGACGATCTGCCGACCACGCCGACGGGCAAAGTGCAGAAGTTTCGTCTCGTGCAACAGCTCAGTTCCACCAACCCGGCCGGTCAGGAATTTAACAAGGAATAGAAAATAGTGATACCGTGAGCGATGGCACCGCCACCCGCACCGAAGGGGGGATCGTGCGTTATGGGAGTTGATCACACCTTCGACACCAACGTGTCGACCGCCCAACAACTCTACCGAGCACTCGCTGCCGGCGACCGCGAAGCGCTCTCGACGCTGTTGCATCCAGACTTCGTCGGGCAAGTCACAGACGGCCTTCCGCTCGACATGGGGGGACGCCACGACGGACCCGAGGCGATGCGGCGCGACGTGTGGTGGACGATCGGACGCCACTACAAAGTCGAGATCCAGCCGGAAGAGTTCCGCCTGCTCGATGACGGCCGGCTGTTCGTCGCAGGACATTACCGTGGGGAGGGCCGTACCTCGGGCCGCCGGCTGGACGCGGCATTCATCCACCTCATCGCTTTCGCCGCCGATGAGCGCATCGCGTCATTGCAACAGCTGACCGACAGCGCGGCCTGGGCACAAGCCCTTGGTGGCGGCGCGGCGCTGCAGACTATCGACTACTCGGTCGCCGATGCGGTCGCCACCATTTGCCTCAACCGTCCGGACGTCCGCAACGCCATCAACATGCGGATGGTCGAAGAAATCCTCGATGTGGCACATCGGATTACAGAAGACGATTCGATCCGCGCGGTGCTCATCTGCGGCAACGGGCCTGCGCTGACCGTCGGTGGGGACATTGAGCACTTCCTCGCCGGCCCCGGCGAGCAATTCGGAACACTGTTCGCAAAGATGACCGCGCCTTTCCATGAAGCGCTTCGCATTCTGAGCCGAATCGACGCTCCCATCGTCACCGCAGCCCACGGCGCCGTCGCCGGCGGCGGCCTCGGCTATGTGTACGCGGCAGATCTGGTGATCGCCGCCGAGGACACCAAGTTCGTGACCGCGTTCGCTGCTCTGGGGCTTTCCGGGGACGGTGGCGGAACGTGGCACCTGCCGAGGCTGATCGGTCCACGCCGAGCCGCAGAGGCCTATCTGCGAAACAGACCGATCGAGGCCACAGAGGCGCTGCAATGGGGCCTGATCAACGAGATCGTGCCCGCCGCCGAACTGCGGAGCCGGGCCGGGGCGGTGGCGCGGGAACTGGCGAGCGGCCCCACCCGTGGCTTCGCGCGGATGCGTGCGCTGCTGCGCGACGCA
This sequence comes from Mycobacterium sp., assembly GCA_035314925.1. GTDB lineage: Bacteria > Actinomycetota > Actinomycetes > Mycobacteriales > Mycobacteriaceae > Mycobacterium. The sequence goes on along the minus strand of DATFYT010000096.1, from coordinate 1,792 downwards.
TGGCGCAACGATTTTCCGACGCAGCTGCAAGCCGAGACCGAGGCGCTGCGCTACACCGGCGACACCGCCGACGCCACCAGCGCCATCAACGATTTCGCGGCCAAGCGCCGCCCCGAATTCACCGGAAGGTAGATGTGGGACTGATTCAGGACTCCGTGGAGCACAAAGCCATTCGAGAGACCTTGGCCGGCATCGCCTCTCGCTATGAGGCGCAGCACTTCCTAGAACGCTCCTACTAGGGCCGAAGAGGAAACCCTCATGAGCACAGCGCAATTCGACGCCGTCGTCGTCGGAGCCGGCGCCGGTGGCCTGTTCACCGCCGCCCGTCTGTCGCACCGCGGCTATCGCACGTTGGTGGTGGAACGCCTCGACAAGGTCGGCGGCCGGGCCTCCACCGACGACATCGATGGCTTCAAGGTCAACAACGGCGCCATCGTCATCGAGGTCGGCGGCATCACCCAACAGACCTGCGAGGAGATCGGCGCGCCGTTCGATATCCGCGAGCCCAAACCCCCGCTGCTGTATCGCATCGGCGGCAAAGACGTCGACGTCAGCGGCGGCGGCTGGGGCTTACTGCTCGGAAAACTCACCCGTCAAGGCGCCAAACTGGTGAAGGGCATCGGCGCGGCACGCAACGACTCGGGCTTGCCCGAAGACGAGATCTCCACAGCCGAATGGGTTTCGCGCTACACGAAAAACGAAGGAGTGCACGGCATCTTCCGTAATATGTGCGCCTCCATCTTCGCCGTGGGCTCAGAGGATCTGCCGGCGCGGGTATTTCTCACCTACTTCACCCGCAAAAGCGCGTTCAAGCGATTCGGGTTTCATCCGGAGGGCACCATCGGGTTGTGGCAAGGCCTGGCGAAGGCCATCGAGTCGCACGGGGGTCAGGTGTGGCTGTCCACGCCGGTCGTCAAGATTGTCTCCGACCGCACCACAGTGACCGGCGTGCAGGTGATCCGCGACGGCGCGACCATCACCGTGAACGCGCCGGTCGTGGTAAGCGACGTCGGCCCGGCCGCCACAGTCAAGCTGCTCGGCGAAGACAACGTCCCAACCGAATACCAGGATTTGGTGAAGAAAGGCGATCGGCCCACCGCCATGATCTCGGTCAACTTCGCCAGCCAGCAGAGGCTGGTCAATGCGCCGGGGATGCTGAGTTTCGCCAAATCACGGCGATTGGCCTACATCGCCAACTTCACCGACATCTGCCCCGAGATGGCGCCGCCCGGGTGGAACCTCTATGTCGGCACCGCAGTGCCCAAGCCCTCGATCGGCGATTTCGACGACGACGTTGAGACCGAACTATTGCTGGAGGACCTACGCGACACCATCGATCAGTTTGACCAGCGCGCCCGAATCCTCAACATCGCTGTCACCAGCGATGATTGGCCGCCGCAGCGAGCGGTCGCCGGATTTGATCTACCTAGCGATACGCCGTTCGCGGGGTTGTGGAATGTCGGCGACGCGGTCAAGGAATACGCCAATGGCGGCACCACAGCATGCGCGGAAACGGCACAGCTCGTGGTCGACAAGATCGTCGCGGCACACCAGCCAGCCGCGGTCGCGCATTTGTCGAGACAACCGATTCACGGCTGAAGCCCCAATGATGCGATACGCCAGCCGCGTTGCCGACTGCTGCACCTTTGCGGTTGTCGGCACCTCAACTGGTTACCTAGCTGCCGATAGCCCTGGAGGACAGATGACGAAACGAATCCAATTGTTCTGCGCGTGGTGCGGCCCCACCGTGGTGGTTGTGGCGCTGATCGGCTTCATTATCGCGGGCGTACTG
>DATFYT010000095.1:0-3208 GCA_035314925.1 Mycobacterium sp. | reverse complement strand
CCATCAACTACGTCGACGACCGCGTTGCCGACAACGACGACACCATCGCTCAGCCCCACGTGGACGCCGCCGCCAACATGGACGCCGCCGGCGCTCACGGAGGGCCCGCCGCCGACTACCGGCCCTACCACACCGCTACCGCCTGCGGCTCCCCCGTACCTGCCCCCGCCGCCCCCGCCGCCGTGGCCGCCGACGAGCCTGCCGCCAGTGCCGCGGTTGACGCCGCCCAGCGAGCAGGGCCCGTGAGCGAAAAAAGCGAAGAGACGCGCGGCCTTTCTAAATGGATTGGTGTCGTGGGATTGTTCGTCGCGCCGACCACGGTGATCGCCTCTGTGTGTTACTACTTCGGCTACGTTTCGACCCGCAAGTATTTCGCTTATTTTGGTATCGACACCGACGCGGTCGGATTCACCAGCAGCGACTACGTGACGCGAAGCGTGCGTGCGCTGTTCGTGCCAGTTATAGCGGGATTGTTGACATCTGCGGCGCTGCTTTGGGCAGGCGCCTATCTGCGCCGCATGGTCCAATCCGGAAACCGGAACCGGGCGCACACGCTGGGGTGGATGGCGGTTGCGGTCGGAGCGGTGAGCATGGCGTGGGCGATCCTCAGTCTGACGCGCCCGCAGTGGGCGCTCATCCACGTCGACGCGCTGACGCCGGTGGCGCTTGGCCTGGGCGCCGCCTTTTTAGGGCTGGGGACATGGATGTTGACGTCCTCTGGGGCGCAGGACGGGGCAGGGCTGCTCGCCGCCGCACGACGGGCCAGCCTGATGGTCGTCGCCGGTGCGATCGTTCCGGCGCTGTTTTGGATCACCGATATCTTCGCCGCCTCCTACGGCGAAGACCAGGCCAAAATAACGACTGCTGGGTTGTGGTCGCAGCAAAGCAGCGTCGTTCTCGATGCGGACGCGAGCCTGTACCTGCCGGTGCCGCCTGGGCAGATCAAAGTGACGGTGCCGCCGCCGGCAGCCGATCCGGCTGCGAAGCCGCAATTTCTTCGCTATCAGTGCTTCCGTGTGCTCGCCGTCCACGGAGACCGCTGGATATTGGTGCCCGCCAGGTGGACGCCCGAGTACGGGTACGCGGTGATCGTCACTGCGGACTCGTCTCACTCCATCTCGGTCCTTCACGTCAAGAAAATCGATGCCTCGGACGCGGCAAAAAAGCGCGAAAGCGATTTGGAATGTCCCGAGGTCGCCGGCGCTCAAGCGAAGTAGCTAATTCAGCTCCTGTTGTGTGCCCCCATGCCGGCTACACGTTTCGGCCATGTCTGCGTTCTCGCTGAACGAGTAGCACCCGTCTTGGCTTAGAGCACTAAGCGCAGGTGGGTCAAACCTCTGCCGTGTTCGACAGGCCGAACCCGTCCGCAGATCGTCCGCGGTAGTTCCGGTTTGGTCAGGTTTGACACAAGCGGGTCTGTGCTGGTCAACCAACATTTACCCGCCGTCGCCAACCATCACCCCTCCCGCTGACAGCACGTGTTGCCAGAACTATGCGGGCCGGCGGCAACCCGTCATGGATGATGGTCATGTGTCCGATATCAAACGTAAGAGCGCTGCGCGCAACGCGAAGCTGGCCAGCATTCCGGTCGGCTTCGCCGGCCGGGCGGCGCTCGGGTTCGGCAAGCGGCTGACCGGTAAGTCGAAAGACGAGGTCAACGCCGAACTGATGGAGAAGGCGGCCAACCAGCTGTTCACCGTGCTCGGTGAGCTCAAGGGCGGCGCGATGAAGGTCGGCCAGGCGCTGTCGGTGATGGAGGCCGCGATCCCCGACGAGTTCGGCGAACCGTACCGAGAAGCGCTGACCAAACTGCAAAAAGACGCGCCGCCGCTGCCCGCCGCGAAGGTGCACCGGGTGCTCGACGCCCAGCTCGGCACCAAGTGGCGCCAACGATTCACTGAGTTCGACGACACACCGGTGGCCTCGGCCAGCATCGGGCAGGTGCACAAGGCGGTGTGGTCGGACGGACGCGAGGTCGCCGTCAAAATCCAGTACCCCGGCGCCGACGAGGCGTTGCGCGCCGACCTGAAGACCATGCAGCGCATGGTCGGGGTGGTCAAACAGCTTGCTCCCGGCGCCGACGTGCAGGGCGTCGTCGACGAGCTGATCGAGCGCACGGAGATGGAGCTCGACTATCGGCTGGAGGCCGACAATCAGCGCGCATTCGCCAAAGCGTATGAGGGCGACCCACACTTCCTAGTGCCGCACATCGTGGCGAGCGCTCCCAAAGTCGTGGTTCAAGAGTGGATCGACGGCACGCCGATGGCGGAGATCATCCGCAACGGCACCGTCGAGCAACGCGACCTGTTGGGGTACCGGCTGCTCGAGCTCACTTTCGACGCGCCGCGCCGGCTGGAGATGATGCACGGCGACGCCCACCCAGGCAACTTCATGTTGCTGCCCGACGGTCGGATGGGTGTCATCGACTTCGGCGCGGTGGCCCCGCTTCCCGGTGGCTTCCCGATCGAACTCGGAATGACGATCCGGCTGGCCCGCGAAAAGAACTACGACCTGCTGCTGCCGACGATGGAAAAGGTCGGCTTCATTCAGCAAGGCCAGCAGGTGTCGGTGCGCGACATCGACGAGATGCTGCGCCAGTACGTCCAACCCGTCGAGGTCGAGGTCTTCCACTACACCCGCAAATGGCTGCAAAAGATGACGGTTAGTCAGATGGATCGGTCGGTGTCGCAGATCAAGACGGCCCGACAGATGGACTTGCCGCCCAAGCTGGCCATCCCGATGCGGGTGATCGCGTCGGTGGCCGCGATTCTGTGTCAGTTGGATGCGCAGGTGCCGATCAGGGCACTATCGGAGGAGCTGATTCCCGGCTTCGCCGAGCCCGACGCGGCCGTCATCTGAGCTAAGCGGCGCCACAGTCCGTCGTTGAGAGCGGTCTGCAGCTCGAACAGCATGGGGCTGCGCGGTCGCGGCCCGTTCTTCGCCACAGATTGAATCCACCCCGGGCGGGTCCTAGGAAATGCGCTTCAAGATCACGCAGAAAATCTCACGGGCAGTTAGCTTCGATGGATGAGTAAGACTCCCCGCGCTGGATTCGTTATTCCCCTTGTTCTCTCATGACCGGATTTCGTGTGGGCATAATGGACTTCAATCTCGTCTCCCGCCCGACGGCCGAGAGTTTGACACGGGTCGGTTACCTGAATGCGCTTGCCAACCGCATCGACTCGTTTTGGGTTCCTGACCACCTCAA
>DATFYT010000094.1:0-44106 GCA_035314925.1 Mycobacterium sp. | reverse complement strand
CCCCGCCATGGGACATCGGGATCAGCGGCAGCAAGCGGCCCGCCCGGGCGATACTCATCTCGCCCAACAGCCGTTGGTCGGTCTCGGCGGAGGCGTCACGGTCCGCGAAATCAGCCAAACCACACCGTTTTCCATGGTTGCACTGACCGGTGGAGACCTCGGGGGCACCTCAGCGCGGATACGCGCCCGCCACGCCGATGGCTCGTGGGGTCCGTGGTACGAGACCGAAGCGCTGGCGGGCCCGGGCGGCCACGGCTCAACACCGGGTCCATCGGGCACCGATCCCGTGTTCGTCGGCAAGACCACGACCGTACAAATCGCGGTCACCCGCCCACCCGGTGCACCGCCGACCGAACGGCCGCGCGGCCCGACACCGACCACCACCGGCTTGGGCTACCTGCCGGCCACCGTGGAACAGCCGCTGGCACAGAACATCTCGGCTGTCCTCATCTCCCCGCCGCAGGCTCCGGCCGATATCCAGTGGACGCCGCCCACCGCAGTCATCGCGGCGGGTCAACCGCCCAACATCATCGGCCGGGCCCAATGGGGCGCCGACGAGCTGGTGCGCTGCGGAAACCGCCCGTTCAATGCACCTATCCGCGCCGCCGTCGTCCACCACACGGCGGAGAGCAACGACTACCAACCCCAGGACTCGGCGGCAATCGTTCAGTCGATATACGCCTACCACACGCAAATACTGGGCTGGTGCGACATCGCCTACAACGCACTGGTCGACAAGTACGGCCAGGTATTCGAGGGCAGGGCAGGCGCGTTGGGCGGGCCAGTGCAGGGCGACCACACCGGCGGCTTCAACCGCGAAGCCTGGGGTGTGGCGATGATCGGCAACTTCGACGACGTAGCGCCGACGCCGATCCAGCTCAACACCATCGGCCGACTACTTGGTTGGCGGTTGGGGCTGGATCACATCGACCCGAAGGGCACGGTCACATTGGCGTCGGCCGGCGGACCGGACACCAACTATCCCGTCGATGCCACCGCGACGCTGCCGACTATTTTCAGCCACCGCGACGTCGGCGCCACCGACTGCCCGGGCAACGTCGCCTACGGTCTCATGGACGAAATCCGCGACACCGCAGCCCGTTTCAACAGCCCGCCTCGACCTGAAGACATGGCGATGGCGCTGCAAGGCGGCGCGATCTATGACCGGTGGCAGTCGATGGGCGCCGTAAACAGCCCGTTGGGCGCACCGACATCACCGGAAGCAACCGGCGCCGGCGCGGCGCGCTACGCCACCTTCGACAAGGGCGCGATGTACTGGTCGCCGGAGACCGGCGCCGAACCGCTCACCGGCGCCATCTACGACGCGTGGGCCTCGCTCGGCTATGAGCGCGGTGCGCTGGGACTGCCGACCAGCGGCGAGTTTCAGGAGCCGCAGTGGGTGAAGCAGAATTTCCAGCACGGCACGCTGGACTTCGACCGGCTCAGCGGTCGTGTCAGCCGGGTAATCGACGGGGTGGCCGAGGAATTGCCGCCAGCGCCGCCAACCGGCCCGCCGATCCAGCTCGAGCGGTTCTCACCGGTGCACGCCGACTAGGGCCGCGTTAAAGCCACCACCGTTCCAGCACCCGCGCCACCCCGTCGTCGGTGTTGGACGCGGTCACCTCATCGGCGGCGGCGATCGCGTCGGGATGCGCGTTGCCCATCGCCACCCCGTGGCCGGCCCGCAGCAGCATCTGCACGTCGTTGGGCATGTCCCCGAACGCGACCACATCGTCATCGGTGATGCCTTGCGGCCCAGCGAGTTCGGCGATACCGGTGGCCTTGTTGATGCCCAACGGCACGATCTCGATCAGCCCGTTGTTGGTGGAGTAGGTGATGTCGCCCTCGACGCCGACGTGCTTGGCGAGTTCGGCGGCCATATCGGCGCTGCGGGCGCCGGCCTTGCGGATCAGTAGTTTGATCGCCGGGGCGCTCAGCAGGTCTTCGATGGACACCTCGGTGTTGTCGGGATTGAGCCAGGCGTGCTCATAGCCCGGCGAGCTGACGAACTGCGGCGTCGCCGTGTCGTGCGCGCTGCGGCCGATCCGCTCGACGGCCAACCCGGCACCCGGGATGGCCCTTGTCGCGATCTCCGCCAGTTCGCCCAAGGTCGCCACGGACAGCGTCCGGGCGGTCAACACGCGGTCGGTCGCGGGGTCGTAGATCACAGCGCCGTTGGCGCACACCGCCATTGGCGCGAACCCCAGGTCGTCGACCACCGGCCGCACCCAGCGTGGCGGGCGACCGGTGGCCAGCACGAACTGTGCACCGGCCTCGACAGCGGCGCGCACCGCGTTCCGCGTGCGCGGGCTGATCCGCTCGTCGTCGCCGATCAGGGTGCCGTCCACATCGCAGGCGATCAGCGCGGGCAGGGTCACCGGGCCGATCCGCCTGCGCAGCCAGCCGGAATGATCAATGTATTCCGCTTTGGCTTCGCCCCGGGCGCGTCACGCCGTCGGTTCCGTACTTCTCAAGGCGCTCTTGCAGTTCGGCCAACCGGATCGCCTGGGAATCATCGCGGGTCGGCGCCGCGCCCCCCAGCCGCCGCGGCACCCAGAACTCGCCCTCCGGGTGCGGGTACTCCTCTTGCACCTGGTACAGCAACTCGTTCATCGCGTGCCGCAGCGCGACGTTGAGTTGTTCAGTGGTGCCGTGCGGGGGCAGCGGGCGGCCGGCCGCCACGGTGATCGGAACCTTGTTGCGGAACACCTTCTTCGGGTGGTCTTTGGGCCAAATACGATGGGCGCCCCAGACGATCAGCGGGACGATCGGCACCTGCGCCTCGAGGGCCATCCTGGCCGCCCCGGTCTTGAACTCCCGGAGTTCGAAACTGCGACTGATGGTTGCTTCGGGATGCATCCCGATGAGTTCGCCCTCGCGCAGCCGCTGCACGGCGACGTCCAATGCGTCTTGTCCGTGCCTGCGGTCCACCGGAATGAGCCTGGCGTGCTTGATGACGTAGTTGACCGCCTTCACGTCGGCCATCTCGGCCTTGATCATGAAGTACATCCGCCGGCCCCGTTCACGTACGGCGAACAACGGCGGGAGCCAGTCGAGGTAGCTGGTGTGGTTCTGGGCAAGCAACGCGCCGCCGCGCTCGGGAATGTTCTCCAAGCCGCGGAACGTGAACTTCGTTCCGTTCATCGCGACCATCGGCGGCACTATCCACTCGCCGAACCGGTAAAACGGCTCTGCCATGCCCGTAGCTCCTTTCGTGCAACCGGCGCCGCTCCATCGTCCCCGACGCGGACGCCGAATGCCCTCAGCTGCCGGCCGTGTCACCCACCGCGCTCCGCCCGCTTGCGGGCACGCGCGGCCTTTTCAGCTTCCTCGAGAACTTTTGCCTCCGCCACCGTAGGTGCGCTGCCGCCAAGCCTCTGCGGAATCCAGAACGCGCCTTCGGGGTGGGGATATTCCTCCTGCACGCGATGCAGCAAGGACGTCATTTCGTCGCGCAGGGCCGCATCAAGGTGCTCGACGTCGCCGGCCGGGGACAACGGCTTGCCCGCCGCCACGACGACGGGGATCTTCTTGCGGCCGACGTTTCTCGGGTGGTCTTTCGTCCAAATCCGCTGTGCGCCCCAGACGATCAGCGGAACCATCGGGACGCCGGCCGCCAACGCCATCCGCGCCGCACCGGTCTTGAACTCCTTGAGCTCGAAACTGCGGCTGATCGTGGCTTCGGGCATCAGACCGACCAGCTCGCCGGCCCGCAGCAACCGGACGGCCTCGGTGTACGCCTCGGACCCAGCTCGGCGGTTGACCGGGATGGTCTTGGTGTGCTTGATCAAGAAGTTAACGATCGTCACCTGCTGCATCTCGGCCTTGATCATGTAGCGGATGCGCCGCCCCCGGTAATGCACGGCAAGCGCGGCCGGCAGCCAGTCCACGTAGCTGGTGTGGTTGATCGCAATCACCGCACCGCCGGTGCGCGGAATGTTCTCCAGGTTCTGGTAGGTGATCTTGGTGCCGGTCGCCGCGACCAAGGTCTTGGCCGCGATCTCAAGAGTTCGAAAGACCGGCTCCATGCCGTTACTCTGACGCGCCCGCCGGATCCGCTCGCTGACGAGCCGCCCGGGCGGCCGCGCGCTGGCTGGCTTCCTCGGCGTCCAACTGGGCAGCCTCCGCCAGGGTCGGGGCGCCGCCGCCGAGCCGGTGCGGCACCCAGAACTCGCCGGCCGGGTGCGGGCCGTAGGCGTCCTGCACCCGCTCCAGCAGATGCTGCATTCGGGAGTGCAGCAACGCCGTCAGCTCGAGCGCCGGCAACGTCGGCAGGATCGGCTCGCCGACCGCAATCGTAATGGGCACTTTTGGCCGGAACAGTTTCTTCGGATGGTCCTTGGTCCAGATCCGCTGGGCACCCCAGACGATGTGCGGAATGATCGGGACGTCGGCCTCGATCGCCATCCTGGCGGCCCCGGACTTGAACTCCTTGATTTCGAAGCTGCGGCTGATCGTCGCTTCGGGATAGACGCCGACCAATTCACCGGCCTTCAGCCTTTCAACGGCGGCCTCGTAGGACGCGGCGCCGCTGGACCGGTCCACCGGGATGTGCCGGCAACCCCGCATGATCGGCCCGGTGATCTTGTTGTCGAAGACTTCCTGCTTGGCCATGAACCGGATTTTGCGCGCGCGGTGCTCGCGGTAGGCGGGTAACCCGGCGAGGGTGAAGTCGAAATAGCTGGTGTGGTTGATGGCGATGACGGCGCCGCCGGTGGCGGGAATGTTTTCTTGCCCGAGGATCGTGAAACGTAAGCCCTGCACACGCCACGTCAGCCGGACGAGTTGGATGATCGTCCCGTATACCGGTTCCACGGTGATCAACCCTAGTGTTCCCGACTAGGTGGCTCTAGCGGGTCGGGCGTTTCCCTTAGCTCGCCCGCTAAGCTCGGTGCGGCAGATCAGTATCGCGACACTAGCTATTGAAGGGCATCGGTGCAGGTCACAAGCGTCGGCCACGCCGGCTTTCGGATCGAGACCCGAGCGGGCAGCATCCTCTGCGACCCCTGGGTCAATCCGGCCTACTTCGCGTCGTGGTTTCCCTTCCCGGACAACAGCCAGCTGGACTGGGACGCCTTGGGCGACTGCGACTATCTGTACGTCTCGCACCTGCACAAGGACCACTTCGACGCCAAGCTGCTGACCGAGCACGTCAACAAAGACGCCGTGGTGCTGCTGCCGGACTATCCGGTGCCCGACTTGAAGGATGCGTTGCAGGGCCTGGGCTTCCACCAGTTCTTTGAGACCACCGATTCGGTGAAACACCGGATCGGCGGGCCGAAAGGCGACCTCGACGTGATGGTCATCGCGCTGCGGGCTCCCGCGGACGGCCCGATCGGCGATTCCGCGCTGGTCGTCTGCGACGGCGAGACGAAAGCGTTCAACATGAACGACGCCCGCCCGGTCGATCTGGACGTGTTGACGCATGCGTTCGGTCACATCGACGTGCACATGCTGCAGTACTCCGGCGCGATCTGGTATCCGATGGTCTACGACATGCCGGCGCGGGCCAAGGAGACGTTCGGCACGCAGAAGCGTCAACGCCAGATGGACCGGGCCCGCCAGTACGTCGCACAGGTCGACGCGACGTGGGTGATCCCGTCGGCCGGCCCGCCGTGCTTCCTGGACCCCGAGCTGCGTGACCTCAACGACGACCACGGCGACCCGGCGAACATCTTCCCCGACCAGATGGTGTTCCTCGACCAGATGCGCACGCACGGACACGACCGCGGCCTGCTGATGATGCCCGGGTCGACTGCCGAATTCTCCGGCTCACAACTGAACTCGCTCAGCCACCCGCTGCCCACCGACCTGGGGGCACCTCCCGCTTGCGGGGGAGTCGAGGCGATCTTCACCACCGGCAAGGCGGCCTACATCGCCGACTACGCCGCCCGTATGCAGCCGGTGCTGGCGGCGGAGAAGGCCGGCTGGGAGCCCGCCACCGGCGAGTCGCTGCTAGAGCCGCTGCGAGCGGTGTTCGAGCCGATCATGTTGGCCGGAGACGAGATCTGCGATGGCATCGGCTATCCCGTCGAGCTGGTGATCGGCTCACAGCAGGTGGTTCTCGACTTCCCTAAACGCACTGTGCGAGAAGCGATTCCTGACGAGAAGTTCCGTTACGGGTTTGCCATCCCACCGGAACTGGTGCGCACGGTGCTCCGCGAGAACGAACCCGACTGGGTCAACACCATCTTCCTGTCCACCCGGTTCAAGGCATGGCGGGTCGGCGGCTACAACGAATACCTGTACACGTTTTTCAAATGCCTGACCGATGAGCGGATCGCCTACGCCGACGGCTGGTTCGGCGAGGCGCACGACGACACCGCGTCGATCACTATGGACGGCTGGGAGATTCAGCGACGATGCCCGCATCTGAAAGCTGACCTGTCCCGGTTCGGTGTGGTCGAGGGCACCACGCTGACCTGCAACCTGCACGGGTGGCAGTGGAACTTGGAGAACGGCCGCTGCCTCACCACGCGGGGCCATGAGCTTCGGTGCTCCCGGCTATGAGCATCGTGAGCTACGACGATGGCCTGGTTCAACTGGACCGGGAGGCGATCACGTTGCGCCGCTACCACTTTCCGTCTGGCACATCGAAGATCATCGCGCTGGACAGGATCCGCGGATACCGGGCCGAACCGCTGGGGCTGTTCATGCATCGGTTCCGCATCTGGGGCAGCTCAGACCTACGCCGCTGGCTGCCACTGGACATGCGGCGGCCGCTGCGGTCAACACTGATCACCCTGGACGTGCCGGGGACCCGGCCGAGCCCGGCGTTGACACCGGCCGACCCGGAAGAGTTCACCGCGCTGCTGGACCGGTTGCTGGACCAACGCGACTAGTTGCGCGCGTCAGCGCCCGGCGTCGGCCAGCGCTTGATGGGCCGCGTTATATCCCGGGATGAAGGTGATCCCCGGACCGCCGTGGCATCCGGTGCTGGCCAGGTAAAGCCCGTGGACTGGAATCGGCTGTCCGATAAAGCCTTTCGGCCCGGGCCGGTTGGGGCCGACCTGTTGTGCGTGGAACAGGCCGTGGCAGTAGTCGCCGCCAGGGGCGCCGAACATGACGCCCATGTGCTTGGGCGTGAACGTGGTGTGCCGACTGATGCTGCGCTCGAAGTTGGGCGCCAGCCGGGTGATCTTGTCGATCACCCGTTGGCCCATTTCGACTTTCGCCGCGCCGTAGTCGACTTCGCCCTCGATGGGGAACCACAGCGCGAACGCCGATGCGGCGTGCTTGCCCTCGGGCGCGAGGTCGGGATCGTTCTGCGAGGGGATCTGGAAGACGACCGTCGGGTCGGCCGGCACAATTCCGCGCCGGCAGTCCTCCCATTGCTGCTGGACCTCTTCCGGTGTGCAGAAGATCCCGATGGACGCCTGCATGCTCGGGTCGTTGAGTGCGGTGTAGGGCGCGGCGAACTCTGGCGCCTCGTCCAACGCGAAGTGCATCTGAATGTAACTGCCGCGGTGGTCGATCCGCGCGTAGCGTTCGCGGATGTCCGCGGGCAACACCGCGGGGTCGACGAGCTCGTTGACCGTCAGGTCGGGCGCGACCGCGGAGATCACGACCGGGGCCGTCACCGTTTGCCCGGCCTCGGTGCGCACCCCGCTCACCTTTCCGTCGCTGACGAGGATTTCGGTGACCTTCGTGCGTAGGCGAAGCTCGCCTCCGCCGCGCACCAGCGAGTCAGCCAAGTGCGCCGTGAGCGCGCCGATGCCGCCGCGCAACTTCTTCATCTGCATGGTGTCCCCGTCGGGAACGCCGAGCCCGAAGGCCAGCGCAGCCGCGCTGCCCGGCGTCGCCGGCCCGCGGTAGAGGGTGTTCACCGCCAGCACGGTCATCGATCCGCGCAGCGCGCCGTGCTTCTCGCGGTCCGGAAGATAGCGGTCCAGCACGTCGGTGACCGAGCCGAACAGCATGTCGTCGATCGCCGAACGTTCGAATTCGTTGGTGGCACAGGCATACATCTCGTCGATGGTCTTCGGCGGCGTGCCGGCCTCGAACCGCCCGAGCGCCCGGGTCGGCGCCTGTGCCCAGCCCATCAGCCCCGCCATGCCGTTGACGGCGTCCGCCCCGTGCACCTCGTTGAGGTGGGTGAACAGCTTGATCGGGTCGCTGTACTGGATCATCGGGTCGTCGCCGACACCGCGCAGCGCCACCGACATCACGTCCAGGTCGATGGTCGGCAGGGTGTCCAGGCCGAGCTCGTGGCGGACCACCGGTGCGGTGGGGAACTGCACCGAGCCGGCGATCTCGAACTGGTAGCCGTCGAAAAGCTCCACGGTGGACGCCATGCCGCCGGCGTAGAGCTTGGCTTCCAGACACAGCGTGCGCAGCCCGGCGCGCTGCAGCATCACGGCGGCAGCCAGCCCGTTGTGTCCGGCACCAATGACGATCGCGTCGAAATCGGCCATCTGCTCCGCCCTTCCGCTTTGCTGCGCAGGCTGGCACGGTTGCCAAGTTTTGTCAATTATGACGAAACTGGGTCGCGCGTCCAGGCGGCGGTGATGCCGGCGCGCAGCGACTCCAACGCTACGTGGCACACCCGTGCCAGCTCGCCCAGCGACCGGTTGTCGCCCAGCATCCACACTTCCATCGCGCCGAAGACCGCCGCCGCGATGCACCGCGCGGCCACCGCCATGCGCAGCAGCTCATCGGGCGTCGGGTCGGCGCTGCAGCTACGGCGTTGCAGCTGCGTCTGGATGGCGTCGGCGAAGTCGGCCTGAACATCCTGAATGTGCCGGACGATACGGCCCGGGTCGAGCTCGCCACCCCGTAGCGTGGCGATTTTCGTCACTGCCTCAACGTCATACGGGAATGAGAAGATGGCCGACCGCACCGAATCGATGATCGGTTCATCGGCCGGGCGGGCGTCCAGTGCTGCGCGAAACCAATGCAGTCCGGTGTAGTCGGCAAACAGTAAATCGTGTTTGGACCGGAAGTGGCGATAGAACGTCCGCAGTGACACTCCGGCGTCGGCGGCGATCTGCTCGGCCGAGGTCTCTTCGACACCCTGGGCCAGGAATCGCACCAAGGCAGCCTGACGCAGCGCCTCCCGAGTGCGCTCGCTGCGCGCTGTCTGCGCGGGCCGGACCATGGCAGTAAGGTACCTCAGTTTTTGTTATGTCAATATTGACAAAACTTATCGGCAGAGGTGAGACTTCGCCCATGATCTGGCTATACATCCACGCAATCCTCGGGCTCGCCGTCAGCGGTTGGATCCTCGCGTCGAACCCGAAGATCTACGCCAAACCGGCCGACGGGCCGTGGCTGTCGCCGCTGGAATGTGTTTACTACGCAGCAGGCATCGCCTCGATCGTGCTCGGCTGGTATTTCAACATTCACTTCGTGCTAGCCGCAGGTGGCCAGGGGAGCATCGTGCAGGGGCCGGCCAGCTACCCGCACTTCCTGGCCCAGCAGTTCGCCAATCCGGCCGCCGGTTCGGGCGACCAGGACTACATCATCGCGAACGTCATTCTGCTGCCGGTGTTTACCATCGTCGACGGCTATCGGCGCGGCATCCGGCGCCCCTGGCTGTTCTTCCTCGCCAGCTTCTTCACGAGCTTTTCTTTCCCGCTGGCCTGGTACTTCGCCACCATCGAACGGCAGCGGCGTCATGCCCAAAGTTCCTTTACGCCAACCCCGGTCGACGCCTAAGCGGTGAGTTCGTCTCCGCAGTAATCACTTTCGCCAGCCTCAACATCGTCGATATGCGGCGGGAGCGGCGAGCGGGAATGGCCCGTCTGGTTTCCGCCGCGTCGTTTGGCGACATACATCGCGGCGTCGGCGGCCGCAATCAACGCCGCAAGTAAGTCGACGCCGTCACCGTCCCGGTGAGCCGGGTGGGTGCCGGCGGTGCCGACGCTGGCGGTGATGCCGAAGGACAGTGCGGCAATAACGTCACACAGTTGCTGTGCGCGCGGGCCCACCTCGTCGGGGTGCCAGATGTCGGCGATGACGAATTCTTCGCCGCCGGAGCGGCAGATGACTGCGGTGTCGTCGGTAGCGTCACGCAGCGCACGGGCCACCGAGACCAGCGCATCGTCGCCGGTGCCGTGTCCATAGTTGTCGTTGAGTTGTTTGAAGTGGTCCAAGTCGATCATGGCGATGACGAAATGACCGCGCTGATCGCGACCCTGCTCCAGGCGGGCTTTCGCGCGCCGACGAAAGGCCCGCCGGGTCAGGAGGCCGGTGAGCTGGTCACGTTCAGCCCGCTCGGCATCGGTCCCGAGCATGTGCACCACCACCTGGATGCCAAGCGGCACCGCCAGGTTGAGTAGCAGCAGTAACAAGTAATCACACAGGCCGGCGACGATGCCAAACCCCGCCGCCATTCGGATGGCTTCGACACCGCCCACCACGCCTGCGACCGCGAAGTTATAGGCCATCAAGGGCGCGGTGTGAAACAGCGCGATGTAGCTGGCCGTAGCCGCGAACGCGGCGCAGGTCAGCATCGAAATAAGGGGATTGTGCTGGGCCAGCGCGATCAGTGCGATGCTGGCGGTGGACAGCACGGCGAACGCAGTCGCCGCCGCGCGGGTTGGCCAGCGCAGGATCCACAACAGCGCGCCAACCGCGGCGCCCACGGACGCGGCCAGCGTGCAGGCCAGCGGAACAACGCCACGTGGACCGGTAGGAGTCCAGATCGTCCCGAGCGCATCGACCGACAGCCCGGCCGCGATCAGCGCGATGGTGAATCTGGCGACGGTGGCCATACCCCACGCCTGCAGATGAGAACTCAGCCGGTCGTAGTGATCGGATTGCCGCCACCACCGAGCGAGCCAGCCCATTGCGCTTACACCCCCTACGCGGTTGCCCCACCCACGCATGCAGGACGTTGGTGATGATAGTTCAGGCTGAAAGCGCTATCCGACCTTTGCTCACCCCGACGGCTGCCGGGGCGAGCCAGACCTAGACCGGCTCCAGCAATTCGGTGCCGACGAATGGCACCAGCGCGTCGGGAACCCGCACACTTCCATCGGGCCGTTGGTGGTTTTCCAAGATGGCGACCAGCCAGCGGGTGGTGGCCAGCGTGCCGTTGAGCGTCGCGGCGATCTGCGGCTTGCCGGCGGCGTCCCGGTAGCGGGTGGCCAGCCGGCGGGCCTGGAAGGTGGTGCAGTTCGACGTCGAGGTCAGTTCGCGGTAGGCGTGCTGCGTCGGCACCCAGGCCTCGCAGTCGAACTTGCGAGCGGCCGACGAACCGAGATCGCCTGCGGCCACGTCGATTACCCGATAGGGCACCTCGATGCGGGCCAGCATTTCGCGCTGCCAGCCCAGCAGCCGCTGATGCTCGGCCTCGGCGTCGTCCGGGGTGCAGTAGACGAATCCTTCGACCTTGTCGAACTGGTGCACCCGGATGATGCCTCGGGTGTCCTTGCCGTAGCTGCCGGCTTCGCGGCGGAAGCACGACGACCAGCCGGCGTAGCGCAGCGGCCCACCGGACAGGTCGAGGATCTCGTCGGCGTGGTAGCCGGCCAGCGGCACTTCGGAGGTGCCGACGAGGTAGAGATCGTCGCCCTCCACCCGGTACACCTCGTCGGCGTGAGCACCGAGGAAGCCGGTGCCCGACATCACCTCCGGACGCACCAGGACCGGCGGGATGACCGGGATGAAACCGTTGTCGGCCGCCAGCCGGATCGCCAGTTGCAGCAGCCCCAGCTGCAGCAGCGCGCCCCGGCCGGTCAGGAAGTAGAAGCGGGACCCGGACACCTTGGCCCCGCGCTCCATGTCGATCAGGCCCAGTGCCTCGCCGAGTTCCAGGTGGTCTTTCGGATGGTCGATCGCCGCGGGCTCGCCGACGGCGTCGAGGACGGCGTAGTCCTCCTCCCCGCCGGCGGGGACGCCGTCGATGATCACATTCGAGATCGCCATGTGGGCAGTTGTGAACGCGGCCTCGGCTTCGGCCTGTTCGGCCTCGGCCGCCTTGACCTGCTCAGCCAGCTCCTTGGCCTGCTGCAGCAACGCCGGACGCTCGTCTGCGGAGGCGGCGCCCACCTTCCTGCTGACGGCCTTTTGGTCGGCGCGCAGCGAATCGGCCGTCGAGATCGCGGTCCGCCGGGCGGTGTCGGCTGCCAGCAGCGTGTCGACCAGGGCCGGGTCCTCGCCGCGGCTGGTCTGGGATTGGCGCACGGCACCCGGGTTTTCGCGAAGCAACTTCAGGTCGATCACGGGCTAGAACCCTACGCGGAAGGCGCCCGCCAGCGATAACCACACGACATTACTTCTGCAACACCTGTCACGGGACGCGGTCGGCCTGTCAGAATGGAGCCAATGTCGAACGATTCCGAGCAGCAGAAGTCACCGGCCAAACGGCCGGGACTTCGGCTACCGCGGGTCGAGTGGCTGACCGCTCTGCAAGCCTCGGCCACCCGGCGCGCGCTGCTGCTGACAGCCCTGGGCGGTCTGCTCATTGCCGGGCTCGTCACCGCCCTTCCGATCGGTGGTGGCCCCGGTCGGCTGACCGGCTACATCGACCCGGTGCCCAGCACGGGCTCGAAGGGTAATGACGCGTTCAACCGCGCCACCAGCGGCAACTGCCTGATGTGGCCGGATCGGATGCCGGAAGCCGCGGCGATCGTCGACTGCAAAGACGAGCACCGCTTCGAGGTCGCCGAGTCCATCGACATGCGCACGTTCCCCGGTTCGGAGTACGGCCCCGACGCCGCGCCGCCGTCGGCCACACGGATCGAGCAGATCAGCCAGGAGCAGTGCGAGTCGGCGGTGCGCCGCTATCTGGGCGCCAAGTTCGACCCCAACAGCAAATTCATCATCAGCATGTTGTGGTCGGGCGATAAAGCCTGGCGGCAATCCGGCGAGCGGCGGATGCTATGCGGCCTGCAGCTGCCGGGCGCGGGTAACGAACAAGTCGCCTACAAGGGCAAGGTCGGCGACGTCGACCAGTCCAAGGTCTGGCCGGACGGCACCTGCCTGGGCATCGACCCCTCGACCAATCAACCCACTGACATTCCGATCGATTGCGCGGCGCCGCATGCGATGGAGGTCACCGGAACGGTCGACTTGCTCGCCAAGTTTCCCGGCGCGCTGCCTCCGGAGCCCGAACAGGACGCCTTCATCAAGGACTCCTGCACCCGGCTGACGGACGCCTACCTCGCGCCGGTGCAGTTGCGCAGCACCACACTGACGCTGATCTACAGCACGCTGTCGTTGCCGAGCTGGTCGGCCGGTAGCCGGCAAGTTGCCTGCAGCATCGGGGCGACCCTGGGTAACGGTGGCTGGGCGACGTTGCTCGACAGCGCCAAGGGGCCGCTCAAGATCAACGGTCAGCCCCCGGTTCCGCCACCGGACATCCCCGCCGAGCGACTGAACCTGCCGCCGATCCCGACTACCCCGGACGCCGGCGGCGGATCATCGTCGTCGGCCGGATCGTCGTCCGCCGGATCGTCGTCCGCCGGATCGTCATCGGGCGGATCGTCGGGCGGTTCAAACAGCCAGCGACAGGGCAACCAACACCTTGCGGGACAGCAACCGGCCCCGCCGGAGCAGCCCGCGCCCGCCGCACCGCCACCGCCGGCTCCCGAGGCACCGCCACCACCGGCTCCCGAGGCCCCACCACCGCCGCCCGCGCCGGAGGCCCCGCCGCCACCACCTCCACCTCCTCCGCCGGGCGGGTAACTGGTGGCCGTGCGGATGGATCCGCAACGGTTCGACGAGCTGGTGTCCGACGCGCTCGACCTGATCCCGGCGCAGCTGGCCGCGGTGATGGACAACGTGGTGGTGCTGGTCGCCGACCGTAACGCCGACGAAGACGACCTGCTCGGCTTGTATGAGGGCGTGGCGTTGACCGAACGCGATTCCCATTACGCCGGTTCGCTGCCGGACACCATCACTATCTACCGCGCTGCGCTGTTGGACGTCTGCGACGACGAGGACGAGGTCGTCGAGGAAGTGAAGATCACCGTGGTTCACGAGATCGCCCACCACTTCGGCATCGACGACGACAGGCTGCACGAACTCGGCTGGGCCTGACGAACTTAACTCCGGGCCGACGGGCGCGGCGTCGCTGATCTGTCGGCGATCAGTGCTAAGAACGGCACATGGATTGCCGCGACTGCCAGGCAGGGTTGGATCACTGCCACGGCACGATCATTCGCCATTGGCTGCACCGGTCGGAGTGCACCGAGGAGGGCTGCACCAGCCCGGAGCTGATGCCGCACGCCTTCGTCGTCGACTGCGACGCGGTCGGTTGCGACTGCGTTGAGGTGGGCGCACCGTCCACCGTGGCGATCTGAACCGGGGGCCGTCAGCCCATCGGGTCGGCGCCCGACTCCACCGCGTCGGTCACCGGCGTGGCATGTGGTTCCGGGTAGAACGGCGGCGTCAGCGCCCCCCACTGCACACAACTCCAGCGGCCGTCGGTGACCGGCGCCAGGACCACCGCCTCGGTGTTGTTGAGGTGATGATCGAGCACGAAGCTGCTTTCGACGCCGGCCAGAATGGCGGCCGTCAGCCGGATCGCCGCGCCGTGGCTGACGACGACGATGTCGCTGGTGAACTCGTCGTCGTCGAGGTAGCGCATCCGTAGGTCGGTCAGCACCGGCGTGTAGCGGTCCAGGACCTGGTTGGCTGTCTCGCCGCCCGGCATCGGCACGTCCCACTCCCCCTCGTGCCAGCGCTGGTAGATCGCGTTGAATTCGGCGACCGCATCGTCGTCGCTGCGGTTTTCCAGCTCGCCGACCTGCACTTCGTGGATGCCGGTCACCTCGCTGGCCGGCACGTCGACCTCAGCGCTGATCTCCTCCGCGGTCTGCACCGCGCGGGTCGCGACCGAGTGCAGCAACAGTCCGGGCCGCGACGCCGCCGCCCGCGCGAACTCGCGCGCCTGCTCACGGCCCAGCGGTGTCAGCTCCGCCCCCGGCGGGCGGGTGTCCAAACGTTTGTCGACGTTGCCGTAGGACTGACCGTGCCGCACCAAGACCAGCCGACCGCTCATCGCGCCGAGCCTTCGCCCGTCGGCCCTCCGCGCAGCCCCGCCAGCCAGCGCGACGCCTCGTCCACGTGTGGTGGCGGCGAGCCGGCAAGCACTCCGGTCGGCCAGGAACCCAAGTAGCGCACGTCGGTACAACGCCGGTGCAGCGCCTTGAGTGCCTCGGCGACAGCGTCGTCGTCGATGTGGCCGACGCAGTCCAAGAAGAACACGTAGGTACCCAATTCGGTTCGGGTGGGCCGGGATTCAATACGGGTCAGGTCGATGCCGCGCATGCCGAACTCGGCGAGCGCCGACACCAGCGCGCTCGGCGCGTTGTCGATCCGCAGCACCACCGACGTCCGATCGGCGCCGGTGCGGGCCGGCGGTGGCCCCGGCGGACCAACGAGTACGAAACGGGTGCGGGCATTGGCTTCGTCGACCACGCCGTCGGCCAGCGTCGACAACCGGCGTTGGGTGGCGGCCAACGGCGACGTCACCGCGGCGTCGACGTGGCCGTTGGCGACTTGCTGCGCGGCGTCGGCATTCGAGTTAGCCGGGCGCAGCTCAACAGTGGGCAAGTGGGCGGCCAGCCACCGCCGCACCTGCGCCGCGGCGACCGGGAAGGCGGCCAGCGTGCGCACGTCGGCGGCGGTAAGACCCTGTTTGACGACGATGCTGAACGCCACATCGAGCGTCAGCTCGGCGAACACCTGCAGCGGCGTCCCGATCGCCAAGCTGTCCAGGGTGGGCGTCACCGAACCGTCGATCGAATTCTCGATCGGCACGCAAGCGTAAGTGGCCGCGCCGTCGCGGACGGCATCAAGGGCAGCGGTTGTGCTGTCGACCGGCAGCCGCCGCACGGTATCCGGGCTGTGCTGGGGAACCATGCCGGCGTCGATCATCTGCAGCAGCGCCGCATCGGTGAAGGTCCCTGCGGGGCCGAGATACGCGATGCTTGCCACGACCAAAACCCTATCGAACCGTACGTCTTGCGCCGTCCGATCATCCCTAGTTAAGTTAGGCTTACCTCACTTTCCCAAGGATGGTCAACGATGCCACTTGCCGACGGCGCGGCGCCCACAACGGCCGAGCGGATCCGCAGCACCTGCGTCCGAGCGGGCGGCGCGCTGCTCGCCGTCGATGGCGCCGAGCCGCTCACCACTCCCCTGCACCATCTGCTGTCCGACGGTTCGTTCGCCGTGACCGTCCCGGTCGGTGGGTCGGTGGCCACGCATTTGGTCGACGGCGAGGCCGGCGGAGCGCAGGCCGTGCTGGAGTTGGCCGACTACGCGCCGCTGCCATTGCGCGAACCGGTCCGTTCGCTGGTCTGGATTCGCGGTCGGCTGCACCGGGTGCCGCTGCCGACCGTGCACCGACTGCTTGACAGGATTGCCGCCGAGGACCCCGACCCGGCACTGCTGCAAGTGCAGACCTTGGAGTCCGGGCCGGTTGCCGATGACGACACTCGCTACCTGCTGGCGCGACTGGACATCGAGTCGGTGGTGGTCACCGACGCCACCGGGGCTGAGGCCGTCGACGTGGGGACGCTGCTCGCCGCCCGTCCCGACCCGTTCTGCGTGTTCGAATCGTGCTGGATCCGGCACCTGGACAAAGCGCCCCGCGACGTGGTCGCCCGACTGGCCGCCCGGCTGCCCGCGCGGCTGCGGCGCGGCGACGTCCGCCCGCTCGGGGTGGACCGCTACGGCGTCCGGTTACGCGTCGAAAGCGCCGACGGCGACCGCGACGTCCGGCTGCCCTTCCGCCAGCCGGTCGACGACGTCAACGGTCTGGGTCAGGCCATCCGGGTGCTGATCGGCTGCCCGTTCGTCAATGGCATTAGCGGGCTTCGGCCACGCCGAGACTGAGCGGCGGGTGACCGCCTGCTGCCGGTTACCGTGTCGAGGTGACCTGGCCGCGCACTGACGCCGACTCCGAGCTGACGCAGCGCCGCGCGTTGCGCATCGAGCTCGTCGTCGTGTTGGCCGTGACGTTCGGCCTCAGCGCCGTAACCGCGATCCTGCAACTGGCCGACTCGGCCATGCGCAACCTCAGCGCTCAGCGGATCCCACTCAACCCGCGGCGGTCTTACTTCGACCTGATCGATCTCGGCCTGAATCTGACCTTCGTCGTGCAACTTATCGCCTGGGGCGGGCTCGGCCTGTACCTGTTGTGGCGCAGCGGATTCAGCCCCGCCCGCATCGGGCTGGCGCGCTTTCAGTGGCGCGCCGATCTGGGCGGCGGCGTCGGCCTAGCCGCGTTGATCGGCCTGCCCGGGCTGGCGTTCTACCTGGTGGCCCGGGCTTTGCACGTCAACGCGTCGGTCGTCCCGTCCAGCTTGAGCGACACCTGGTGGCGGGTCCCGATGCTGCTGCTGGTCGCCTTCGCCAATGGCTGGGCCGAAGAGATCATCGTAGTCGGTTACCTGCTCACCCGGTTGGAGCAGTTGGGCGTCGGCTCGCGGGCGGCGCTGGTGTGGTCGAGCGTGCTGCGCGGCACCTATCACTTGTACCAGGGCTTCGGCGCGGGACTGGGCAATGTCGCGATGGGCCTGGTGTTCGGGTATGCCTGGCGGCGCACCGGCCGGCTGTGGCCGCTGGTGATCGCGCACGGGATCATCGACGCCGTGGCTTTCGTCGGGTATGCCCTACTGGCCGGCCATCTGCACTGGCTGCATTGACGGGACGGTCCGATACATGAACGACGACCGCGCCCCGCGTCAGCGCCGGCTCCCACCGCGGCCGGAGCCTTCGCAAGTGATTCGCCGCGACCCCGGCTACCGGCCGCCGGCCAGGCCGCCACCACCCAAGCCCGCCCCGCCCGAAGCCCCGACCGTGCGGCTACGACGGCCAGGCGCGCCGCCGGCGCGGCCACGCAAACCGCGGCGCAAACGGGCATGGGGCCAACTGATTTCGCTGACTTTGGTGATCATCGTTCTGCTGATCAGCGCCGGCATCCTGGGCGGCACGCTGTGGCTGGAGACGGCGCTGCACCGCGGGCCGGTGCTGACGGACTATCCCGGCCGGCCGGCGTCCGGGCGGGGTAGCAACTGGCTGCTGGTCGGCTCGGACAGCCGGCAAGGCCTCACCGTGCAGCAGCAGCAGGCGCTGGCGACCGGCGGCGACACCGGCAACGGCCGGACCGACACCATGCTGCTGGTTCATGTGCCGGCGTTGGGGTCGCGCACGCCGACGACGATGGTGTCCATACCGCGCGACTCCTACGTGCCGATTCCCGGTTACGGCCGCGACAAGATCAACGCGGCGTTCGCGATGGGCGGGGCGCCGCTGCTGGCGCAGACGGTCGAACAGGCCACCGGACTGCGGCTCGACCATTACGCCGAGGTCGGGTTCAGCGGGTTTGCCGGGCTGGTCGACGCGCTCGGCGGGATCACCGTCTGTCCGACCGCGCCGATGAACGATCCCCTTGCCGGCATCGACCTGCCCGCTGGGTGCCAGAAGCTGGCCGGCAACGACGCGCTCGGCTACGTCCGCTCCCGAGACACCCCACGCGCCGACCTCGACCGCATGGTCAACCAGCGGCAGTTCATGTCGGCGGTGTTGCACCGGGCCGCCAGCCCGGCGGTGTGGCTCAACCCATGGCGGTGGTATTCGGTGGCACACGCGGCGGTCGGCGCCCTGACCGTCGACCACCGCGATCATGCCTGGGACATGGCCCGGCTGGGCTGGGCACTGCACGGATCCACCACCGCGCTGACCGTCCCGATCGGCGAGTTCACCGGCAGCGACGTGGGCTCGGTGGTGGTCTGGGATCACGAGAAGGCCGCCCAACTGTTCGACGCGCTGGCTGGCGACCAGCCGGTCCCGCCGACCGTTCTCAATTAGCGGCATTCGGGTTGAATGTCGGCCCGTGTCAGAAAATGCTTGAAAATGGTCGCTGGATGTATCCAACGAGCTATTCAACGTAGCCTTTCTTTACTTAGGCAAAGCTGGCCTGAGTAAGTATTACCTTGGGTGACAGTGCATTTGACCTGCGGTAGCGTGGCCGTCATGAACGATCGGGATGCCCACAAAACGAAATTCCATGCGCTATTGCATGAGCAGATCTACCGCGAATTCACCAATGCCCAACAGTATATTGCGATGGCCGTTTACTTCGACGGCGCCGACCTGCGTCAGCTTGCGAAACACTTTTACGCTCAGGCCCTCGAGGAGCGTAATCACGCGATGATGCTGGTGCAGTACCTGCTCGACCGCGACGTGCGCGTCGAGATCCCCGGTGTGGACACGGTGCGCAATCAGTTCGAAACCCCGCGGGATGCGCTGGCACTGGCGCTGGATCAGGAGCGAGCGGTCACCGAGCAGGTCAGCAGGCTGGCGGCCGCCGCCCGCGACGAGGGTGACTACCTCGGCGAACAATTCATGCAGTGGTTCCTCAAGGAGCAGGTCGAGGAGATGGCGCTGATGACGTCGTTGGTGCGGGTCGCCGATCGCGCCGGGGCCAACCTGTTCGACCTGGAGAACTTCGTCGCACGGGAAATCGACTCGCCGAAGGCTGCATCCGATGCGCCGGCAGCCGCCGGGGGCCGGCTCTAGCGGGCGACTAGTCCAGGTGGGCGCCGGTTAGGCCTTGATCAGGGGTGTCGAGCCACGCTTTGACGCGACCGGGATGGTTGGTGGCCAGCCACGCCACCCCCACGTCCCGGCAGAAGATGACGTCCTCGTAGGCGTCCGGCGTCCAGCAGTACAGGGCCCGGCCCTGGGCGGCCGCCCGGTCGACGAGCTCGGGGTGTTCGCGCAGAGTGGCCAGCGCGGGTCCGACAGCGGTGGCCCCAACCGTGCTCGCCGCACTGCTGCTGAGATATCGATGACTCCTGCCGAGTAGCACCGTGGGCAGCAGCGGCGCCGCGCGCCGGACCCGCCACAGCGCGGAGGCGGAAAACGACATCACCACTGCGCGGGACCGGTCCGCGGACGCCGGTGCGGCGATGCCGAAGCGATGCAGTAGCGCCAACACCTTGCTTTCCACCAGTGCGCCGTACCGGACGGGATGCTTGGTCTCGATGAAGAGCTTCACCGGCCGCTTCCAGTCCAGTACCAGTCCGACAAGGGCGTCCAACGTCAACAGGCCGGTATTGCCGTGGGCGCCGTCGGCGCGCCAACTGCCATGCCACGCCCCGAATTCCAGCTCACGCAGCTGAGCCAGCGTCATCGTGCTGACCCGACCGGCCCCGCTCGACGTCCGGTCGAGCCGGCGATCGTGCACACAGACCAGGTGTCCATCGCGGGTGAGCCGCACATCGCATTCGACGCCGTCGGCACCCTCCCGGAGCGCGAGATCGTATGCGGCCAAAGTGTGTTCGGGCAGAGCGCCCGACGCGCCGCGGTGGGCCACCACGAACGGGTGCCGAGAGACCACGTCGTCGGCCCGCGTCATGCCACTATGCTGCCGGTTGCTCACCCGACAACTCAACTGCAGGAGCTGATCCCGCTGCGGCGGCTGCGGCGGCTGGGCTCTCTGCATCGTCAGCTATCACCACCCAGCGATGGGCGGGCCGCGCGACCGGTTTGCGCTCGAAGCCCTCGAACAGCCGCGCGGTCGCAAACGAGGCGACCAATGCCATCAGGTCGGCGACGATGATGGCCACCGTGTTGTTGGCGATGCCCTGGGCATCCTGCGCCCCGCTGGTAATCGTTGCGAAGACCGACGTCACGCTACTGAGCAGCCAGAGCAGCCACCATTCCCAGATCGGTCCACGCAGCGCGGTGTAGTTGTCCTCCGTTTTCGCCAGCTCGATGAGGTAGACCAGCGACCACAACGCGCCCAGCAGCGGCAGACAACTCATCACCACGCAGCCGGCCATCAACGCCCAGCTGGCTGAATGACCGGTGGTAACCCGGACCACGGCGAACGTGATGGCCAACGCCATCGCCGCCGACGGCGGGAGTAGGCAGCCGGCCCGCAACGCCCACGGCGTACGGGTCTCCGATCTGCCGCAATGCGCGAAAGCCGCGGCACGACGTCCGATCAACCATTGCGTCAGCACCACGGCGTAGGCGATCACCGCCGCGATCGCAGCCAGGCTGGCCAACACGCTCAGCAGCGCCGCGGCGTCAGCCACCAGCCAATTCAGCAACGTGTTGCGGTTGATGATCAGCAACAGATAGCGCATCAGATGCACCACAGCCGCAATGCTCAGCGCCCAGGCAGTCGCGAAGAACGCCCCATGCACCCGGCTGGCCGGTGGCGCTTGCCCTACCGTCGAACCCGGCCCGGCACCATCCCACTCGACGCGGTCCTGCAGACCCCAGCGCGGTATCACCGGGTATCGCGGAGTCGGCCCGAGCGGTCGCCGCCGACGTCGTGGCGGTGGCGGCGGGCCAGGCCGAACCGCAATCCAGCGATAGCCCGGTGGCAACCGCGGCGCTGACGTTGGCCGAGGGCCGGCACCCCAGCGCGGATCGACCTCGGGGGCCTCCGACGACGGCGCGGCCAGCCTGCCGCGGCAGCGCGGACACCACTCGCGCTGGCGGTCACGGACATTCCAGCGTGTGCCGCACTGCGAGCACACTTGGATCATTGGCGCCGCTCCTCCCCATCGCGGCGCTCTGCATCGTCGGCAGCTGGGCTCATGCGCCGCTCCTCAGCATCGCGGCGCTCTGCATCGTCGACGGCGCGGATCACCGCATCAGCCTAACTGTCAAAACCGGCCGCTCGGCGCTGGTGCTCGTGGGACGGCCCGTCAGACGCTGCCGGGGCCGCCGTCATCGGTGACGACCGGGCGTCCGGCGCTGGCCCATGCCAGCATCCCGCCACCGACGTTGACGGGTTCATATCCGTTGCCGGC
The DNA here is from genome assembly GCA_035314925.1 of Mycobacterium sp. Classification (GTDB taxonomy): domain Bacteria; phylum Actinomycetota; class Actinomycetes; order Mycobacteriales; family Mycobacteriaceae; genus Mycobacterium. The sequence goes on along the minus strand of DATFYT010000094.1, from coordinate 22,375 downwards.
CAGGAATTGCGCGACTTTTTGCGAACGCCCGCCCGCCTTGCAGATGACGTACAACTTCGCCTGTGGGTCAATCTCGTTGAGCCGGGCCGGCACCTCACCCATCGGGATGTGCCGGGCGTCCGCGGCGTGACCGCGCTGCCACTCGTCGTCCTCACGCACATCTAGCAACACCGTCCCCGGCCCGAATTCGGCGGGCAGGCCGGCGACATCTGTCTGTGCGACCACAGGTTCACTGTCCATGGCCTTGATCTTGGCACGCGCCAACCCGTTGCGAAGCGGGCCCCGTCCAGCTACCAAGCGGTATCCACAGTTTCCACAGGTTTATCCACAGCCGGCGACCCGGCGTCGGGCGCATTGAACGCGCGGTCAACACGCCCGACGGCTCTACGACTGTGGATAACACCGCGCCGATTCCACGCCGCGATCGACGGTTCCAGCGGAACTTTAGCGAATTCTTAACGCGCGCCAGCCGACGCGCCGCTTCCCCGGTATGGGAGATGTCACAACCAATCCGCCCGGCGGACCACCGGCCCGGCCTATCCGGACGGCGTCGACGGCGGCTCGGCCGCCCTCGTCGCTCAGCAACAAGGTGCTGGTCAGCCACCCGCTTTTCGCTCAATTTTCCCGCCGGTTCGGCAAGGGGCTATGATCGCGACCACTGGAGTAGTTGTGACTCATCTCACTGGGGAGAGTCGGACGTGAAGGGCGGCGTCATCCGATGACAACGCAACCGATCGGGCCGCAGTCGGCGGGATCTTCGTCGCGCTGGTACGCCGATTCGCCCACGTGCAATCGCTCCTACTTGCTCGCCGGTTTGCGCGCCGGCCTGATCGCCCTGGTTTTGCTGGCGGTTCTCGCACTCATCGTTTGGTTCTGAGATCCCGCCGCGGGGTATTCACCCTGCGCACTCGTTCTTGCGGTGCACGCGGCGATGGAGCAGGGTTGACGTGGTTGACCAACCCAAGCCGCCGCCCCGCTAACAGCCTGCGAGTGGAGCGTCAGAATTAGATCGGCAACGATCATCGAAGGAAGGAATCCCGTGGCTGAATACACTTTGCCCGACCTCGACTGGGACTACGGAGCACTGGAGCCGCACATCTCGGGTCAAATCAACGAGCTTCACCACGACAAGCATCACGCCACTTACGTCAAGGGCGCCAACGATGCTGTCGCCAAGCTGGAAGAGGCGCGCGCCAAAGAGGATTTCTCGGCCATTCTGCTGTATGAGAAGAACCTCGCGTTCAATCTCGCCGGCCACGTCAATCACAGTCTGTGGTGGAAGAACTTGTCCCCCAACGGTGGTGACAAGCCGACCGGCGAGCTCGCGGCAGCCATCGATGACGCCTTCGGATCATTCGACAAGTTCCGCGGTCAGTTCACCTCGGCTGCCACCACCGTGCAGGGTTCGGGCTGGGCGGCACTGGGCTGGGACAGCCTCGGCCAGAAGCTGCTGGTGTTCCAGGTGTACGACCACCAGACCAATTTCCCGCTCGGTATCGTTCCGCTGCTGGTGCTCGACATGTGGGAGCACGCCTTCTACTTGCAGTACAAGAACGTCAAGGCTGACTTCGCCAAGGCGTTCTGGAACGTCGTGAACTGGGAAGACGTGCAATCGCGTTATGCGACGGCGACTTCCAAGGCCAAGGGGCTGATCGCCGGCTGACGCCAGTTGAATTCGCCTGTTCGGGGCGTCGTGCCATTGGCGCGGCGCCCCGTTCACTATTTCGGCCGTGTTTCTTTTTTGCACTTGTTGCAGTCGGTTGCTCGTGTCAGCTTGCGGGTATGCACAGGCTGACGCATGCTGAGCTATCGACCCACCGGCGTATCACTGGATACCCGAACCGAAGCATGGCGGAGGGCGAAATGGAAACGGGGTCAGGCCGGGCCATTGAGGTGGCCCCATTTCATTCTCGTGGTGCCCTGAAGGGATTCGTGATTTCCGGCCGTTGGCCGGATTCGACGAAGGAGTGGGCACAACTGTTGATGGTTGCGGTCAGAGTAGCGTCGCTGCCCGGATTACTAGATACCACAACGGTTTTCGGTGCTCGCGAGGAACTGCCGGACGCTCCTGCGCCGGGCACCGTCGGCTTGGTGCTGGCGGAGGGCCCGGTGGTTGGCGAATCCGCCATCAAGCCAGGCTATTTCGCTGATCACCAGCCGCCGGCACTGTTGATGCTGCATCCACCCTCGGAGACCACGCCGTCGTTGCCTGAATGCAACGGCGCGGCGTCGGGATGCGTACTGCTACCCGGGCTGCCCTATCTAGGCCTGGAGCATCGCGCCGCCTGGGTCGAGGCGGAAGCCGACGGCACGATCACCTCGATGGTGAGCCGTGTGGGCGTCGACCCCATCAGCCATCCCGACACCGCGATCCTGGCGATGCTGCTAGCTGCTTAACGATCTTCACCGATCAGACCGCTGCGAAATCGGCGTGACTGGGTGTGCTGCGGCCGCGGTCATGCCCGAAAAACGCGCTCGCAGATCCCTGCGCAGGCGACGACAGCAAATAGGCTTTTCGCGACGTCGGCGCGTCGTGCCGGTTGCCGTAGAGTCCGATGCACTGGACTATCGAAGCCGCGCGCTACCAGGAGCTCGGTGCTGACGTGACCGACCACGACACAATTCGCTTGCTACAACATGTGAATTCGCTGAAAACCGAGCTTGCCATGTTGTGACGGCGTCGTCAACTAGCGCCAAAGCCGTCCGCAGCAATTGCCGCCAAGTTTGCACTTGGATGCGGCGATAACTCTCGCTACGATGATCAGCAAATACCTCGAAGGAATTATTTGTTCTACCGACCCGGTGGAGGTCATATCGATGAGCACGACGTTTGCTGCCCGCCTGAACCGCCTGTTCGACACGGTTTATCCGCCCGGACGGGGGCCGCACACCTCCGCCGAGGTGATTGCGGCGCTCAAGGGGGAAGGCGTAACGATGTCTGCTCCTTACCTGTCGCAGCTACGCTCCGGCAACCGCACGAATCCCTCGTCTGCCACCATGGCCGCGCTGGCGAACTTCTTCCGCATCAAGGCCGCCTACTTCACCGACGACGAGTATTACGAAAAGCTCGACAGAGAGCTGTCGTGGCTGATGACCATGCGCGATGAGAACGTTCGGCGCATCGCCCTTCGCGCCAGCGACTTGTCGCCCGAGGCGCAACACGATCTCGTGCAGCGCGTTGACGAGCTGCGCCGCAAGGAACACCTGGACGCCTAGCCCGCTGGCCCGCCCCGCTAGGGTTGGCCCATCGATGGGGCACACGCACCTCGACAGTCGACGAGATACCGGGGAGGCGGCGGCGCATGGGACTGTTCGGCAAACGAAAAACCCGCGCGACGCGTCGTGCCGAGGCCCGCGCCATCAAAGCCCGGGCCAAACTTGAGGCGAAGCTGTCGGCCAAAAACGAGGTCCGCCGGTTCAAAGCCGCGCAGCGAGCCGAATCGAAGGCGCTCAAGGGCCAATTGAAGGCACAGCGAAACAGCGACCTTACCGCGTTGAAAGTTGCCGAGGCCGAACTCAAGGCGGTGCGAGAGGGCAAGTTGTTGTCACCGACGCGAATTCGCCGGATTCTGACCGTGTCTCGGCTGCTCGCGCCGATCGTGGTGCCGCTGGCCTACCGGGTCGCCATCGCCGCGCGTGGGTTGATCGACCAGCGGCGCGCCGACCAGCTCGGCGTTCCGCTCGCCCAGATCGGTCAGTTTTCCGGGCACGGTGGCCGGTTGTCGGCCCGCATCGCCGGCGCCGAGCAACCGTTGCGCGCGGTGCAGGAGAAGAAGCCCAAGGACGCCGAGACCAAGCAATTCGTGGCCGCGATTTCTGAACGGCTCACTGACCTGTCCGCGGCCGTCACCGCTGCCGAGAACATGCCCGCCACACGCCGCCGCACCGCCCACACCGCGATCTCCCGTCAACTCGATGAGATCGACGCCGACCTGATGGCGCGGCTCGGATTGACCTGAATCCACTGACGCCGCAGCCGCCCGCCGACGCAGCAGCCTGACCCGGCAGACAAAGGAGACGAAGGATTAGCAATCGGATGTCTTGGCACCGCAGTTTGGTTTGGCGCGCACTGATCTCGGCTGCCGCCACCACCACGCTTTACTTCGGATCGGCCGCGGCCATCGCCCCGGCGTCAGCCCATGTCCATGCCAGCAGCGACGACGCCGTCCGCGGCGGCATGGCGCTGGTCACCTTCCAGGTGCCCAACGAGTCCACGACAGGGGCGGCGACCACCGCTCTTACGGTCGACCTGTCGAATGTCAGTTCCGTGCAGACCGAAGCGAAGCCCGGTTGGACCGCCAAGCTGGACCGCGATGCGGCGTCTGGCACCGCTCACTCGGTCACCTGGACGGCAGCACCGAACGGCGGAATCGCGGTCGATCAGTTCGGGCTGTTCCGGATTTCGGTGAAGCTTCCCGACGCCGACACCGTCAGCTTCCCGGCTACCCAGACCTACGCGGACGGTTCGGTGGTCAAGTGGGATCAGCCGCCGGCGCCCGCCGGGCCTGAGCCGTCCAACCCGGCGCCGATGCTCACGCTCACCGAGGGGTCGATGCCCCCGGCCACGCGCCACCCACACCCAAGCAGCACTACGGCGCCGACCGCTCAAGCGACGCCGGCACCGCAAAAGTCAAGAGCGACAGCCGATAACACCGCTCGAGTGCTCGGCGGTGCCGCCCTGCTCCTCGGCGCCCTGGGTATCGGTGTCGCGTTGGTGGCTCGACGGTCATGAGCCTGCGAGCGCGCATCGTCGCGGTGAGTCTGCTGCTGGCGGCAGTCGCATTCGGCGTCACGTTGACCGCCGGAGGCGCCAGTGCGCACGCCGCCCGGGTGTCGGTCGACCCGGCCGAGAACGCCGCTGTCAGCGCCGGTCCGGCCCGCGTCCGTGCGACCTTCAACGAGGATCTACAAACCACGTTCGCCGCAATGACCGTTGTCGGTCCGGACGGCAACCTGTGGACATCCGGACAACCGCAGGTGCAGGGCCCGGTCGTCAGCATCGGCGTACGGCCCCTGGGACCGACCGGAAGCTACACAGTGAATTACCGAGTGACGTCGGCGGACGGACACGTGGTGTCCGGCTCGTGGTCGTTTCGGCTGACGGCAACCGGTACCGGAACACCTGGGCCGGTGGCGGACTCATCGGATAATGCGCCTGACGACGTCCCTATCTGGCCGTTCATTGTCGGCGCGGTGGTGCTCGTGGGCGGCGCGGTGATATGGCAGATGCGGAATCGGCCCTGACGGCCCGGCGGTCGGCTGACCCGACTAGCCCAGATTGCCCGCCTCCTTCTCAGCCCGCTGCGCGGGCTGCATCGTCACCGGACGAGCCGCCCGGCGATCCTGGCATGATGGATTCGACTGCTGGTGGACATGGCCGTTGTACCCGACGAGAAACTGCAAAGGAGCAGCCGCATGGCAGACCCGCAGGATCGACCGGACGATTCACCCGAGACCACACCCGAACACGCGCCCGGCGCTGCGCCCACACCGCCCACTCCGCCGGCCGACACTGCCCCGCCAAAGCCGCCGCCCGAGCACGTCGCGGAAATGTCAACGCCGCCGGCTAAGGTGCCGGATAAACCCGCCAAAAAAGCACCAGCCAAGGCTGCGAAAAACGGCGAGCAGGCCGCACCGAAGAAAGCGGCAGCTAAGAAGGCCGCCGCCAAGAAGGCGCCCGCAAAGAAAGCCGCCAAGAAAGCGCCGGCTAAGAAAGCCCCCGCCAAGAAGGTCGAACCCAGCGCCGCCAAGCCACCGAGTCAGCCGGCAACGCCACCACGGATCGAAACCAATGGTCAGCTCGCGGCTGCAGCCAAAGATGCTGCGGCACATGCCAAGTCAACGGTCGATGCGGCGCGCAACCCGGTGCCCGGGGAAGCGCTGCTGCCGTCAGCCGGCCGGTCGCCGCTGCCCTTGGCGGTGGCCATCGCGGTCAGTCTGCTGGCGTTGCTGCTGATACGCCAGCTTCGTCAACGGGGCGAGTCGGATGACTAGCATGGCCCGGTGACCCTGATATTCCGGCCTACGGCTGATCTGGTCGACGACATCGGGCCCGACGTACGTAGCTGTGACGTCCAATTCCGTCAGTTCGGCGCGCGAACGCAATTCGCCGGTCCGATTACCACAGTGGGCTGCTTTGAAGACAATGCGCTGCTGAAGTCGGTGCTGTCCACTCCGGGCGAGGGTGGCGTGCTGGTGATCGACGGCGAAGGCTCATTGCACACCGCGCTGGTCGGCGACGTCATCGCCGATTTGGCCCACTCCAACGGCTGGGCCGGGATGATCGTGCACGGTGCCGTCCGTGATGCCGCCGCCCTGCGCGGCATCGACCTCGGCATCAAGGCGCTCGGCACCAATCCCCGTAAGAGCGCCAAGACCGGCGCCGGCGAGCGAGACGTCACGGTCAGCTTCGGTCGAGTGGAATTCGTGCCGGGTGACATCGCCTACAGCGACGACGACGGTATCGTCGTCGTCGCTGCGGCCGCTACCGGCTAAACCGCCAGGGCGGCAGGCTTTTTCGAGAAGTGCAGCGCGTCGTCGTCGACCCGCCCACGCCGGATCAGCTGCAGGTCGAGCAGATAGTTCTGCTTGAGCCGCCATGGGCTGACGGAGCCCGCCTTGGGCAGATAGTCCAGTGCCCGCAGCACGTATCCTGGTGTGAAATCCATTAGCGGACGTTCGTCCACCGAGTCGCCCGGATGCTGCGGGACCACGGTCTCGAAGCCCTCCGAATCCATGTAATTGAGGACACGGCAGACGAACTCCGATACCAGGTCGGCCTTCAACGTCCAGGACGCGTTGGTATAGCCGATGGTGAACGCCATGTTGGGCATGTCGGTCAGCATCATGCCCTTGTAGGCCATCAAGTCGTTGAGTTCGACAGGCATGCCGTTACGCCGGATCTTGGCGCCACCGAACAGCTGCAGGTTCAAACCCGTTGCGGTGATGATGATGTCGGCTTGCAACTCGTCACCGGAGCTTAGCTTGATCCCGGATTTGGTGAACCGGTCGATGGTGTCGGTGACGACGTCGGCCTGACCGTGCCGGATGGTCTTGAATAAATCGCCGTTGGGCGCCACGCACAACCGCTGGTCCCACGGCTTGTAGTCGGGGCCGAAGTGCTTGTCGACCTCGTAGCCCTCGGGCAGCCGCCGCTTGGCCATGGTCAGCAAGGTCTTGCGCATGTAGTTGGGGAACTTCCGGGAAAGCTGGTACTGCGCGGTGCTGAAAGCGATTGCCTTCCAGCGGTTCACGACGTGCGCGGCACTGGCCGGCAGCCACCGGTTGGCCCGCTCGGCGACGGGATCGATCAGCGGCAGCGAGCCGATATAGGTCGGCGAGCGTTGCAGCATGGTCACGTGACCGGCGCCGGAATTCACCAAGGCCGGAATGAGGGTCACCGCGGTGGCGCCGGAGCCGATGACGACGACCCTCTTGCCCGCGTAGTCGAGGTCCTCGGGCCAGTGCTGGGGATGCACGATGGTGCCCTGGAAATCTTCCGCGCCTTCGAACGCCGGCGAGTAGCCCTCGTCGTAGTTGTAGTAGCCGCTGCACGCGAACAAGAACGAGCAGGTGATCTCTTCCTGGCGACCGTCGTTGTCCACGGTGACGATCCAGTGATTGTCGGCGTCGGACCAGTCGGCCGCCACCACCTGGTGGCGGTAGCGAATGTGGCTGTCGATGCCGTTCTCCGCCGCGGCCTCCTTGATGTAGGCCTTGATCGACCCGCCGTCGGCGATCGACTGGGCCGACTCCCACGGCTTGAACCGGAATCCCAGCGTGAACATGTCCGAGTCGGAGCGAATGCCCGGGTAGCGGAACAGGTCCCAGGTGCCGCCGAGGTCGTCGCGGCGCTCCAGGATCGCGTAGCTCTTGGACGGGCAACGGTCCTGCAGGTGCCACGCGGCGCTGATACCGGAGATACCGGCGCCCACGATGAGGACGTCGAGGTGTTCAGTCATGGCGTCACGGTATCAACACCGTGTTGAGTGCGTCAACACCCTGTTGAATTTCTCAACACCGTGTAAAGTAGCGGCCGTGACAACCGCCAGCTCCAGTCGTACCTCCAGGGGGCGTCGCTCGGCGCGCCCGTCGGGCGACGACCGTGAGCTCGCCATCCTGACCACCGCCGAGCGGTTGCTCGAAGAGCGCTCTTTCGCCGACATCTCCGTTGACGACCTGGCCAAGGGCGCCGGCCTGTCCCGGCCGACGTTCTATTTCTATTTCAAGTCCAAGGAGGCAGTGCTGCTGTCGTTGCTCGAGCCGATGATCATCCGTGCAGACGCGGAGTTCGACGGCGCGGTGCAGCGACTGCCCGCTGATCCTCGCCGGGTCTGGCGCAATGGCATCAAAGCGTTCTTTACCGGATTCGGCTCGCACCGCGCGGTTGTCCGCGCCGGGTCGGAAGCGCTGGCCACCAGTTCGGAGGTCCGGGCCGTGTGGACGAGCTTCATGCAGAAGTGGATCGATCAAACAGCAGCCATGATCACCGCCGAACGGGCGCGGGGCGCTGCCCCGGAGACCATCCCGGCCTCAGACCTGGCCACGTCGCTGAACCAGATGAACGAGCGCGCGATGATGGCCACCCTGTTTGCCGAACAGCTGTCGGTCAACGAGGACCGCGTCGTCGATACCCTCACCCACATCTGGGTCACCAGCATCTACGGGGAATCCCACTAGAAGTCAGCCGTCGATGCGAACATATGTTCGTGCGGGCTGACGCATCGATTCTTCACGCGGACCTCGACTCGTTCTACGCGTCCGTCGAACAGCGCGACGACCCCGCCCTGCGGGGCCGGCCGGTGATCGTCGGCGGCGGGGTGGTGCTGGCCGCCAGCTACGAAGCCAAAGCCTACGGCGTTCGCACCGCGATGGGCGGAGGGCAGGCCCGGCGGCTGTGCCCGCACGCCGCGGTGGTCCCGCCCAGGATGGCCGCATACACGCGGGCCAGCGAAGCGGTGTTCGAAGTTTTCCGCGACACCACACCGCTGGTGGAGCCGATTTCGGTGGACGAGGCGTTCCTCGACGTCGGCGGACTACGCCGAGTCTCCGGAACGCCGGTGCAGATCGCGGCGCGGCTGCGCAGCGAGGTACGCGACCGCGTCGGCCTGCCCATCACCGTCGGCATCGCGCGGACGAAATTCCTCGCCAAGGTCGCCAGCCAGGAAGGCAAACCGGATGGCTTGCTGCTGGTTCCGCCCGGGCGAGAGCTCGCCTTCCTGCATCCGCTGCCGGTGCGCCGGTTGTGGGGCGTCGGCGCGGTGACCGCCGACAAGTTGCACACCCACGGCATCGAAACGGTCGCCGACGTGGCCGAGCTCAGCGAGTCCATGCTGGCTTCGCTGGTGGGCGGGGCGATGGGCGGCCGGCTGTATGCGCTGGCCCGCAACGTCGATCCGCGTCGGGTTTCGACCGGCGTTCGCCGACGGTCGGTGGGAGCTCAGCGCGCACTGGGCCGCGCCGGCAACACCATGTCGCCCGCCGAGATCGACGCAGTGGTGATCAACCTGATCGATCGGATCACCGCGCGGATGCGGGCCGCCGGGCGGACCGGCCGGACAGTCACGTTGCGGTTGCGGTTCAACGACTTTGGCCGGGCCACCCGGTCGCACACCTTGCCCTGGGCCACCTCGTCGACGCAAACCATCCTGGCCACGGCGCGCGCACTCGTCGCATCCGCCGCGCCGCTGACAGCCGAACGTGGGCTGACCCTGATCGGGTTCGCGGTTTCGGAGATCGACCGCAGCGGCGCCGAGCAGCTGATGCTGCCGTTCGCCGGGGAGCAACGGCAGGCGGCGGTTGTCGACGCGGCGGTCGACCTGGTGCGTCGCCGTTACGGGAAGTCAGCGCTCACCCGCGCAGTGCTGGTCGGGCGCGAGCCCGGCCTGGAGATGCCGCACCTACCCGACTGACGCCGTCCACTCCAGCAGCTTGTCGACCGGCCAGGTGTTGACGATGCGGCCGGGCGGCACGCCGGCATCCAGCGCGCGCTGAGCGCCGTAGCCGAGGAAATCCAGCTGGCCCGGCGCATGCGCGTCGGTGTCGATGCTGAAATCACACCCGATCTCCAACGCCAGGTTCAGCAGCCGGGTCGGCGGGTCACGACGTTCGGGCCGGGAGTTGATCTCCACGGCGGTGCCGTGGTCACGGCAGGCGGTGAACACGGCCTCGGCGTCGAACTTCGACTCCGGCCGGATACCACGGTTTCCGGCGACCAGCCGGCCGGTGCAGTGACCGAGCACATCGGCGTGGCCGTTGCTGACGGCGCGCACCATCCGGCGGGTCATCGCCGCGGCGTCCATCGACAGCTTCGAGTGCACGCTGGCGACCACGATGTCGAGGCGATCCAGCAGCTCTGGCTCTTGGTCGAGGCTGCCGTCGTCGAGGATGTCCACCTCGATGCCGGTAAGGATCCGCATCGGCGCGAACCGATCGCGCAGCCCGTCGATCACGTCGAGTTGTTGACGCAGCCGCTCCGGTGACAGCCCGTGGGCGATGGTCAGCCGCGGCGAGTGGTCGGTCAGCGCACAGTACTCATGCCCCAGCGCCGCGGCGGTGGCCATCATCTCGTCGATCGGCGCCGAGCCGTCCGACCAGTTCGAGTGCAGATGCAGGTCGCCGCGCAATGCCGCCCGGATCTCGCCGCCGCCGAGATCCTGTGCAGCAGAGCGTAATTCGACCAGGACATCGGGTTGGTGGCCGGACCAGGCCTGGGCGATCACCTTCGCGGTCTTCGGCCCGATACCCGGTAGCGACTGCCAGCTGTTGGCCCGGCTGTGCTGCTCGCGCTCCGCTTCGTCGATGCGCTCGACGATGTCGGCGGCGTTGCGGTAGGCCATCACCCGCCGGGAGTCCTCGCGGGCCCGGTCTTTGTAATAGGCGATCTGTCGCAGCGCCGTCACCGGATCCATGGCTTCAGTGTGCCCGCTTGAGGAGCGGTTTACCTCAGCAGTTGGCCGGCGACGAACCCAGCGAGCAGCACCCCGAAGCCACCGATCTCGCCGACGATCAACAGCACCATCGCCACATGCGATCCCCGGGTGGGGTGTTCGAACTGGTTCGTGGTGTCTCGCAGTGCGCCGTGAATGATGTAGGCGCCGATAGCGCCGACGAAAAAGAACACCACCACCATCGCAGCGGTCAGGTTCACCCAGGCGGGCCAGGCGCTCAGCTCCACGAACACCGCGAGCAACAGGGTCGCGAACGAGTAGAGCAGGGCGGCCCGATGCGCGATGTCGACGTACGGGTGAGCCCGATGATCGTCGGCGACCATGATCTGGCGGTACTTCCATACCCCGAGCACCAAGGCGAGCAGAAAGCTCAGGCCGGCCGCCAGCAGGGTGATTCTTGTGTCAAGTCCCAGCTGCGAGTTCATTGCCCGGCTGAGTTTAGTTGGGTGGCCGGTTTCGCAGGCGCGACTAATGTCGGTGTCATGCGATTCGCGTTCAAAACCTCACCGCAAGAGACCACCTGGGCACAGATGCTCGCCGTCTGGACAGCGGCCGACGACATCGACGTCTTCGAGTCCGGGTGGACGTTCGACCACTTCTACCCGATCTTCGGAAACTCCGGCGGCCCGTGCCTGGAGGGCTGGACGACGCTCACCGCGCTGGCGCAGGCCACCAAGCGACTGCGGCTGGGCACCCTGGTCACCGGGATCCACTACCGTCACCCCGCGGTGCTGGCGAATATGGCTGCCGCCCTTGACGTCATCTCCAACGGGCGACTGGAGCTGGGCATCGGCGCCGGATGGAACGAGGAGGAGTCCGGCGCCTACGGCATCGAGCTGGGCAGCGTCAAAGAACGCTTCGACCGGTTCGAGGAGGCCTGCGAGGTGCTGACCAGCCTGCTCAGCCAGCAGACCACCGATTTCGACGGCAAGTACTACCAGCTCAAAGACGCCCGAAACGAACCGAAGGGCCCGCAGCGCCCGCACCCGCCGATCTGCATCGGCGGCAGCGGCGAGAAGCGCACGCTGCGCATCACCGCCCGGTACGCCCAGCACTGGAACTTCGTCGGCGGACCGCCGGACCTGTTCGCCCACAAGCGCGACGTGCTGTACAGCCATTGCGCCGACATCGGGCGCGATCCCAAGGAGATCACGCTGTCAGCACACCTGCGTCTGGAGCCAGACCGCAACTACGCCAAGGTCGTCGAGGACGCGGCCGGTCTGGCAGCCGAAGGGCTGGATCTGGGCATCGTGTACCTCGCGCCACCGCATGACCCGGTCGTGCTCGAGCCGCTGGCCGAAGCGATCCGAGACTCGGGGCTGGCGACATAGCCGGATAGCAACAATTTCTAGGTCTCGATGTAGAGAACCTCAGATAACGAGCAGATTACACAGAGCAAATGCTTGCCTAACTTGGCAGGCGGTTGGCGTTGGCGGTTATACGCCGAAGCGCAGTAGTTCCTCCGCGGTCACCAGGCGCTCAAGCTTCTCGGGAAATTCCCGGCTCTTAACCGGGTGTCGGAACCATGACCAGGCGATTCGCCCGACCCGCGACCGGGTCATCGGTTGAATATGCACGGCTCTCACTCCTGCAATCGGTCAACTGCCGAGCACCACGCCCCCGCGGCGCCCATATCGAGAAATTAGACACCTTATAGCTGGCAAACAGTGTAAGACGCGCCGAGCAGCTTATCAAATGTTGCTGGTGTGACGTTAGTGACTAGCGTTGCGGAGCCGCGGTCGGCGCGATGGGCGCAGGCAGAGCGGTCTGGCCCATCAGGAATCGGTCGACGCCCGCCGCGGCCGCACGGCCCTCGGCGATCGCCCAGACGATCAAGGACTGGCCTCGCCCCATGTCGCCCGCTACAAAGATACCCGGCACCGAGGTCTCGAAGTTGTTGCCGCGCCCGACATTACCGCGATCGGTGAACTCAACTCCCAAGTCCGTCAACAGACCGGGCTGTTCCGGCCCGACGAATCCCATCGCCAACAGCACCAGATCGGCCTCGATTTCGAAATCGGTGCCCTCGGTCGTGACGAACTTGCCGTCCTCCATCGTTAGCTCGTGTACTTTCAGCGCGGTGACGTGACCGTCGCGGCCGACGAACTCCTCGGTGTTCACCGAGAACATCCGCTCGCCACCTTCCTCGTGCGCCGAGGACACCCGGAACATCAGCTCGTACGTCGGCCACGGCGTGGACGGCGCGCGGGTCTCCGGCGGGCGCGGCATGATTTCGAACTGGTGCACGCTGGCCGCACCCTGACGGTGCACAGTGCCCAGGCAGTCGGCGCCGGTGTCACCGCCGCCGATGATGATGACCTTCTTGCCCTTTGCGGTGATCGGTGGCTCGCCGTCGGGGCCGAGCACATCGTCGCCCTCCTGCACCCGGTTGGACCAGGGCAGGTATTCCATCGCCTGGTGGACACCCTCGAGCTCGCGGCCGGTGATCGGCAGATCGCGCCAAGCCGTCGCGCCGCCGGCCAGAACCACCGCGTCGAACTCCGCGCGCAACTCCTCGGCGGTGATGTCGACACCGACGTTGACGCCGGCGCGGAATTCGGTGCCTTCGCCCCGCATCTGCTCCAACCGGCGTTCCAGGTGGCGCTTTTCCATCTTGAACTCGGGAATGCCGTAGCGCAGCAGCCCGCCGATGCGGTCGTCGCGCTCGAACACCGTCACCGTGTGTCCGGCGCGGGTCAGCTGCTGCGCGGCGGCCAGGCCGGCGGGCCCCGAGCCCACCACCGCTACCGTCTTGCCGGTGAGCTCATCCGGCGGCAGTGGCACCACCCAGCCTTCGTCGAAGGCGTTGTCGATGATCTCGACCTCGATCTGCTTGATTGTCACCGGATCCTGGTTGATCCCGAGCACACATGCTGATTCGCACGGCGCCGGGCAGAGTCGACCGGTGAAGTCCGGAAAGTTGTTGGTCGCATGCAGGCGTTCGATCGCATCGCGCCAACGACCGGTGCGGGTCAGGTCATTCCATTCCGGTATTAGGTTGCCCAACGGACAACCGTTGTGGCAGAACGGGATCCCACAGTCCATGCAACGAGTTGCCTGATGTTGCAGCGTCTCGTGCGGGAAGTCCTCGTAGACCTCGTGCCAGTCGCGCAGCCGTAGGTCCACTGGTCGGCGTTTCGCTGTTTCGCGATGGGTGTACTTCAAAAAGCCCTTCGGATCAACCACTGGCGGCCGCCATGATCGCTTGGTCGGGATCGGCGCCGTTGCGCTCGGCCTCGGCGATCGCCTCGAGCACCCGCTTGAAGTCGCGGGGCATCACCTTGACGAAGCTCCGCTGGGCGGCCGTCCAATCGCCCAGGATGCGCTGACCGATTGCGGAGTCGGTCGCGTCGACGTGCGCCTGAATCATCCCGTGCAGCCAGGCCAAGTCGTCATCGTCGAGTGCCTCCGGTTCCACCATCTCCGAGTTGAGGTTGTCCGGCAATGCGTCCTCCGGGTCGTAGACATAGGCGATGCCGCCGGACATGCCCGCAGCGAAGTTGCGGCCGGTACTACCCAGGATCACCACCCTGCCGCCGGTCATGTACTCACAGCCGTGATCGCCAACCCCCTCGACCACCGCGTGGGCGCCGGAGTTGCGCACGGCAAACCGCTCACCGACCACACCGCGCAGGAATGCCTGGCCGCTGGTGGCGCCGAACAGGATGACGTTGCCGCCGATGATGTTGTCCTCGGCGACGTAGTCCGACGGCGCGTTGTCGGACGGCCGCACCACGATCCGGCCCCCGGACAATCCCTTACCCACGTAGTCGTTGGCATCGCCGTACACCCGCAGCGTGATCCCCGTCGGCACGAATGCTCCGAAGCTGTTGCCCGCCGACCCGTCGAAAGTGATGTCGATGGTGCCGTCCGGCAATCCTTCGCCGCCATAGGCTTTCGTCACCTCATGGCCGAGCATGGTGCCAACAGTCCGGTTGACGTTGGCAATTGTGGTGGAGAACCGGACGGGTTTCCCGGAGTCCAGCGCCTCGCGGCTCATCACGATCAACTGCTGATCCAGCGCCTTGTCCAGCCCATGGTCCTGGCTGGAACTGCAGTACAAATCCTGATTCATGAACGCCGACTCCGGCTCGTGCAGCACCGGCGTCAAGTCGAGTTTGTGCGCCTTCCAGTGCGCGCGGGCCAACGTGGTTTCCAGCGAGCCGACTTGGCCCACAGCCTCATTGAGGGTGCGGAAACCGAGCTCCGCCATGTACTCGCGGACCTCTTCGGCGATAAACAAGAAGAAGTTCTCCACGAACTCCGGCTTGCCGGCGAATCGCTCCCGCAGCACCGGGTTCTGGGTGGCCACGCCGACCGGGCAGGTGTCCAGGTGGCACACCCGCATCATGATGCAGCCGGACACCACCAGCGGGGCGGTGGCGAAACCGAATTCCTCGGCGCCGAGTAGCGCCGCGATCATCACGTCCCGGCCGGTTTTGAGCTGGCCGTCGACTTGGACAACGATGCGGTCGCGTAACCCGTTGAGTAGCAACGTTTGCTGGGTCTCGGCCAGCCCGAGCTCCCACGGTGCGCCGGCATGCTTCATCGACGTCAGCGGCGTCGCGCCGGTACCGCCGTCGTGCCCGGAGATCAGCACGACGTCGGCGTGCGCCTTCGAGACACCGGCGGCCACCGTGCCGACACCGTTCTCGGAGACCAGCTTGACGTGGATACGCGCCGACGGGTTGGCGTTCTTCAGGTCGTGGATCAGCTGTGCCAGATCCTCGATCGAGTAGATGTCGTGGTGCGGAGGCGGCGAGATCAACCCCACGCCGGGAGTGGAGTGCCGTACCTCGGCAATCCACGGATACACCTTGCCGCCGGGAAGTTGGCCGCCCTCACCGGGTTTGGCGCCCTGCGCCATCTTGATCTGGATGTCGGAGCAGTTGGTCAGGTAGTGCGAGGTGACGCCGAACCTGGCCGACGCGACCTGCTTGACGGCGCTGCGGCGCCAGTCACCGTTGGGATCACGCTCGAAACGGCTGACGGCTTCACCGCCCTCACCGCAGTTCGACCGGCCACCGAGCCGGTTCATCGCGATGGCCAGTGTCTCGTGCGCCTCGGCGGAGATCGAGCCGTAGCTCATCGCGCCGGTGGCAAAGCGTTTGACGATCTCGCTGGCGGGCTCGACCTCGTCGAGTGGCACCGGTGGCCGGACGCCGTCGCGGAATTTCAAAAGGCCACGGAGCGATGCCATCCGCTCGCTCTGGTCGTCGACCAGCCGGCTGTAATCCTTGAAGATCTTGTACTGGCCGGTGCGAGTGGAGTGCTGCAACTTGAACACAGTCTCCGGGTTGAAGAGGTGGTATTCGCCTTCACGGCGCCACTGGTATTCGCCGCCCACCTCGAGTTCGCGGTGTGCGCGCTCGTCGGGCCGATCCAGGAAAGCCAGCTCATGCCGGGCCGCAACATCGGCGGCTATATCGGCGAGGGTGATTCCTCCTGTGGGGCAGGTCAATCCGGCGAAGTACTCGTCGAGAACATCCTCGGCGACGCCTACGGCCTGGAACAGCTGGGCGCCGGTGTAGGACGCCAACGTCGAGATGCCCATCTTGGACATCACCTTCAGCACACCCTTGCCGGCGGCCTTGATGTAGTTCTTCAGCGCTGTCTCGCGGTCGAGGCCCTGGAGCACGCCGCGGTCCAGCATGACCTCGATCGACTCGAACGCCATGTACGGGTTCACCGCCGCGGCGCCGAAGCCGATCAGCGCGGCCATGTGGTGCACCTCGCGGGCATCGCCCGACTCGACGACCAGTCCGACTTTGGTACGGCTGCGTTCGCGCACCAGGTGGTGGTGCACCGCGGAGACGGCCAGCAGCGACGGGATCGGGGCCATCTTCTTGTCGGATTCCCGATCGGACAGGATGATGATCCGCGCGCCGTCCGCGATCGCCGCCGAGGTCTGCGCACGCACCTCGTCGAGCGCCGCCTTCAGGCCGGCGCCGTTCTCGGCAACCGGGTACAGACAGCGAATCACCTTGGACCGCATACCGTGCCGACGCCCGTTGACCTCGACGTCCGGGTCGAGGTTGATCAGCTTGGCCAGTTCGTGGTTGCGCAGAATCGGCTGCGACAACGAGATCTGGCGACAGGAATTCTCGTTCGGGTTGAGCAGGTCGCCCTCCCCGCCGGTGGTGGCCTGCAGGCTGGTCACCACCTCTTCGCGGATCGCGTCCAGCGGTGGATTGGTCACCTGTGCGAACAATTGCTGGAAGTAATCGAACAGCATCCGCGGCCGCTGGGAGAGCACCGCTACCGGCGTATCGGTTCCCATCGACCCGATCGGCTCGGCGCCGGTCCGCACCATCGGCGCCACCAGCAGGTTGAGCTCCTCGTAGGTGTAGCCGAAAACCAGCTGGCGTAAGACGACCCGATGGTGCGGCATCCGCACGTAGTCGCCCTGCGGCAGCTCATCGAGTGGAATCAGCCCGTTGTCCAGCCACTCCTGGTAGGGCTGTTCGGCGGCCAGCTCGGCCTTGATCTCCTCGTCGGAGACGATGCGGCCCTGCGCGGTGTCGACCAGGAACATCCGGCCGGGCTGCAACCGCATCCGGCGGACCACCGTCGACGGGTCGAGGTCCAGCACGCCGGCTTCGGAAGCCATCACGACCAGGCCGTCGGCGGTTACCCAGATCCGGGACGGGCGTAGGCCGTTACGGTCGAGTACCGCGCCGATGATGGTGCCGTCGGTGAACGTCATCGACGCCGGGCCGTCCCACGGCTCCATCAGCGATGCGTGGTACTCGTAGAACGCCCGCCGGGCCGGGTCCATCGACTCGTTGCGCTCCCAGGCCTCGGGGATCATCATCAGCACCGCGTGCGGCAGGCTACGGCCGCCCAGGTGCAGCAGTTCGAGCGCTTCGTCGAAGCGCGCGGTGTCCGAGGCGCCCGGGGTGCAGATCGGGAACAGCTTCTCGACGTCATCGTTCGTGCCGAAGACGTCCGTCTTCATCAACGCCTCGCGGGCCCGCATCCAGTTCTCGTTGCCGGTGACGGTGTTGATCTCGCCGTTGTGGGCGATACGGCGGAACGGGTGCGCCAGCGGCCACGACGGGAAGGTGTTCGTCGAGAAACGAGAGTGCACGATGCCCAGCGCGCTGGTCAGCCGCTGGTCCTGCAGATCAAGGTAGAACGCCTTGAGCTGCGGTGTGGTCAGCATGCCCTTATAGACGAAGGTCTGACCGGAAAGGCTTGGGAAGTAGACGGTTTCGCGACCCGGGCCGTCCTGCCCGGGACCTTTGGTGCCGAGTTCGTGCTCGGCGCGCTTGCGGATGACGTAGGCGCGCCGCTCCAATTCCATGCCGTCGGCGCCCGCGATGAACAGCTGGCGGAACGTGGGCATGGCGTCGCGGGCCAGCGCGCCCAGCGACGACTCGTCGGTGGGAACGTTGCGCCAGCCGAGCGTCTGCAGACCCTCGGCTTCGACGATCTTCTCCACCGCGGCGCACGCCGCCGTGGCCTCTTTCGACGACTGCGGCAGGAACGCCATACCGGTGGCGTAGCTGCCGGCCTCCGGCAGCTCGAAATCGACAACCGAACGCAAGAAGTCGTCCGGAACCTGAATCAGGATCCCGGCGCCGTCACCGCTGTGCGGCTCGGCGCCTTGGGCGCCGCGATGCTCGAGGTTGAGCAACGCGGTGATCGCCTTGTCCACGATGTCGCGGCTGCGGCGGCCGTGCATGTCGACGACCATGGCCACCCCGCATGAGTCGTGCTCGAATGCAGGGTTGTAGAGCCCGACGCGGTTGGGCGCCATTCCCACCTGACCCTTCCCCAGAAGCTTTCTGCCGCGGAATTTACGAATCTCCTCCGTTGGCGCCACGGGCTGGGCCCCAACGGTCTTGTCGATATGCTGTTCGCCTGGCGGCGGTGATCCGGTTCGGGATGCATCCGTGCAGCGCTGGACGGTGGCCCTGTACCCGGTTCTCGACAAGTCGTAAAACGATATGACAAAACCCGCCTGACATGCCAACTTGATCAATCTTAACCCGCCGGTCGGGGGTGCTGCTCTATTGCGGCGGTACGGGTGGGCCGCTTTGCCGGGTCAGCGTGTGGCGCTGGGTATTTGGGCCCGCCGGAGGGTGTTTGCGAAGCAGATAGGCGTCGACCTCCGCCCGCGGGGTTCGTGGAAGAAATTTGCTGTGATCGCGGTCAAATCAGGCGCAGATCGCCGGCTGGCTCACCCGGAGGCACCAAATCCCGGTGACGCACCTCACCATAAGGCGTGGCAGTGCGGCCGGGCCGGCCGATTCCCTGGCAATTGGCGGTCAACCGGCCCGCCGGAGCCGCTGGCAGAGAACTTTGTAGAAGAAGTTGCCGAGCTTTTTTCGCGATCAGACGCGCGACGCATCTACGATGCCGTTGTCGGGCGTAGCCGCTTCGACGGACCGATTCCCCTCGCGCAGTTAACGGAGAATCCATGAGCTTGGCCAAACAGGACGTGCGCAAGCGCGTGAGCTCATGAGCGAGCACGACGACTTCCTGCGGGACCGGCCAGGACCTGCGGCCCAGGGCGGTGCGGCGGCACGACCACCGCACCCGCCGGCCGAGAACCCTCGATCGGCACCGCCCCAGCAGCCCGCTCCGCCGCCACGGGCGGCCGGGTCGCACCGCCAGTCATGGAACATCGACGTATCACCGGCAACGCCCCAACCGCGGCGCCCCGGTCCTAAATACGGGTGGCGGCGCATCGTCTACAGGGCTACTTCCGGCCTGATCAACCCCGGGCCGTCGGCTGCGGAACAGCAAGAGACCGCCTACGAGACCACCATCAGGTCGGCGCTGCACGGTAACTACAAAGTTGGCGTACTCGGCAAAGGCGGCGTCGGGAAAACCACCATGGCTGCGAGCGTCGGGTCGATCTTCGCCGAACTGCGCCGGCAGGACCGGGTGGTAGCCGTCGACGCCGACACTGCCTTCGGCCGGCTTGGCAGCAGAATCGACCCGCGGACCAGCGGCTCGTACTGGGAACTTGCCGCCGACCGGAATCTGGAGTCGTTCGCCGATGTGACGTCGCGGGTCGGCAGCAATTCGGCGGGCCTCTACGTACTGGCCGGGGAACCGACGGCCGGTCCGCGCCGCGTGCTCGATCCCGCGCTGTATCGAGAAGCCACCTCGCGGCTCGACCGTCACTTCACGATCGCGATCGTCGACTGCGGTTCCACCATGGACGCGCCCGTCACCCAAGAGGCGTTGAGCGACCTGGACGCTCTGATCGTGGTCTCGTCGCCCTGGGCGGACGGGGCTTCTGCGGCGGCGCAGACAATGGAATGGCTCGCGGCACACGGCCGCACCGGCCTGCTGCAGCGCACCGTGGTGGTGCTCAACGATTCTGACGGGCACTCAGACAAACGGACTCGTTCGGTGTTGGCGCATCAGTTTCTCGACCGCGGCCAGACGGTGGTGGAGGTGCCGTTCGATCCGCACCTGCGGCCCGGCGGCGTCATCGACGTGCGCGAAGAGATGGCGCGCACGACGCGACGCAAATTCCTGCAGATCGCGGCGGCCGTCGCTGGGTTCTTCGCGTCACGGCCAGACGAGACGCGGGAGAACAGCTAGCTAGGGCTGACCCTCCACGAATCGCGCCGACGGGTCCGCGGTGGCTTCGATCTTGGTGACCAGGTTTTCGCGGATGCTCAGCACGATCACGGCGAACAGGCGTCGTTCGGCGAACGCCAGCAACACCGGTTGGCCGGCCGGACCGCTGACCACCGTCACGCCCGGTCCCAGGTAGCGCAGCAGGTTGACCGCGACGTCGTGCGGGCCATGGTTGATCTGTGGTGGCAGAGGTGGATCGGTGAGCACCGTCCCGACGCCCCACACCGTCGGGTCCAGCACCGCGGCCAACGCCTGCAGATCGCCGTTGCCGCAGGCGGTGATGAACTTCTCGGTGACCAGCTGGTGCTCGGCCACCGGCACGTCGCCCGGTTTGGGTTGCGCCGTGGCGAATTTCGCCCGCGCGCGCCGGGCCAGCTGCCGACACGTGCCCACCGGCCGGCCCACCGTCTCGGCGATCTCGTCGAACGGGACCGCGAACACGTCGTGCAACACGAACGACACCCGCTCGGCCGGACTGAGCCTGCGCAGCACCTCCAGCAGCGCCGTGCGCACCTCGTCGTCGAGGGTGACCCGATCGGCCGGGTCCGGCCGGCGAGACTGGTTGAGCGCCGACACCCCTGGCTCGATGTCGCCGGGCCGCTCGTAGCGGGCGCGCGCCGAACGCACCTGGTCGAGGCAGAGCCGGCCCGTTACCACCGTCAGCCAGGCGCGGATGTCGTCGATCGCGTCGAAGTCGGCGCGCGCGAGCCGCAGAAACGCCTCCTGTGCAACGTCTTCGGCGTCTCCGACGTCTCCCAGCATCTGATACGCCAGATTCACCAGGTACGGGCGATGTCGACGCCAGGCTTCGGCGATCTGGTCTTCAGCTGACTGCGATTGGCTCATTCATTCACGACGATCTGGCACCCGAAAAAGTTACGCGTTCTGGTGAGTAACTTTCCCATCTTCCGCCCCGTCGTAGACGAAAAGAACGTTTACGAAGGAGACCATCATGACGATCGTCGTGACCGGAGCGACCGGCAATGTCGGGCGCCCGCTTGTTTCGGAACTCGCCGCCGCGGGTGCGCGGGTGCGGGCGGTCACCCGCACACCCGGGGCCACCGGATTTCCCGACGGCGTCGAGGCGGTGTACTCGGCCGTCGATGCGCTGCCCGGGGCGACGGCGGTGTTTCTCAACTCCCGCGCGCTGGGCGGCGACCTCGCCGACGTGGTTGCGCTGGCGCGGCGCAGCGGGGTCACCAAGCTGGTTGCGTTGTCGGCCATCAACGCCGACGATGACTTCTCGCGCCAACCGTCGCGGTTTCGCGGTGACCGCAATAAGGAGGTCGAGCAGCTCGCCGTCGACTCCGGCCTGGACTGGGTGAGTCTGCGGCCCGCGGTGTTCGCGTCGAACTTTGTCGGCATGTGGTCGGCGCAGGTTCGCGCCGGCGACGTCGTCGGTGGACCGTACGCCGCGGCGTCGGCCGCGCCGATCGTCGAAACCGACATCGCCGCGGTGGCTGCGCAGGCACTGCTGACCGATGAGCTTGTCGGACAGCGGATCCCGCTGACCGGGCCGCAGGCGTTCACCAATTCCGAACTGGTGGAGACCATCGGCACCGTCCTGGGGCGCCCGCTGCGCTACCTCGAGGTGCCACCGGATGTCGTGCGGCAGCGCTTCATCGGTTTGGGTCTGGGAGCCGAATTTGCCGACGCGTACACGGCGATGCTCGCCGACGCGCTGGACAAGCCGGCGCTGGTGACCCGCGAAGTGGAGAAGATCACCGGCCGCCCGGCGACCACGTTCACCCAGTGGGTCTCTGACCACCGCGATCTGTTCACAAATCAATAAAGGAGACAAGACATGTCCCACCCGCGCCCAC
>DATFYT010000093.1:0-2118 GCA_035314925.1 Mycobacterium sp. | reverse complement strand
GTAGCCGGTGCGTCTCGCAGAGCATTGGTACACCCGGAAAAACCCACGTCTCCCCGGGCCGTGTAGACACAAAGACTATGCAGCCATCGCCAAACTCAGCCGTCCCGCCGGGGTTCGAGGCGCCGTTCGACAACGAGATGGGGCTGGTATTCACCGAACTCACCCCGGACGGCGCGCGGGCACATCTTGAGGTCCAGCCCAAGCTGCTGCAGCCGATGGGCATCGTGCACGGCGGTGTCTACTGCTCGATGATTGAGAGCATGGCCAGCGTCGCCGCTTGGGCCTGGATCAACGCCAACGGTGGCGGCGCCGTCGTCGGCGTCAACAACAACACCGACTTCTTGCGCGCGATCGGCAGTGGCACGGTGTACGGCAACGCGACACCGGTGCACCGCGGCCGTCGTCAGCAACTGTGGCTGGTCACCATCACCGACTCCGACGACCGGGTGGTCGCCCGCGGTCAGGTGCGGCTACAGAACCTGCAAGAAGCCCCGCCTGCGAGCTAGCTCGCTTTCGCCGCCGCACCCTCGTGCGCCTCGGCAGCCAGTACCCCCAGCTGCTCGAGGCGGGTGCGGGCGAAGGCCTGCTGCTCGGTGATGGTCAGCTGGCCCCTGCGAGTGCTGAGGAACGTCACTGTCCACGACAGCAGCGTGCTGACCTTGGTCTTGAACCCGACCAGGTAGACCAGGTGCAGGACCAGCCACGCCAACCAGGCAATGAAACCGCTGAATTCCAGCGGACCAATCTTGGCAACCGCGGAGAACCGCGACACTGTGGCCATCGAGCCTTTGTCGAAGTACTGGAACGGCTCCCGCTCTGCCGGATCGGCTCCGGCGAGCTCGGCTTTGATCGTGCGCGCGGCGTACTTGGCGCCCTGAATCGCGCCTTGCGCCACCCCGGGCACACCTTCGACGGCGGCCATGTCACCGATCACGAAGACGTCCGGGTAGCCGGGCACCGACAGGTAGGGCGACACCTTGACCCGGCCGGCGCGATCGAGTTCCACGGCCGACTGCCGGGCCAGATCCCGCCCCAACGGGCTCGCGGACACCCCGGCCGACCACACCTTGCACGCGGATTCGATGCGCCGGACGCTGCCGTCCGGGTCTTTGACCGTGATGCCATCGCGGTCGACGTCGGTCACCATCGCATCCAGCTGGATGTCAACACCCATCTTCTCCAGCCGCGCGGCCGCTCGCTTACCGAGCTTCTCACCAAACGGCGGTAGGACGGCGGGTGCGGCATCGAGCAGAACTACCCGGGCCTTGGTCGAATCGATGTGCCGGAACGCGCCTTTCAGGGTGTAGTCGGCCAGCTCGGCGATCTGACCGGCCATCTCCACGCCGGTGGGACCGGCGCCAACCACGGTGAACGTCAGCAGCTTCTTGCGACGCTCCGGATCGTTGGATCGTTCCGCCGCCTCGAACGCGCTCAGGATGCGTCCCCGCAGCTCCAACGCGTCGTCGATGGACTTCATGCCGGGGGCGAATTCGGCAAACTGGTCGTTGCCGAAGTAGGACTGGCCGGCGCCGGCAGCGATGATCAGGCTGTCGTAGGGGGTGTCGTAGGCGTGACCAAGCAGGTCCGACACAACGAACTTGCGGGCCAGATCGATATGCGTAACGTCACCGAGCAACACCTGGACATTGCGCTGCCGACGCAGGATCACGCGGGTGGCCGGGGCTATCTCGCCTTCCGAAATGATGCCAGTCGCAACCTGGTAAAGCAGCGGCTGGAACAGGTGATGGGTGGTGCGGGCGATCAACTTGATATCGACATCAGCCCTTTTGAGCTTTTTGACGGCGTTCAGCCCGCCGAATCCGGATCCGATGACCACGACTCGGTGTCGACGAGGAGGCACGGTGTCTACGGGTTGGGCGCTCATGGTTTGGGTTGCTCCTCAGCAGCGACGGCTTTCAATTACACGTTAGCCGCCCGGACCTGGTTTAACCGTGTGATCAGCCCCACCCAGGTCGTCGAACGTGACGCGCCTCGCCGGCTCGGTCAGAGACCGACCAGCGGCCGCAGCGCCTCAGCCGCCGCGGTGACCACGCCGGGCGTGTAGAAGGGCATGTTGATGATCACGCCGTCGATTCCCGCGTCCAGCACCTTGGTCTG
>DATFYT010000092.1:0-9174 GCA_035314925.1 Mycobacterium sp. | reverse complement strand
GGCCATCACCAAGGCCGGACCCACGCGCAAAGCCCCGCCCATGCGGGCACCCGCAAGCGAGGCAACGAACCAATTGTCGCGGGCATCCGGCACATGAGGCAACGAATACCGTCGCGGGCATATCGACATGAGGCAACAGGGGGGTGGGTTTTGCCCGCCTCAGAGCGAAAGTGCGGCCGGTAACCTCGGTCGAGTGAGCGAGCAATCCCGCACCCTGGTGCTACTGCGGCATGCGAAGTCGGCGTACCCCGACGGGGTGGCAGACCACGACCGGCCACTCGCACCCCGCGGGCAGCGAGAGGCCGGGCTGGCCGGCGACTGGCTGCGGGCCAACGTGCCTGCGATCGACGGGGTGCTCTGCTCGACAGCCACCCGCGCCCGCGAAACCTTGGCGCACACCGGCATCGACGCACCGGTCCGCTACGTCGACCGGCTCTACGACGCCGTCCCCGGAACGGTGATCGACGAGATCACTCGCGTCGACGACCACGTCGCGGTCCTACTCGTCGTCGCACACGAGCCGACCATGAGCCAGGTGGCGCTGGGCTTGGCCGGCGCGGACAGCTCCAACACCGCTGCCGTCGAACGCATCTCGACGAAGTTCCCGACGTCGGCGATAGCCACACTTCGACTCACGGGCAGCTGGAAAGACGTCGAACTCGGTTCCGCCCAGCTAGTCGATTTCCACGTGCCGCGCTAAAGCAGGCCAGAGCCTACTTCTTGCAGATCTCAACCGTCGTTTTGATCTTGTCGTCGAGCGCTTGGCGCAACTCATCTTGAGTGAAGTCCGCCGCGCCGGCGAGGTAACCGATGGCGAGCTCCTCGAGGTTGCCGCCCATGGCGTTGACCGATTTCGCCAGGTCGGGCGGCGTCGCAGGTTCTTGGTTCACGCGGTCTCGCAGAAACGCCCCGCCGCTAAAGAACGCCAGCCGAGCGGCAGTCGCTACCGAAAGCGCGCCGATGGGCCCACCGTTGTCCGGGTTCTTCAGGCGAGAGTTTCGGACCACCGCTCGGTCGACGACCATGAACGTCTCGCAGATGTGCTTTTTCGCGTCTTTGGTTTGTTGGTCGCTGTAGGTGCCCGAGCCCGCCGCGCCCTTGTGTGGGTAGTAGAAGTACCCCGCGACGGCAAGGCCTGTGGCGACGACGGCAAGCACCAACGCCGCCACTGCGACCCACTGCAATAATTTCGACCCGCGTGGGGCGGGAGACGAATCCTTAGCGTGTGACACCGGCTCAGACGCAGCGGTCGACTCTACGGTGTCGGATTCGGGCGAAGGTTCCTCCGCGGCGGAGGTTGGCTCATTGGAAGATGTCTCAGACATTCGACGATGGTAACGTTCGCACCTCGTAGCCGGGAGCTTTTGGGGTGTCAAAAAATCGCTATATCAATCGTTTTGCTGAACATTGCGCATCACGGAGGAAACATCCGGCGCCCCGGTAGGTTTGGCCGTCGCATTTTGGGCGGTGACTAGCACAAACAGAAATCCGTAGTACAACAGTTAGTTTCGCGCGCAGTGCCGACAGGGACCCTGGTACTAGTTGCCGGCGCAAGTTGGGGACGCTCAGCGCCAGGGCTTGAACCGTTCCGGATCGCAGCTTGGTGTGGGAACGAAAGGCCACCTTACTGGCGCGGTGACAGTTAGCGCCTGTCAGGCCATGGCATCTATTTCACGCGAAATTACGAGTTCGTGGAGAGCGTCAACTCCATGAGCTTGATGGCCTGCGCGCAGGCGTCGATACCGGGCGCCTGCGGGTTGACCCACCATCCGACCACGCCCGCGGCGTCGCTGGCGACGCCACACGCGCCGTTGGGGTCGTTCGGCCGCATCACGATCGACGTGACACCGGCAATTGTCCGGTTCTCGATCTGATACTTCAGGTTCTCGGCAACCTTGCGCTCGTTGTCGAGGCTGCCTTGCTCGAACCAGAACCGGGTGATGTCGATCAGTCCGCCGGGGTTGGCCGCCTGCCAGCGGCATATCGCGCCGACGAAGGTGCTCTGAATGTCTTGCGGATCGGCGCCCACCGTCTTGGCCAGGACGTCGGTGGTGAGCACTTCGCATTCCTTCTGCAGGTTCGGGTACTGCTGCTCGGAATTGTTGTTGCGTGGCTCATCGCCCATGCCCGCTTTTTGCGCGGTGCCGGCCACCGATTTGGTGCAGCCGGTCAACACGGACACCGCCGTCGCCACGACGGCCGCACCCACCAAGACCCGATGACGCACGCTGGCACTCATTTTGAGTTCGCAATCGACTGGCGCGCAAGCTCTTTGGCGACGTCGCACGCGTTGGGGAAGGGCTTCTGGCTGAAGTTCACCGACCATTCGATGAAGTCGTCGCCGAACTGGATCCCGACCTCGCAGAGCGAGTCACCCAACGACGGGTCGTTACCGACGGCGATGAAGCCGCTGTGGCCGTTGATGTTGATGTCCTCCACACTGGACCGCGACAATTCCTCGGTCTTGCGTTCGCGGCCGATCGGGCTCCCGCGATACCAGGAGAAGGAGAAATGCGGGCCGAGGATCCCGCCGCCCGCGAGCCACTGGCAACCCACGGAATTCTTCGCGGTGTTGACCAGCCCGGTTACTTTCGTCAGGTCGTTCACCGTCTCGTCGCTGACGCCTCCGCACTGCGGGAACATCGGCCCGTGTTTCCCCTGCCCCGACGCCGACGAGGACGACCCGGGCGACTGGGATTGGTTAGAGCCGGAATGGGAGCACGCGGCCACCACGGGCACCAAAGTCGCCGCCGCCAGGGCCAGCGCCGCCACGTCACGCCGCACGGCTACGGAACCTTCTGCTGATCACAGGATGCACTGTAGCGGCAGCACCTAGGACCAACCATTGCACACGCGGTGACCTGTACTTTCTTTCTCCACCAGCGGCCCTCGTGTAACAGTTACCACATGCTCTTGGCACTGCTGCGCCAGTACGTCCGGCCGTATCGACGGCTGGTGGCGACAGTGATGACGCTGCAGTTGATCAGCACCCTGGCCTCGCTGTACCTGCCGACGGTCAATGCCACGATCATCGACGACGGCATCGCCAAGGGAGACACCACCACGATCGTTCAACTCGGCGGGGTGATGTTCGCGGTCACCGCGCTGCAGGTGGTGTGCTCGGTCGGCGCTGTCTACTTCGGCTCCCGGACCGGGATGGGGTTCGGGCGCGATCTCCGCTCGGCCATGTTCCATCAAGTCACCACGTTCTCCGAGCACGAGACCGCCCGGTTCGGCGCCCCGTCCCTGCTGATCCGCACCACCAACGACGTCCGCCAGATCCAATTCCTGGTGCAGATGACCTGCACGGTGCTGGTGACCGCTCCGATCATGTGTATCGGCGGCATCTTCATGGCCATCCACCAGGACGCCGGGCTGTCATGGCTGCTGCTGGTCAGTGTCCCGGTGTTGGTCGTGAGCAACTACTGGATCGTCGGGCGCACGCTGCCGCTCTACCGCAGCATGCAGCGGCTGATCGACAACATCAACCGGGTCATGCGCGAGCAGTTGTCGGGTGTGCGGGTGATCCGGGCCTTCGCCCGCGAACCTTTCGAACGACAACGATTCGCGAAGGCCAACCTCGCGCTGTCGAACACCACACTGAGCGCCGGCAATTGGCAGGCGTTGATGCTGCCGGTCACCACGTTGACCGTCAACTGCTCCAGCGTCGCGCTGATCTGGTTCGGCGGCTTGCGTATCGACAGCGGACGGATGCAAGTCGGCTCGCTGATCGCGTTTCTCGTCTACTTCGCGCAGATCCTGATGGCGGTGATGATGGCGACGATGACGTTGATGGTGTTGCCGCGCGCCGCGGTGTGCGCGGAGCGGATCAATGAGGTGTTGTCGCTCACCCCGGCGGTCCGTAGCCCCGAGCATCCGGTACGGCCGACTTTACGAGGCGTGGTCCGGCTCGACGGTGCGACATTCCGCTACCCCGGCGCGGATCGTGCTGTGCTGCAAGATATTTCTTTCACCGCGCTACCCGGCACCACCACCGCCATCGTCGGGAGCACCGGTTCGGGGAAGTCGACGTTGGTGTCGCTGATCTGCCGGCTGTATGACGTGACGTCCGGCGCGGTTCTGGTCGACGACGTCGACGTGCGTGAGCACGACATCGAAGAACTCTGGTCGACCATCGGGCTGGTGCCGCAGCGCGGCTACCTGTTCACCGGGACCATCGCCGACAACCTACGAATCGGCGCAGCCCCAGGACGCGAAGTAACCGACGAAGAGATGTGGGAGGCACTGCGGGTGGCCGCCGCCGACGAATTCGTGCGGGCACACGACGACGGGCTGCAGATGCGGGTCGCTCAGGGCGGTGTCAATTTCTCCGGCGGGCAGCGGCAACGGTTGGCGATCGCGCGGGCGGTGATCCGCCGTCCGGCGATCTACCTGTTCGACGACTCCTTTTCGGCACTCGATGTGCACACCGATGCGCGGGTCCGCGCTTCGCTGGCTGAGATCGCGGCCGATGCGACGATGATCGTTGTCGCACAACGTATCTCGACCGTTACCCAAGCCGACCAGGTGATCGTCGTCGACGACGGACGGGTAGTTGGTGAGGGTACGCACGAATCGCTGCTGGCGGACTGCCCCACATATCGGGAATTCGCCGAATCGCAGTCGATGGACGCCGGCGTGGGAGGCCAGCGGTGACAAACACTGCGCAGCGCACTCCCCAGTACCCGAATCAGCGGTCCCGCGACTTCAAGGGGTCTGCCATCCGGCTGGTGAAACGCCTGGCGCCGCAACGGCGCACGGCCGTCGCGGTGATGGTCCTGGGCATCGCCGGAACGGTGATCGGCGTCGTCGTGCCACGCATCCTCGGCCATGCCACCGATCTGCTGTTCAGCGGTGTGATCGGCCGCCAGCTGCCGGCCGGCATCACCAAGGCTCAGGCGGTCGCGGCCGCGCGGGCCCGGGGCAACAACAACTTCGCCGACTTGCTGTCCGGGATGAATGTGGTCCCGGGCCGGGGTGTCGACTTCGGCGCGGTCGCCCGCACCCTGGTCCTGGCACTGGTGATGTATCTGCTTGCAGCGCTGCTGGTTTGGGCGCAGGCCCGGCTGCTGAACGTCACGGTGCGACGCACGCTGCAGGCGCTGCGCGCCGATGTCGAGGAGAAGCTGCACCGGCTGCCGCTGGCCTTCTTCGATTCCCGGCAGCGCGGCGAGGTACTCAGCCGGGTCACCAATGACGTCGACAACCTTCAGACGTCGCTGTCGATGACGATCACCCAACTGCTGTCCGCGGTTCTGACGGTGGTGTCGGTGTTGGCGATGATGCTGACCATCTCGCCGCTGCTGACCGGGATCACCTTGCTGACCGTGCCGCTGGCGCTGGTGGCGACGCGGGCGATCGCGCAGCGCTCGCAGCGACTGTTCGTCGCACAGTGGACCAACACCGGCCGGCTCAACGCCCACATCGAAGAGACCTACAGCGGTTTCACCGTGGTCAGGACGTTCGGTCGGCGCGCCGCGGCCGAAGACGAGTTCCGTCGACTGAACGACGATGTGTACCAAGCCAGTTTCGGCGCGCAGTTCATCTCCGGCTTGGTGTCACCGGCGACGGGTTTCATCGGCAACCTCAGCTATGTGGCGGTCGCAGTGGTGGGCGGCGTGCAAGTGGCGACCGGCCAGATCACGGTCGGCAGCATCCAGGCGTTCATCCAGTACGTCCGCCAGTTCAACGCGCCGATGAACCAGGTGGCCTCGATGTACAACACCCTGCAGTCCGGGGTAGCCAGTGCCGAGCGGGTTTTCGACCTGCTCGACGAGCTCGAAGAATCACCCGACCGCAAAGCACTCCTGCCATCGCCCAACGGTGACCGGCCAACCGGGCGCGTGGAATTCGACCATGTGAGCTTCGGCTATCGCCCCGGCACCCCGGTGATCGACGACCTCTCTTGCACCGCCGAACCGGGCAGCACGGTAGCGATCGTCGGGCCGACCGGGGTGGGCAAGACCACGCTGGTGAACCTGCTGATGCGCTTCTACGACGTCGATTCCGGCCGAATCCTGGTCGACGGCGTCGACATCACGACGATCAGCCGGCAGTCGCTGCGTTCTCGCATCGGCATGGTGTTGCAAGACACCTGGCTCTTTGGCGGGACGATCGCCGAGAACATCGCCTACGGCCGACCCGACGCCAGCGACGACGACGTCATCGAAGCCGCGAAGGCCGCGTACGTCGACCGGTTCGTGCACACGCTGCCGAAGGGATATGAGACCCGGGTCAACGACGCCGGCAGCAACATCAGCGCCGGCGAACGGCAGTTGATCACCATCGCACGGGCATTCCTGGCCCGGCCGCAGCTGCTGATCCTCGATGAGGCGACCAGCTCGGTGGACACCCTCACCGAACTGCTGATAGCAAAGGCCACCCACGAGCTTCGTCGTGATCGGACGAGTTTCCTTATCGCGCATCGCCTTTCGACGATCCGAGACGCCGACGTGATCTTGGTGATGGAGTCGGGCAAGATCGTCGAGCAGGGCAACCACAGCGAACTGTTGGCCCGGCGAGGCGCGTATTACGCGATGACTCGGGCCTAAAGCGGCCTACAGCTCTGGGCCCTCCGCACGCAGGTCGTCGACCGCCGACATCGCGTCACGAAGCTTGGCCAGCCACTCTTCGGTGTGCTCGCCGACCAGTTTCACCGACCACGCCAGCGCATCGGAACGAGATCGGGCCACGCCGGCGTCGACCAGGGTGTCGAGAACCTGCCGCTCGGGCTGCTTCAACCGCGTCATGACCGGAACGGCGATGTGGGTGAATAAGATTCGCTCATCACCGACCTCGACGCCCCAGGAAACCTTGCGGCCGTAGCGGTCCTGCGCCTCGTCGGCGATGTTCATCCGTTCCGAACGGGTCTCTTCACGAAATCGCGAGACACGACCCGACGCACGAGCTTCGCTTTCTTCGTTCTCGGATTTCTCGGGATCGGCGAGCTTGCCGATGACGGTGATCTCTTCGCGGTCGACGACGACCGTCGGGTCGCCGTCGAACCAGGCGTCGGGCAGGCGTCCGGCGAACCAGTCCGCGGCGTCGCCGGCGTCGGGTTGGCCGGCTTGCTGCCAGCCGCCGGGGCGGCCGTAGCTGCGCCCATGTCCATGATGATGCTTCATGCTTACATAATTACACCATTGCACTGCATGCAGAAATGGGTTTCGCCCCGGGCGAACAACCCGGACGCCCAGTGTGGGCTTGGGACACGTTTTTCGGCGGAAACCGTGACAGACGCCCACATTCGGCGCGAAAGAAAACCGTTGATATGACCTGCGAAGAGTTGTAGTTTTAGGAGCGAAGCAGGCCCGGAAAGCGACGATTTCCAAAGAGCCGGTCAGCGGAGTGAAAACCGGCCGCGCAGGATGTACGAGACGCCTCCCAGCGTCCTCCGGGCCTGCCTCTATGCGGTCTCAGCGTCGCCTCGCCGGGCGCGGAACAGCCTCGCCTCACCCGTGATCCCCTTGAGGTGACGCGCGCCCGCGAACGACCAACTGAAGCCAGCGTCATCGCCGAGCTCATCGCGCGTCGACTCGGCGGCCAGCACCGCGCCCGGCCGCGCCACCGCCGTCACCCGACTGGCCAGGTTGACCGGGCTGCCGAACCAGTCGCCCGCCCGGCTCACCGCAGACCCCGACGCGATGCCGCCACGTAGCCGAGGGAAGTTGTTGTCGCCGTCGGTGACTTCGACAAGCTTGAGCACCGCGTCGAGCAGCGGCGCCGGGTCGGTGCACACGAACATCACCGCGTCGCCGATCGTCTTGATGAAGCGCACGGGCGGGACCGCCACGTCGCGGGCGATCTCGGCCAGCCGATTGGCCAGCTGTCCCAGCTCCTCGGCCGGCACCTCCTCGCCGAGCCGGGTGAAACCGACCAGATCGGCGAAGGCGACAGTGACCTGGCGTGCGCCAGGGAGCGGCGCTCCGGCCGCTCGCTCGCTGGCGGTGACGGCCTCGGTCTCCATCATGTTTCTGAGCTGCATGAACAGCATTTCCTCGATCCACGGGCCCAGCAGCGGTGTGATCTGACTGACCAGTGCGTGGGATCGCTTGGCGATTTCCAGTTCGGTGGTGCCCGGTTCTATGACAGCCGCCATGGCGGTATAGCGCATGACCTCGGCCGCGTGCGAGAGCCCTTCGGCGAGCACGCGGGTGACCAACACGAGGTTGTCGGGATCCAGGCCGAGTTTGAGGAAGTGTCGAACGTGGGCGGCCGCCTCGACGTCGGCCCGCATGTGCACGGCCGCGTCGGGATCGTCGATCCTGGCCAAACCGATGGCGCGCTGCACCCGCTGAAGTAGGTCAAGATCGATGCCGTAGGCGTCGGCAATTTCTCGCGTCGACACATAGGTACCGTCGTCGCCGATCACTCGACGGGTTGCCAGCAACAACGACGCGGACGTGCCCTGAATCTCCTCGGCGGTGATGCCCTGCTCGAACAGCCACTCGATCAGCTCGGCGCGCTCGGCGCGTGCGCTGCCCTCCAGATCGCCCAGCAGCTCCTCGATCTTCGGGTCGGGCGTGTCGTCCACGTCGCCAACGTATAACGCGGGTACACCACCATGGGAGTTGATGACCACACCGCTCCCCGAAAACGCGTTGTGGCAAACCACCGGTGAGCTCTTCGGCTCCGACGAAAGAGCGCCCTACGAAATCCAGCTCACTGCACTGCAAATCTCGCGGAGTCGCACTCTTGGACGTGCTGCACAAGTGCCGGCGCGCGAGCAGCACGAACTCGAAGATCGACCCATAGAACGGCGACGAGGCAGCCGCACTGTTGCACAGACTGGTGAACGTCGATTTGGCGACCGCATTGAGGTCACCAACCTCTATGCCCGTTGACCAGTGATTTCATCGCGGCCAAGGCGCCCAAGGAGCCCGTCCTTAAATGGCAAAACCACGGTCTGGTGCACGGCGACGTACTCGATATTGGCTGCGGACTCGGCGACAACGCCATTTACCTGGCCCAGCATGGACATGCGGTGACCGCGCTGGACATCTCCCCGACCGCGCTGATCACCGCCGAACGCCGGGCCAGGGACGCCGGGGTGAACGTGAAGTTCGCGGTGGCCGACGCCACCAAGCTCGACGGCTACACCGACGCCTTCGACACCGTCATCGACCACAGTATGTTCCACTGCCTCACCGACGACGACAAACGCAGCTACGCCAG
>DATFYT010000091.1:0-2521 GCA_035314925.1 Mycobacterium sp. | reverse complement strand
GACGCGGCGTGCTCGGCACGTCGATTCTGTGGTTCGAACTGGACCGCGACGGTGGTGGCGGTCCGCTGCCGGCCGAGCGCTGGCGCGAATATTGCCTGTCGTCGGTGACCACTCACGACCTACCGCCCACCGCCGGTTATCTGGCCAACGAGCATGTGCGCCTGCGGGATTCGCTGGGTTTGTTGACCCGGCCGGTCGAGCAGGAGCTTGCGGCCGCCGAAGCCGAGCGGGCGGCCTGGATTGCCGAGCTGCGTCGAGTCGGGCTGCTGTCGAAACACGCCGACGTCGAGGAGACCGTGCTCGCCCTCCACAAGTATTTGGGCCGAACGCCGTCGCGGCTGCTTGGGCTAGCCCTGACCGACGCTGTTGGCGATCAGCGCACGCAGAACCAACCGGGCACCACCGATGAATACCCCAACTGGCGGGTTCCGCTGAGCGGTCCCGATGGCCGCCCGGTGCTGCTCGAAGACGTGTTCACCGATCACCGGGCGATCGCTCTGGCCGAAGCCATGCGAGCCCAGACGGCCGTCAGCCCGGCCGAAACCACCTGTTAGCTTCAATTTGCCATGAAGACCGTCAAATTCGCCGTCGTCGCCCCCGTCGCTGCCGGTGTTACCGCAGACCCGCGGTGGATGGCGGCATTCGCCCGCCACGTCGAAGCATGCGGCTTCGAATCGATCGTTGCCGTCGAGCACACCGTCTTGGCGACTCGCTACGACAGCATCTATCCGTACGACCCTTCGGGCCGCGTGGAATTGGCGTCCGACTGCCCAGTCCCCGATCCGCTTGACCTGCTGGCGTTTCTAGCCGCCAACACCGACCGGCTCGGGCTGGCCACCGGAGTTCTGGTGCTGCCCAACCATCATCCAGTTGTGCTGGCCAAACGGGCGGCGACCGTCGACGCGTTGTCGGGTGGAAGGCTTCGGTTGTGCGTCGGCGTGGGCTGGCTGCGAGAAGAGATCGAGGCGTGCGGCGCCGAGTTCGAGAGCCGGGGTCGACGTGCCGACGAGCAGTTAGCAGTGCTGCGGGCGTTGTGGGATCAGCAGCGGGACGGTGTCACCCATCACGGCGAGTTCTTCGAGTTCGCCAATGTCGTCTGCAGTCCGAAACCAGTTGCCGGAGAACATCTTCCGGTGCACATCGGCGGGCACAGTAAACCAGCTGCTCGGAGGGCCGGTCGCTTCGGCGACGGCTTTCAGCCGTTGGGAGTGGCCGGTTCCCAGCTGGAGGCAATGCTGGGGCTGATGCGCGACGAGGCGGCGGCCGCCGGACGCGATCCGGCAGATATCGAAGTGTCGCTGGGCCATTCGGTTACCAAAGTCGACCCCGAACGCGCTGAGCGGTTAGTCGCCCAAGGCGCCGATCGACTGGTGCTGGCCATGCCTCCGACCGCCGATCTCGAGCAGGCCAAGGACGAGCTGTCGGCCTGCGCCCAACGGCTTTCCCTGTCGACATGACGCTCAGCGGGCTCGACCGGGCAGCTCTCTCCGACCTCGTACACCGTTACGCCGCAGATGTCGACGACCGCCGATTCGATTCTGTCGCAGATCTTTTCACCGAAGACGCGGAGCTGACACTGCCTGACCCGCCGACGACATTGGAACCGGTTCGCCAGCACCGTGGTCGCGCGGCCATCTGGGATGCGGCGGCTACCGTCGCTGCCACAATCCGCACCCAGCACGCCGTTGTCGGCGAGGTCTATGACGCCGGTCCCCGACCCGGAACTGCCCGCGGGCGCATCGCCTGCGTTGCGCATCACTGGATCCAGCATGGGGATCAGCTCCGCGACGTGACGTGGCATCTGCGATACGACGACGAATATCAGTGCGTCGACACGAAGTGGCGAATTCGCAGCCGGGTTCTGACGATCGACGCCATTGACAACCGGCAGGTGCGGCAGGTGCGACGCGGCTCGTCGGGCTGAGAGCCGATCAGCCTCTGGTCCCCCGGCGCGCGGCGTCTTCCAGGAGATCGGCTGCGCGGGCGCGGCTTTCGGCCGGTGTGATCGTCTGGGCGGCGACCTCACGGGCTCGACTCGCGTGGTGCGGAGCAAGGACGGAGTGCAGGTCTGCGACCAGTGAATTCACGGTGCTTTCCGAAAAGCACCGTCCAAAGCCGACTTTCAGGCGGGTGACCGTATCAGCCCAGACCGGCTGATCGAGCCCGTTCCAGAGGACCAAGGTGGGGATTCCGGCGCGCAGGCCCGCGGCCGTGGTGCCGGCGCCCCCATGATGGACGAGAGCGCGGCACGCGGGAAAGATGGCCGCTTGGCCTACCGTATCCACAACCTTGACGTGCTCGGCATGCGGGACGTGGGTGAAGTCATTCGGCCCAGACCAGATCAACGCCCGCTCGCCCAACTGCGCGCAGGCCGCGCTGATCGCGGCGACCGTTTCAGCGGGGTATGCGATCGGCGTGCTGCCGAAGCCGAAGTAGATCGGCGGCGGGCCCGCGGCCATCCACGACAAGACCTCGTCGTCGGCGGCCGTCGGCATCTCCAGCGTCAGCGCCCCGACGAATG
>DATFYT010000090.1:0-5360 GCA_035314925.1 Mycobacterium sp. | reverse complement strand
GCTTACCTCAGTGGGGAGGCACCCGCATCTTGGTGCCGGGGCGTGACTGCCGGTTTGCTCACTGAACGGCGCTCGGAGGCGCAAAGCCCTGTCGACGGTCACCACACCCCGGGTAACCGCCCAGTCCCGCAACACTCCTATCGGACATCCTCACGCGTCCAGCATCAAAGGCGGTGACCAGACGGCACCTCGGGTGCATCGGCGACCCATCCAAGATCACCGACCTCAAAAGGGTGCACCGATCAATAAGGGTGCACCAGTGAGCATCTCGGATGGACCTACAACGAATCAGCGACGAACTGGAAATCAGGGCGCTGCTCACTAGATACGCCCGCGCCGTCGACACCAAGGACTGGGATTTGTATCGATCCGTGTTCACCGACGATGCGCACATCGACTACTCGTCGGCGGGCGCCATCGCCGGCAGCCGCGAACAGGTCGCCGATTGGCTGGCGCAGGGGTTCGCGGCGATTCCGATGTCGATGCACTACATCACCAACATCGAAAGCCAGATCGACGGCGAAACCGCCCAGGTGCGCGCGATGTTCTACAACCCCATGCAGCTGCCGGGGATGACCGGGCTCAGTTATTGCGGCGGCTACTACTACCACGAATTGGTCCGCACCGACGACGGCTGGCGCAGCCGTAACCTGCGGGAAGACAACGTCTGGTTCGTCAACTCGCCTGGCTCCTGACCGGTGCGCACCGCGTACTAGGTCGGGGTGAACTGGTTCAAATCGTAGATACCGAGGCTCTTTTCGATATCGGCGACTTTATCGACGACCCCTTCAAACCCAGCCTGCCCGAACCGCCGGTGCTCCTCGTCCTCGAACATGTCGGCCATGTCGCGAAACTCATTGGCGGGCACCACTTGTCGCAACGCCGGGAAAACGACCGTATCTTCACGCGCCTCATGCGGCTCATACATTCGGATGAACGCCGACATGTCCTGCACGACGGCGTCCCGCTTGGCCTGATCGAGCGCCGGCGCGGTACTGGCGGCGACCACCCGGTCGGTCAGCACGCGACCCCGCGCGTGCTGGGTGCGCAACACAGCGGTGACGTCGGCGAGTTTGCCCGCCTGTTCCAGCTTGGGGAAGACATGCTTTTCTTCGAGCTGCTCGTGATAGTCCTCGATAAAGCTTCGAATAATCGCTGCCCCAGCATTGAGCGCCTGGACGGGAAGCTCATCACCGGCCTCCACACGACGGATTCCTTCTCGATAGATCAGCAGTACGCGTTTGAGCACCCCGTGCTCGCGCATCAAGTCTTCGGGTGGTGTGACCGGTACGTCGTCCTCTGCGGGTGCGCCGGCCTCTCGTGCCTTGGGCTGCGGATTGCCACAAGCCGATAAGGCGATTGCACCGACGGTTGATATCGAGACCCCGAGAAGGTGACGTCGGTCCACTGCAGGGCGCAGCTGTTCTGTCACGATCACCCCCTTCCCTCGCCTAACCCCAGCATTGAATCGCCGAGTCGTCAACGGGTGTTCAAGCCGGTAACCGCTGGCCAGAGCTAGTTGTTCAACCAGCTTGTTACATGGGCTAACTACTTGTTATACTAACTAAGTAACCTTGATCTGAAACTTTAAGAGCTTAGGAGCACGCAATGCCGCGCACCGATAACGACACTTGGGACCTTGCCACCAGCGTGGGAGCGACCGCAACGATGGTTGCCGCCGCCCGGGCAGTCGCCACCAAGGCCGACAACCCCCTGATCGACGACCGGTTCGCCGAACCGCTGGTTCGCGCCGTCGGCGTCGACTTCCTGACCAAGCTGGCAACCGGCGAGCTGGACGGCGCTGACGTCGACGACGAAGAGGCACCCTGGAAGCTCGAGCACATGCCGATCGCGATGGGCGTCCGCACCCGCTTCTTCGACGCGTTCTTTGCCGACG
The DNA here is from genome assembly GCA_035314925.1 of Mycobacterium sp. Lineage (GTDB taxonomy): Bacteria > Actinomycetota > Actinomycetes > Mycobacteriales > Mycobacteriaceae > Mycobacterium. The sequence continues at coordinate 3,463 of DATFYT010000090.1, read as the reverse complement.
CGACGCACGCCGGTATCCGCCAGGCGGTGATCCTGGCGTCCGGTCTCGACGCGCGTGCCTACCGGTTGGACTGGCCCGCCGGTACGACGCTGTTCGAGGTCGACCAGCCCGAGGTGATCGCCTTCAAGACCAGCACGCTGGCCGAGTTGGGCGCCGAGCCGACCACCGATCGCCGGACCGTCGCCATCGACCTTCGGAACGACTGGCCGGCCGCATTGATCGAGGCGGGCTTCGACAAAAATCAGCCCACCGCGTGGATCGCCGAGGGACTGCTCGGTTATCTGCCGCCGGAAGCACAAGACCGCCTGCTGGACAACATCTCCGCGCTCAGCGCAGCCGGCAGCCGGCTCGCCACCGAGGCGATCCCGGACATGTCCGACGTCGACCACGACCAAGCGCGCGAGATGATGCGCAAGGCCACCGAGAAATGGCGTGCGCACGGGTTCGACCTCGAATTCTCCGAACTCGGCTACGAGGGCGACCGCAACGACGTCGCCGCCTACCTGAACACCTTGGGCTGGCAGTCGACCGGCACGTCGATGAGTGAGCTGGTGGCAGAGAACGGGCTCTCGCCGATCCCGCAGGGCAACGACTCGGTGTCGGTGGCCGACACGATCTACTACACCTCGGTCAAGTGACCGCCGCGGCGCAACGTCGCGGTTTCAACGACGCCGTCACGCGGTTCTGGGGCTTCGCGGCCCCGGCGTACAACCTGCCGTTTCTGCAGCAGTGGGTCTACCGGCCGGCGCACGACGAAGTGGTTGGCCAGCTGCGCGCGCACTCCTCTGCGCGCGTAGCTGACATCGCCTGTGGCACAGGCATTCTGGCCGACCGAATCGAACGCGACCTGCATCCCGCGCAGGTCTACGGCGTGGACATGTCGGAGGGCATGCTCAACCAGGCCCGCGCCCGCTCGACGGATGTGCAGTGGTTGCGCGGCCCGGCCGAGCAGCTTCCGTTTGACGACGGGACGGTGGATGCGGTCGTGACGACGTCGGCGTTTCACTTCTTCGACCAACCCGAGGCGTTGCGCGAATTCCACCGGGTGCTGTCGCCCGGCGGGCTGGCGGCGGTCTCGACTCTCAGTGCGCGGCACCTCCTCCCGCAGCGGCCGGCGACCAGCCGGTGGAAGGCGGCACATCACCCGTCGGCGGCTGAGATGCGGCGATTGTTCGAGGACGCAGGCTTTACCGTCGCCGAGCAACACCGGGTCCGGCGGCCGCTGATAACTCGGGCCATCTCAGACTTGATCACGGTCGGCATCAAGAGCTGACGCCGTCCGGTGTGCTTGCAGGGCCTCACCGAGGGTCCAGATCGCCACGCCCATCAGGACAACGTCTTTGAGCAGGAACTGGCCAGGTAGCGCGGACAGCACCGGAATGGGCCCAACGAAACGGGTCGCCACGCCAGGTGTGGTGAACAGGAAGCTCAGCGTCCCGCAGAACAGGACGATCGCCATCGCGCTGCCGATCGCCGATAACCGCGCCGAAAACGGGCGCAGGGCAATCAGTATCGCGGCAACGATTTCCAGCGTTCCCAAACCCCGCGCAACGGTGTTGGCGCTGAACACGTCATAGACCCAACTCATCAACGGGCTGTGTTCGATCAGGACCCGGGCTTCCATCTTGATGTACTTGCCGAAACCAATCCACGCCAGCGTCAGCGCCAATCCGTACCGGCTGACCGCCTGCCCGATGGACGACAACCACGCCGGCCTATTCATCGCGTTGCCCTACCAACTCAGCCGCCGGCTCGTCCCAGCGGTCGAGGTTCACCACTTCGCTCAACGGTCGCCGACGCACCGGGCCATGCTTGCCTTTGGGCCAGCCCACCACGACATGTCCGGCGACCATCCAGTCGTCGGGCACGCCGACGGCGTCCCGCAGCAGCTGCTCGCCGCCATAGGCACCCCAACTCGTCAGGCACGCGCCCAGACCCTGCGCGCGAGCGGCCAGCAAGAAATTCTGCATCGCCGGGAAGATCGACCCGCCGAGAAGAAGCTCAGAAGCTGTCGGAAAACGCTTCTGCGCGAACAGAACCGAGGTGAATTCACCGGCCCGGTCGTGCAACTCGTAGGTCGCGCGATTGCTACGGGCCCGCCGGCTGTCGTCGTCGTCGGCGGGCCGACTCATCCCGTAGACCGGCTCGATCACCTCCAAGGCGCGGGCCGCCGCCTTGGCCACCACAGCCCGCTGCTCAGCCGACCGCAGCACGACGAAACGCCAGTCCTGCGCATTGGCTCCGGACGGCGCCCACATCGCCGCTTGCAGACACCGCGCCAGCGTGGCGTCGTCGACCGGCTGGTCGGTGAAACGCCGGATCGTCCGCGCGGTCGACAACACCTCCCAGACGTCACTGGTTGCTCCGGGCATGCAGGCTCCCTTCTCGTCTGGCTCCTGAGGGAAAACCTACTGCCGACGCGTGTGCCGCCGAGTCAGTGCGTACACCCACGGGCCGGCAGCACCGTCATCACCGGCCACAACTCCTGATGTCAGGTGCGCGGTGGACGCTGGTCGTTGGGATCGGTCGGATCGGGGTCACCGAACCATCGGGACGGCGCGCGCTCGCCGTATTCGTCGTGCCAGTCCCACCATTCGTAGGGCGGACTCTGCGGGTAGCCCTCCGGTGAGTCCTCCCAGGTTTCCTGGCGGCCGAGTGCCGTCATGTCCAGAAAGCTCCAGGTGTTCCCCAGCACCTCGTCGCCCCGGTTGTTGATGAAGTAGGTGCGGAACACCCGGTCGCCGTTATGGATGAACACATTGGTGCCGTGCCACTCGTCCACGCCGAAGTCGACGTCGAAGTTGTCGGTGATCGTGTACCACGGCATCTGCCAGCCCATGCGCGCCTTCAGGTGCTCGATACCCGGCTGCGGCGCGCGCGAGGCGAACACCAGCGTGGTGTCGCGGACATTCAGGTGGGCCAGGTTGCCGATATGGTCGGCGATCATGGAGCAGCCGCGGCAGCCGTGATCGGGCCAGCCGTCGATGTCGGGCCCAACGAAGGCGCGATAGACGATCAGCTGACGCCGACCCTGAAAGAGGCCCAGCAGGCCGACCTTGCCCTCGGGTCCCTCGAACTCGTACTCCTTGTCCACCGCCAGCCAGGGCATCCGCCGTCGCTGGGCCGCCAGTGCGTCATGCGCGCGCATCACCTCCTTTTCCTTCACCAGCAATTGCTCGTGCGCGATGGCCCACTCCTGCGCCGACACGATGGGGGGTGTGTTCATGTTGATCTCCGCCTTTCGATTGCGGTTAGTTCAGGCCAGTGGCGGTAACGAAGGTGGCGTTATCGGTGTCTGTATTGATCGCACGCATGTCGTCTGTTTTCCTTCTGCTTGTGCGGGAATCCCGTTGCCCGCCTGCGCGATTCAACCCGGGAGCGATCGAGGCAGCCCGAACCGTGGGAGCACGTCGTTGTCGAAGCGAGTCAGGGCGCAGATCTTTTCGCCGGTGAGGGTGAGGAC
>DATFYT010000089.1:0-20750 GCA_035314925.1 Mycobacterium sp. | reverse complement strand
TGGGCGCGTTGGGTCGAGTCTTCGGCGCGGCTTGGCGCCGCTCGTTGCAACTCCGGGTGATCAGCCTGACGCTCGGGATGTCACTTGCGGTGATTCTGGTGCTCGGCGTCGTGCTGACCAGTCAGGTCACCAATCGCGTTCTTGACGTCAAGGTCCGCGCGGCCACCGAGCAGATCGACCGGGCCCGTGACACGGTCAGCGGGATCGTCAGCGGGGAAGAGGCGCGCTCGCTGGACAGCAGCCTGCAACTCGCCCGCAACACGTTGACGTCGAAAACCGATCCAACCTCCGGCGCCGGTCTGGCCGGTGCGTTCGACGCGGTGCTGGTGGTACCGGGCTACGGCCCGAGGCCCGCGGCTGCGGCCGGGCCCGTCGACCAGTTGCCGGCTGCGCTGCGGGATTTCGTCAAGGCCGGGCAGGTGGCCTACCAGTACGCGACGGTGCACACCGAGGGCTTCTCGGGTCCGGCGCTGGTGATCGGCACCCCGACGTCGTCGCGGGTGACCAACCTGGAGCTCTACCTGATCTTCCCGCTGGGCAACGAGCAAAGCACGATCGCACTGGTCCGCGGCACGATGGCCACCGGCGGCCTGGTGCTGATGGTTTTGCTGGCCGGTATCGCATGGTTGGTCACGCGCCAGGTGGTGGTGCCGGTGCGTGCCGCGGCCCGGACTGCCGAACAGTTCGCCGAGGGTCACCTGTCCGAGCGGATGCCGATCCGCGGTGAAGACGACATGGCCCGGCTGGCGGTGTCGTTCAACGACATGGCCGAAAGCTTGTCGCGGCAGATCGCCCAACTCGAAGAGTTCGGAAACCTGCAGCGACGGTTCACCTCTGATGTCAGCCACGAGCTGCGCACACCGCTGACCACCGTCCGGATGGCAGCCGACCTGATCTACGACCACAGCGACGATCTCGAGCCGGCCCTGCGGCGGTCCACCGAGCTGATGGTCAGCGAGCTGGACCGCTTCGAGACGCTGCTGAACGATCTGCTGGAAATCTCCCGGCACGACGCCGGCGTGGCCGAGTTGTCGGTCGAGGCGGTCGACCTGCGTTCGACCGTCAACAGCGCGCTGGGCAACGTGGGTCATCTGGCCGAAGACGCCGGGGTTCAGCTGATTGTCGACATGCCGACCGACGAGGTGATCGCCGAAGTCGACCCGCGCCGCGTCGAGCGGATCCTACGCAATCTGATCGCCAACGCCATCGACCACGCCGAGCACAAGCCGGTGCGGATCCGGATGGCCGCCGACGAAGACACCGTCGCCGTCACCGTCCGCGACTACGGCGTCGGGCTGCGGCCGGGCGAGGAGAAGCTGGTGTTCAGCCGGTTCTGGCGCTCGGACCCCTCGCGGGTGCGCCAGTCGGGTGGGACCGGGCTGGGGCTGGCGATCAGCGTTGAGGACGCGCGCCTGCACCAGGGTCGGCTCGAGGCCTGGGGCGATCCCGGCAAGGGCGCCTGCTTCCGGCTGACGCTTCCGCTGGTTCGCGGCCACAAGGTCACCACCAGTCCGCTGCCGATGAAACCGATTGCCCCAGAACGCGAGGAGCGTCAGCTTCGGCCGCGGGAGCACGCCGAAGGGAGTGTGTGATGCGGCGGTTGACCGGGCTGCTGCTCGCCCTGGCGGTCGTGCTTGCGGGTTGCGCCGGAGTGCCGAGTGCGTCGGCGCCGCAAGCCATCGGCACCGTCGAGCGGCCGGCACCATCGAACCTGCCCAAGCCGACGCCCGGCATGGACCCCGACATGCTGTTGCGCGAATTCCTCAAAGCCACAGCCGATCCGGCCAACCGGCACCTTGCTGCACGCCAGTTCCTCACCCAGTCGGCGTCGAACCACTGGGACGATGCCGGTAGCGCCCTGCTGATCGACCACGTCGTCTTCGTCGAAACCCGTAGCGCCGAACGGGTTTCGGTGACCATGCGGGCAGACAAACTTGGCTCGCTTTCGGACATGGGGGTGTTCGAGACTGCTGAAGGAGTGCTGCCGGATCCCGGTCCGGTCGAGCTGATCAAGACACCGGGCGGGTGGCGCATCGATCGCCTGCCCAACGGGGTGTTCTTGGACTGGCAGCAATTTCAGGCCACCTACAAACGCAACACGTTGTACTTCGCGGACCCGACCGGCAAGACGGTCGTTCCGGATCCGCGCTACGTCGCGGTGGCCGACCGTGATCAGTTGGCCACCGAACTGATTTCCAAGCTGATCGCCGGTCCGCGTCCGGAAATGGCCAAAAGTGTGCGCAACATGCTCGGCCCGCCGCTGCGGCTGCGCGGGCCGGTGACACGCGCCGACGGCGGAAAGAGCGGCATCGGACGCGGCTACGCCGGAGCGCGGATCGATCTGGAGTTGCTGACGGTCGCCGACCCGCACAGCAAGCAATTGCTTGCCGCGCAGATCATCTGGACCCTGGCGCGCGCCGACATCAAAGGGCCGTACGTGATCAACGCCGACGGCGCCGCACTGGACGAGAGGTTCGCGGCCGGGTGGAACCCCTCTGACGTCGCGGCCACCGATCCGGGGGTTGCCGAGGGTGCTGCGGCCGGGGTGCACGCGCTGGTGGGCGGGCGGCTGGTGTCGCTGAACGGGGCGGCCTCCGACCCGGTGCCGGGCGCTTTCGGGCGGACGACGGATCAGACCGGAGCCGCGCTGTCGCGCAGCGGGCACCAGGTGGCGTCGGTGGTGACGCTTCGGCCGGGCGCTCCGGATATGGCCTCCTCGCTGTGGATCGGCGATCTCGGCGGCGAGGCGGTGGAAGCCGCTGACGGACATACGTTGTCGCGGCCCAGCTGGTCGCTGGACGACGCGGTGTGGGTGGTGGCCGACGGCAACACCGTGTTGCGTGCGATCGCCGGGACGGCGTCGGGTCAGCCTGCGCGTCTACCAGTGGATTCGGCTGCGGTGTCCAGTCGCTTCCCGGGGGTGATCGCCGAGCTGCAGCTGTCCCGCGACGGCACGCGAGCGGCAATGGCCATCGAGGGCCAGGTAATCCTGGCCAGCGTCGAACAGACGCAGGCCGGCCAATTCGCTTTGACCTACCCTCGGCGGCTCGGGTTCGGGCTGGGCTCCTCGGTGGTGTCGCTATCCTGGCGCACCGACGACGACGTCGCGGTCAGCCGCAACGACGCTGAACATCCGGTGTCTTACGTCAACATCGACGGGGTGAACTCGGATGCGCCGAATGGCAATCTGCAGCAGCCGGTTTCCGCGATCGCCGCCAACCCGTCGATGGTGTACGTCGCCGATCCGCGCGGGGTGATGCAGCTGTCGATCTCCGGCGCCGAAGGCCCGCAGGGCTGGCTGGACGTACCGCCGTTCATGGTGGGCGGGGCGATACCGGTGCTGCCCGGCTGACAATTTCGGCGTGCGTAATCTGGCCAGGGCGCGGCGTGCAGCGGCTAGTTAGTTGGCCCTGGGTTATTTAGCGTCGGTGGACCAAGCCGGCGATCTGGGTAGTGTCACCGGGTTGATGGATCAGCTCGGGCTGGTCCAAGCTGATCTCGCGATATTCCCCGCGGACTTCAACGTGACCGCTGCTGACATCGGTGCGGAAGTGGCCAACCTCTTCAACATCACCGACTTCCTGCTCCCGTGAGGATGGGGTATCTGGTGGTGGGGTCATTGGCCCCACCGCCAGAAGCCGCCGTGACGCACTTGTCACCCCCCGTCGTCACACTCGCGGTGTGCTCGATCTCGTCCTTCCGCTGGAATGCGGCGGCTGCGGGGCGCCGTCGACCCGCTGGTGTGAAACCTGCGCCCGAGAATTGGCCATGGGTCTTGATGCACCGCGCGTGGTGAGTCCGCGCATCGACCCCGGAGTTCCGGTGTTTTCCCTCGGCCGTTACGCCGGTGCGCGCCGGCAGGTGATCGTCGCGATGAAAGACCGCGGCCGCAGCGACCTGGTCACGCCGTTGGCCCTGGCGTTGGCCCTCGGCGTGCAGCGATTGCTCGAGTGGGGTCTGCTGGACGTCCCGCTGACGATCGTCGCGGCGCCAACCCGCAGCTGGGCGGCGCGTCGCCGTGGCGGCGATCCGGTCACCCGCATCGCGACGCTGGCAACCGCTGCCCACCCGCACGTCACCGTGGTCCGGGCGCTGCGGATGAAGGCGCTGGCCCGCGATTCGGCCGGTCTGGGCAGCGCTGCCCGTGAGCGCAATATCGCCGGACGGGTGCTGCTGACCAGGCGACGCGTGCCCGCCGGTGGTGAGGTCCTGCTCGTCGACGACATCGTCACGACCGGTGCGACCGCCCGTGAGTCGGTGCGCGTCCTGCAAACCGCGGGAGCGCGGGTCGCCGCTGTGCTCGCGCTAGCAGCCGCGTGAGCGTTCATGAAGAACTCGCAACAGGTAGGTCAAAACACTGGAACTTCCGCCTGAATTCGGTCTACCGTCGGGATCAAGCACCACGAAACGCCTCGAGGCGGCGCAGCTGAGATAGAGCAAGGCGCCACGACACCGAAGACGGCAGGGGGTGAGTTCTCGACATCTTGCACCGGCGGGCGGCCACGGCACGACCATCACCCCGTCGGCGCGTGTAACTGGAAGCCGGGCACGCCTGGTGCGTGCAACGCGAGAGAAACGAGTTGTCAAGTATGTCAAGGCAAACCGTGGAATTTGATCAGCTTGTCGCCGAACTACCGGCAACAACCGACGAGCCGGACGAATCGACACTGCACGCCGAGGTCGTAGTCAAGGGCCGCAACGTCGAGATTCCCGACCACTTCCGCATCTACGTCTCGCAAAAACTCGCCCGCCTGGAGAGATTCGACCGAACCATCTACCTGTTCGATGTCGAGCTCGACCACGAACGCAACCGCCGGCAGCGCAAGTCCTGTCAGCATGTCGAGATCACCGCTCGCGGCCGTGGGCCGGTAGTCCGCGGCGAGGCGTGCGCAAACAGCTTCTATGCCGCGTTTGAATCCGCGGTCGCCAGGCTGGAAAGCCGGCTGCGCCGCGTCAAGGATCGCCGAAAAGTCCACTACGGCGACAAGACCCCGGTCTCACTGGCCGCCGCGACCGCCGTCATGCCGCCCGAACCGGCTTTCGAAACCGAAACCAACGGCGCGGCCGAACACGACGGCGCCGACGGGCAGCATCAGCCGGGCCGGGTGGTGCGCACCAAGGAACATCCGACCAAGCCGATGTCGGTGGACGACGCGCTCTACGAGATGGAGCTGGTCGGTCACGACTTCTTCCTCTTCTACGACAAGCAGACCGACCGGCCGTCGGTGGTCTACCGTCGGCACGCCTACGACTACGGCCTGATCCGGCTGGCCTGACGCAAAACGGCTATTGCCTGGTCGTCACCTAGGATGGGGGACGCCAAAGACTCCGATCCGTAGGGGACAAAGCTGTGCTGGATAAGTTGCTGCGCCTTGGTGAAGGTCGCATCGTCAAGCGCCTCAAGCGAGTCGCCGACTATGTCAACACCTTGTCCGACGACGTCGAGAAACTCACCGATGCCGAGCTGCGGGCCAAGACCGACGAGTTCAAGAAGCGGCACGCCGACGGGGAAAGCCTCGATGACCTGCTGCCCGAGGCATTCGCGGTAGCCCGCGAAGCGGCCTGGCGGGTGCTGGACCAGCGCCCGTTCGACGTGCAGGTGATGGGCGCTGCGGCGCTGCACTTCGGCAACGTCGCGGAGATGAAGACCGGCGAGGGCAAAACCCTGACCTCGGTGTTGCCGGCCTACCTCAACGGCATCGGCGGTGAGGGCGTACACGTCGTCACCGTCAACGACTACCTGGCAAAACGTGACAGCGAGTGGATGGGCCGGGTGCACCGCTTCCTCGGTCTGGACGTCGGTGTGATCCTTGCCCCGATGACGCCCGACGAGCGGCGCATCGCCTACGCCGCCGACATCACCTACGGCACCAACAACGAATTCGGCTTCGACTACCTGCGCGACAACATGGCCCACTCGCTCGACGACTGCGTTCAGCGTGGGCACAACTTCGCGATCGTCGACGAGGTCGACTCGATTCTGATCGACGAGGCCCGCACTCCGCTGATCATCTCCGGGCCCGCCGACGGGGCTTCGAACTGGTACCCCGAGTTCGCCCGGCTGGCGCCGCTGATGGAAAAAGACGTCCACTACGAAGTCGATCTGCGCAAGCGCACCGTCGGTGTGCACGAGCTCGGCGTGGAGTTCGTCGAAGACCAGCTCGGCATCGACAACCTCTACGAGGCCGCCAACTCGCCGCTGGTCAGCTACCTCAACAACGCACTGAAAGCCAAGGAGCTGTTCGCCCGCGACAAGGACTACATCGTGCGCGACGGTGACGTGCTCATCGTCGACGAGTTCACCGGCCGGGTGTTGATCGGGCGGCGCTACAACGAGGGCATGCACCAGGCCATCGAGGCCAAAGAGCACGTCGAGATCAAGGCCGAGAACCAGACGTTGGCCACCATCACGTTGCAGAACTACTTCCGGCTCTACGACAAGCTCTCCGGGATGACCGGTACCGCGCAAACCGAGGCCGCCGAGCTGCACGAGATCTACAAGCTCGGCGTGGTGACCATCCCGACCAACAAACCGATGGTCCGCGCCGACCAGTCCGACCTCATCTATAAGACGGAGGAGGCCAAGTACATCGCGGTCGTCGACGACGTCAGCGAGCGGTACGAGAAGGGCCAGCCGGTGCTGATCGGCACCACCAGCGTGGAGCGCTCGGAGTATCTGTCGCGCCAATTCCAGAAACGGCGCATCCCGCACAACGTGCTCAACGCCAAATACCACGAGCAAGAGGCCGGCATCATCGCTCAGGCCGGCCGGCGCGGCGCCATCACGGTCGCCACCAACATGGCCGGCCGCGGTACCGACATCGTTCTGGGCGGCAACGTCGACTTCCTGACCGACCTGCGACTGCGCGAACGAGGCCTGGACCCGATTGAGACGCCCGACGACTACGAGGAGGCGTGGCACGAGGAGCTGCCGGTGGTCAAGGCCGAGGCCGCCGCGGAGGCCGGGGAAGTGATCGAGGCCGGCGGGCTGTACGTGCTGGGCACCGAGCGACACGAGTCGCGCCGCATCGACAACCAGCTGCGCGGTCGCTCCGGTCGTCAGGGTGACCCCGGTGAATCGCGCTTCTACCTGTCGCTGGGCGACGAGTTGATGCGCCGCTTCAACGGCGCGGCGCTGGAATCGCTGCTGACCCGGCTCAACCTGCCCGACGACGTGCCGATCGAGGCCAAGATGGTGACCCGCGCGATCAAGAGCGCGCAGACCCAGGTCGAGCAGCAGAACTTCGAGGTCCGCAAGAACGTCCTCAAATACGACGAGGTGATGAACCAGCAGCGCAAGGTCATCTACGAGGAGCGCCGCCGCATCCGCGAGGGCGAGAACCTGCAGGAGCAGGCCCACGACATGCTCGTCGACGTGATCACCGCCTACGTCGACGGAGCCACCACCGAGGGTTACGCCGAGGACTGGGATCTGGAACAGCTCTGGGAGGCGCTGAAGACCCTTTATCCGGTCAAGATCGACCACAAAGACCTGCTCGACTCGGAGGCGATCGGTGAGCCCGGTGAGCTCACCCGCGAGGAACTGCTCGACGCGCTGGTTGAAGACGCCGAGCGCGCCTACGCGGTGCGAGAGGCCGAGCTTGAGGAGATCGCCGGCGAGGGTGCGATGCGCCAGCTGGAGCGCAACGTGCTGCTCAACGTCATCGACCGCAAGTGGCGTGAGCATCTCTACGAGATGGACTACCTCAAAGAGGGCATCGGCCTGCGCGCGATGGCGCAGCGCGATCCACTGGTTGAGTACCAGCGCGAGGGCTTCGACATGTTCACCGGCATGCTCGACGGCCTGAAGGAGGAGTCGGTCGGCTTCTTGTTCAACGTGTCGGTCGAGGCGGTGCCGGCCCCGCAAGTCGGACCGGTCGAGGAGCCGGAGGATTTGGCGGAGTTCGCCACTGCCGCGGCCGCCAATGCGCAGCAGCGGGTCGCCGCCGCGTCCGCCGAGCCGCGCGAACCGGCAACGGCGTTGCGCGCCAAGGGAATTGAGACCGCAGCGCCTGAACTGACGTATTCCGGTCCCGCCGAGGACGGTTCGGCGCAGGTGCAGGGCAACGGGGGCGGGCAGACGGCGGCGGCCGGTGCCGGTGGTAGTCGACGCGAACGGCGTGAAGCCGCGCGTCGGCAGGGCCGCCACGCCAAGCCGAAATCTGCCAGACGGCGGTAGTCAGCGGTGGACGTCAAAGAGGTGCTGCTGCCCAGCATCGGCGTGCGCTACGAGTTCACCAGCCACGACGGTGAGCGGATCGGAATCATCGCGCGGCGCAGCGGGGAATTCGACGTCGTGCGGTATGCGCGCGACGATCCCGACCAGGCTCAGCCGATCTTCCACTTCACCGACGAAGAGGCCGATGCGGTCGCCCAGATTCTGGGCGCACCGCGGATCGCCGAGCGGTTCACCGAGCTGACCCGCGAAGTACCCGGGCTGGAGGCCGGTCAAGTCCACATCCGGCCGGGCAGCCCGTTCGCGGACCGGCCGCTCGGGGACACCCGCGCCCGCACCCGCACCGGCGCGTCGATCGTGGCGATCGTGCGCAACGAGGAAGTGCTGGCCTCCCCGAGACCGGCCGAGATACTGCATGCAGACGACGTGCTGGTGGTGGTCGGTACCGAAGACGGCATCGCCCAGGTCGTACAACTCGTCGATAACGGCTGAGCCGGTGCAAATTTCGGCGCCGCTGCTTTTGCAACTCGGCGCCGTCCTGACTGCGCTCGCGTTACTGGGGACGGTCGCTCGTCGGTTCGCGCTCTCCCCGATACCTGTGTATCTGCTAGCCGGTCTGGCCCTCGGCAACGGCGGTGTTGCTCCGGTCACAACCGCTGGTCAGTTCATCACCACCGGTGCGCCGATCGGCGTCGTGCTGCTGTTGCTGACCTTGGGTCTGGAATTCTCCGCGACCGAATTCGCCAGTAGCTTGCGCCACCACTTGCCCTCCGCCGCAGTCGACTTTGTGCTGAACGCCACGCCCGGTGCGGTGGCAGGCTGGCTGCTCGGGCTCAACGGCGTCGGGATCCTCGCGTTGGCCGGCGTCACCTACGTCTCGTCGTCGGGTGTTATCTCGAGTCTGCTGGCGGACTTGCACCGGCTCGGTAACCGCGAAACACCAGCCGTGCTGGCGGTGCTGGTGCTCGAGGACTTCGCGATGGCGGTTTATCTGCCGCTGGTGGCAGTTCTGGGCGCGGGCGGCGGCTGGTTGCTCGCGATCGTCGAGGTGGCCGCCGCGATCGCGGCGCTGTGCATGGCGTTTGCCGCGTCGTATCGCTGGGGCCACCACGTCGGCCGGCTGATGACGCACCCGGATTCCGAGCAGCTGCTGCTGAGGGTCCTCGGCATTACCCTGATCGTCGCAGCGCTGGCCGAGCACCTGCATGCGTCGGCCGCCGTGGGCGCCTTCCTGGTCGGCCTGACCCTCACCGGTGAGACTGCAGAACGAGCCCGAAAGCTGCTTGGTCCGCTGCGCGACCTGTTCGCCGCGATCTTCTTCGTCGCGGTCGGGCTGCCGGTGAATCCCGCACAGCTGTTACCGGAGCTCCCGATCGCCCTGATCCTGGCCGCGGTCACTGCAGCGACGAAGGTGGCCACCGGAGTGTTCGCGGCTCGGCGCGAGGGAGTGGCGCGGCGTGGCCAGTTGCGCGCCGGCACAACGCTGATGGCCCGAGGCGAATTTTCGCTGATCATCATCGGCCTGGTCGGCACGTCGATCACCGGGGTTGCTGCGCTGGCAACGTCGTATGTGTTTGTGCTGGCGATCGTCGGTCCGGTGGTCACCCGCTTCACCGGTGGACACCGCCCGGCGACGATGCGGGCCGTGCAACGGCCCGGTGAGAAGCCGGGCAATCGGGAGTAGCCCCGGCTGGGCGCCCGCAAGGCGGTCTAGCCGATGTGCAGTGCGACCACCTGCCACTTGCCGTCCTTGACCCGTTCGATGCGGCAGGCGATCGCGTGGATGCGATGACCGCGGCTGTAGCTTCCGAATACCTCGGCCGCCGCGACCCGGTCCGCGGCGCCCGCCGCCTGCAGCCGCAACCGGCGCATCACCGCTGCCCCGTCATGGCCGGCCGTGAACCGATTGGCGCACAGCACCGAGTCGACGAGGCCGGCGGCCAGCAGCCCGTGCAGCTGCGCGACCGGGCGGCGACGGTCGATGACTTCCAGTACCCGGCGCAGCGCCGCGTCGGCGAAGCACGCCGCCTGCCGCAGCTGCACGGACGTGGTCGATGATCCGCCGGCCGCCGTGTGCTGACTCGAATGTCGTTGCTGCACATGTGTATTAGGACGTCGCAGTGCTGTGTGCGAGGGCGGCCGGCAATGCCGGACGTCACGCGCGGGCGGTTCATAATCGACGACGGGCATGACCGCGAACGCGTCACGGTCCGATGGGCTCGGGCTGGTCAACACCGCACTCTCCCAGAGGTTACGAAGGGGCCGAAAAAGTAGGCCTGCTGGAGAGTGGCAGACAGCTGTGACGATCATCGCACAATCGCCGCGGGCGCGTACCCGCGCTGCGGCGGGCGGGCATGCACGGCTACCGTGAGCGGCAGATTGATCAGTCGGCGCAATCGCAAAGGGATCAACAGGGGAGAGGCGACGTGGCGAGGTTGTCCACTTCGGACACGTCGTTCTACCAGCTGGAGAACACCGCCACCCCGCTGTATGTGGGCTCATTGTCGATCCTGCGTCAGCCGCGCGCCGGGCTGAGCTACGAAACGTTGCTGGCCACTGTCGAACAGCGGCTGCCGAAGGTACCCCGGTACCGGCAGAAGGTCCGCGAAGTGACGATGGGCCTGGCCAGACCGGTCTGGATCGACGACCGCGATTTCGACATCACCTACCACGTCCGGCGCTCAGCGTTGCCGTCGCCGGGCAGCGACGAGCAGTTGCAGGAACTGATCGGCCGGCTGGCTGCCCGGCCGCTGGACAAGTCGCGGCCGCTCTGGGAGATGTACCTGGTGGAGGGCTTGGCAAAAAATCGCCTCGCCCTTTACACCAAGTCGCACCAGGCGTTGATCAACGGGATGGGCGCGGCGGAGATCGGTCACGTCATCGCTGACCGCAGCCGGCGCCCGCCGCCGTTCCCCGAGGACATCTGGGTACCGGCCCGCGAACCTGGTACCGGGCGGCTATTGTTGGGCGCCATCGGTGACTGGGCCACCCGCCCCCGCGCGCAGCTGAGGGCCGTCCGCACCGGCGCCACCGAACTGGTGACCAATTCCGGCCAACTGATCGATGTCGGTCGGCGGCTCTTCGACGTCGCTCGCACGCTTGCCCGGGGGACCGCGCCCAGCAGCCCGCTCAACACGACCGTGTCCCGCAACCGGCGGTTCACGGTCGCCCGCGGACGTCTTGACGACTACCGGATTATTCGAGCGCGCTACAACTGTGACGTCAATGACGTGGTGCTGGCCGTGATCACCGGCGCACTGCGCAACTGGCTGTTGTCGCGCGGCGAGGCCGCGGCGCACACCGAAACGGTCCGGGCGATGGCGCCCTTGCCGGTCTACGTGGACGAGACATTCGACGCGTCGAGCCGTGGGCGGGCGATCAGCGCGGTAGCGCCCTTTCTGGTCGACCTGCCGGTAGGGGAGGCCAACGCCGTCGTAAGGCTGTCGCAGATCGCGCACGCCACCGAATCCAACCCGACCGCGGCCAGCCTGGTCGATGCCCGAACCATCGTGAGCCTGTCGGGTTTTGCGCCGCCGACACTGCACGCCATGGGGATTCGGGTCGCGACCAGTCTGTCGGCGCGGTTGTTCAACCTGTTGATCACCAATGCGCCCGGCGCCCAGTCGCAGATCTATGTTGCCGGCGCCAAGTTGCTTGAGTCCTACGCCGTACCGCCGCTGCTCAACAACCAGGTGCTAGCCATCGGCGTGACCTCGTACAACGGCATGCTGTATTTCGGCATCAATGCCGACCGGGACGCAATGAGCGATGTCGACGTGCTACCGGTGCTGCTGGCCGAATCGCTCGACGAATTGCTCGAAGGCGCACAATAGACCTGCGATTCGCCGAGAAGAAAGCAGCTTAGCGACATACGATTCGATGACATGAGCAACAACGGATCGGCAAAAGACACATCGGCGAAGAACAAGCAACCAAAGAAGCAGTCGCAGAAGGCGTCGCCGGTTAAGCTTCCCAACCAGGTTTACGAAGCCGAATTATTCAGACTGCAAACGGAATTGGTCAAACTGCAAGAGTGGGTGCGCTTTTCCGGCGCCCGCGTCGTCGTGGTCTTCGAAGGCCGTGACGGGGCGGGCAAGGGCGGAACGATCAAGAGAATTACCGAATACCTCAACCCCCGCGTTGCGCGGATCGCCGCGTTGCCCGCTCCGACCGATCGGGAACGCGGGCAGTGGTATTACCAGCGCTACATCGCGCACCTGCCCGCCAAAGGCGAGATCGTGCTGTTCGACCGATCGTGGTACAACCGGGCCGGCGTCGAGAAAGTCATGGGATTTTGTACCCCGCAAGAGCATGCGCTGTTCCTGCGGCAGACGCCGATCTTCGAGCAGATGCTCATCGAAGAAGGGATTCTGCTACGGAAGTACTGGTTTTCGGTGTCCGAAGACGAGCAGTTGCGTCGTTTCAAATCGAGACTGCACGATCCCGTACGGCAATGGAAATTGAGCCCGATGGACTTGCAGGCGCTGAATCGCTGGGAGGACTATTCGCGTGCCAAAGACGAGATGATGGTGCACACGGACACGCCGGGCAGTCCATGGTATGTCGTGGAGTCAGACGTCAAAAAGCACGCCCGACTTAATATGATGGCGCATCTACTGTCGACCATCGAATATCACGACGTGGAAAGGCCGAAGGTCAAACTGCCCGCCCATCCAGTGCGGAGCGGCACTTATCAGCGGCCGCCGCGCGAGCTGTCGACGTATGTAAGTGACTATGTGGCAACGTTAATGGGCGACAGGGAGTAGACCGAGTGACACCGGTGAGCGCTGCCTGATGCAGATCTATATCCCGGTGACCCTGGCCATGCTGCAGCAACTCGTCGCCGACGGTTCGCTGTTGCCGGTCAACGGCACCGCGTTCGCGGTCACGCCGAGACTGCGGGAGGCGTACGCGGAAGGCGACGACGACGAGCTCGGCGACGTCGCGCTGCGCGAGGCGGCGCTGGCCTCGCTGCGTCTGCTGGCCGGCGCCGGCGCTTCCGAGCAGCCCGATGCAAAGCTGCCGCCGCGGCGCGCGGTGCTGCTTGCCGATGTCGGTGAAGTGACGCTGCGCCCGGACCTCGATGACGCCGTCGTGCGGATCGGTGCACCGGTGGCGATCGACGATGTCGTCGCCGCCTACGTCGACAATGCCGCCGCCGAGGCAGACGTCACCGCGGCGATCGCGGTCATCGACGAAGCCGACCTCGGCGACGAAGACGCCGAGCTGACGGTCGGCGACGCGCAAGACCACGACATGGCCTGGTATGCCACCCAAGAGCTGCCGTTCCTGCTCGAACTACTCTGACCGCGCTGGCTACGGTACCGTAAGTTACGGTACCGTAGGTTGGGAGGGCAGGAGTTTTCCCAATGGACAGGAAAATCGCGAGGGTCACGGCCAACGTCGTCGAGACCAAGCCTATTACGGTGGCTGGCGTGGACACCCATCCCGGCTGGCACGTGTTGCGCAGCCTCGCTCATCGCATCACCACACCGCTGCTGCCCGACGACTATATGAAGCTGGCCAATCCGCTGTGGTCGGCGCGGGAATTGCGGGGTCGCATCGTGCAGGTCCGGCGGGAGACGCCGGACTCCGCGACGCTGGTCATCAAGCCGGGCTGGGGCTTCGGCTTCGACTACGAGCCGGGTCAGTACATGGGGATCGGGCTGCTGGTCGACGGTCGCTGGCGCTGGCGCTCGTATTCGCTGACGTCCAGCCCGGTGAAGCGTGCCCGCACTGTGACCATCACGGTCAAAGCGATGCCCGAGGGCTTTCTGTCCGCCCACCTGGTGGGCGGCGTCAAGCCCGGAACGATCGTTCGGTTGGCCGCGCCGCAGGGCAATTTTGTGCTACCCGACCCGGCGCCGCCGGCCGTGTTGTTCGTCACAGCCGGATCAGGTATCACCCCGGTGATGTCGATGCTGCGCACGCTGGTGCGTCGCGATCAGATCACCGATGTGATCCACCTGCATTCGGCGCCCACCGAAGCCGACGTGATGTTCGGTGCCGAGCTCGACCAGCTGGCCCGCGATCATCCGGGATACCGGCTACAGCTGCGCACCACGCGCAGCCAGGGGCGGCTGGATCTGACCCGGCTGGACGCCGAGGTGCCGGACTGGCGTGACCGGCAGACCTGGGCGTGTGGACCCGAAGCCATGCTCAACGCGGCCGAGCGCGCCTGGTCGGCGGCCGGTGTCGGCGACCGGCTGCACCTCGAGCGCTTTGCGGTCTCGCGCGCGGCGCCGGCCGGGGTCGGCGGGACGGTTACGTTCGTGAAGAGCGGGAAAAGCGCCAACGCCGACGCGGCGACGTCGCTGATGGATGCCGGTGAGCAGGCGGGCGTGCAGATGCCGTTCGGCTGCCGGATGGGTATCTGCCAATCCTGCGTCGTCGGCTTGGTGGAAGGCCATGTTCGGGACCTGCGAACCGGCGTGGAACACGAACCGGGAACGCGCGTGCAGACCTGCATTTCGGCCGCGTCGGGCGATTGCGCACTCGACGTTTAGATGTTACTCACTGGTAACCTACGGTTTCGTAGGTTACGATAGCGTAGGTAGGACTGCAAGACTACGGAAAGGACAGGCGATGGCTATCACCGACCTAGACGTATTCGCGCACCTGACGGACGCCGACATCGAAAATCTGGGCGTTGAGCTCGACGCCATCCGCCAGGACATCGAAGACTCCCGTGGCGAGCGCGACGCCCGCTACATCCGCCGCACCATCGCTGCCCAGCGCGCCCTGGAAGTCGCGGGCCGAGTCCTGCTGGCGGCCAGCTCGCGGCGATCGGCCTGGTGGGCGGGCACCCTGACCCTCGGCGTGGCCAAGATCATCGAGAACATGGAGATCGGCCACAACGTCATGCACGGCCAGTGGGACTGGATGAACGACCCCGAGATTCACTCCTCGACGTGGGAGTGGGACATGACCGGGTCGTCCAAGCACTGGCGCTACACCCACAATTTCGTGCACCACAAGTACACCAACATCCTCGGCATGGACGACGACGTCGGCTACGGTCTGCTACGCGTCACTCGCGACCAACCCTGGAAGCGCTTCAACCTGCTCAACCTGGTGTACAACACGCTGCTTGCGATCGGTTTCGAGTGGGGCGTTGGCCTGCAGCACGTCGAGGTCGGCAGGATCGTCAAGCACCGGATGGACAACGAGGAAGCCCGGCAGCGGGTGGACGAGTTCCTGGCCAAGTCCGGTCGCCAGGTGTTCAAGGACTATGTCGCGTTTCCGGCGCTGACTGCGCTGTCACCCGGCGCCACATACAAGTCGACCCTCAAGGCCAACGCGGTCGCCAACGTGATCCGCAACCTGTGGGCCAACGCGGTGATCTTCTGCGGCCATTTCCCCGACGGCGCCGAGAAATTCACCAAGACGGACATGGTCGGCGAGACCAAGGGGCAGTGGTATCTGCGGCAGATGCTGGGCAGTGCCAACTTTGAGGCCGGCCCGGCGATGCGGCTCATGAGCGGCAACCTGTGCCACCAAATCGAACACCACCTGTATCCAGATCTGCCGAGCAACCGGTATGCCGAGATATCAGTGCGGGTGCGCGAGCTCTGCGACAAGTACGACTTGCCTTACACCACAGGCTCTTTCCTGGTGCAATACGGCAAGACATGGCGGACCATCGCCAAGCTGTCACTGCCGGACAAGTACCTGCGCGACACCGCCGACAATGCACCGGAGACCCGCAGCGAGTCGATGTTCTCCGTGTTGGACGAGAACTTCGCCGGCACCGATCCTGCCACCGGACGCCGCCGCGGCTTGAAGACCGCGATTGCCACGGTGCGGGGTTGGCGCCGCGACAAGCGAGCCCGCCGCGCCGCGGCGTAGGGCACCGGTTAGCGCTTCACGCCGCGTCCGCGATGGCAACCAGCCGTCCCGGCGCCTTGCCGAACGGCAGCAGAACATGCAGGCGAACCTCGAACAGATTCGGTCGCAGGCCGAAAGCGCAGCGTCAGGCTTCCCGTAGCGCGGCCAACAGCCGCCGTGCGGCGGCGACGCGACGGGCGGCGGCGCCGCTCAGGGTGTCCAATGCGCATTCGGGATCGGCTGGCGGGCCGAGGTGACCGCAGCCGCGCGGGCAGTCTTTGATCGCCTCGGCCAGGTCGGAGAAAGCCAACATCACGTCGTCGGGCTGGATGTGGGCCAGCCCGAACGAGCGGATTCCCGGGGTGTCGATCACCCATCCCGAGTCGCTGAACGGCAGCGCCACTGATTGCGACGAGGTGTGTCGACCTCTGCCGATGTCGGTCACCTCGCCGACCGCTCGATGTGCGTCGGGCACAAGACGATTCACTAAGGTCGACTTCCCGACGCCGGAATGGCCAAGTAGCACGGTGATTTTCCCGACCAGTAGGTGCGCGACGGCGTCCAGCGGGTCGTCGCGGCCTGCCGTGATCACGGTCAGGTCGAGGTCGGCGTAGTGCTCGGCGAACGGGGCGGCGGGCGCGAGATCGGTCTTGGTCAGGCACAGGATGGGTGTCAGGCCGCCGGCATAGGCCGCGATCAGCGTTCGATCGACCAGCCCGGTGCGCGGCGGCGGGTCGGCCAGGGCCACCACGATCAGCAGTTGATCGGCGTTGGCGACGACGACCCGCTCGGTGGGATCGTCGTCATCGGCGGTGCGCCGCAACACTGTTCGCCGCGGCCCACGCCGCACGATGCGGGCCAAGGTGTCAGGCCGGCCGGAAAGATCGCCGACCACGTCGACGTCGTCGCCGACGACGATCGGGGTGCGGCCCAGCTCACGTGCCCGCATCGCGGTGACTCGGCGATCGGGGTCGCCGTCGAGCACACACCCCCAGCGGCCGCGGTCGACGCTGACCACCATGGCCGATTCAGCATCGGCGTGTTCGGGGCGGGTCTTGGTGCGCGGTCGCGAACCGCGTCCCGAGCGAATCTTGACGTCGGACTCGTCGTAGTCGCCCGGCCTCAACCGCTGGACTCCCCGAGCATCTCGGCCCACATCTGGGGAAATCGCGGCAGCGTCTTGGCGGTGGTTTCGATGTCGTCCACCTCGACACCGGCCACCCGCAGGCCGACGATCGCGCCGGCCATTGCCATCCGGTGATCGGCATACGATTGCCAGGTTCCCGGCTGCAGCGGCGTCGCGGTGATCTCCAGGCCGTCAGGGGTTTCCGTGCAATGGCCGCCCAGTCGGTTGATCTCGGTACTGAGCGCGGCCAGACGGTCGGTTTCGTGGCCGCGCAGGTGGGCGACGCCGGTCAGGCGTGACACCGAGCCCGGGGTGGCCAGCGCCGCGAGCACCGCCACCGCCGGGGTGAGTTCGCCGACGTCGCGCAGGTTCACGTCGAAGCCGTCGTAGGATTGCGGCCCGCGCACCTCGAGGTACGAATCTTCCTGCTTAACAACCGAATTCAGCTGCCTCAGAATGCTCAGAATCGCATCGGCAGGTTGGATGCTGGCCGCTGGCCAGCCGGTGATGCGCACCGTGCCCGCGCTGACGACGGCCGCCGCAATGAACGGGACGGCATTGGACAGGTCCGGTTCGATCTGCCAGTGTCGGGCCGCCACCACGCCCGGTCGCACCTGCCAGCGGTTGGGTGTGGTGTCGTCGACCTCGACGCCGGCTTGCCGGAGCATCGCCACGGTCATGGCGATGTGCGGCGCGGACGGTAGTTGCGGACCCGTGTGCTGCACGGTCAGGCCGTCGGTGAACGACGCGCCGGACAACAGCAGGCCCGATACGAACTGCGACGACGCCGAGGCGTCGATGTCCACGGCCCCGCCGGCGACCGATCCGGCGCCCTGCACCCGAAACGGCAACCCGTCGCCGTCGATGTCGACGCCCAGGCCGCGCAGCGCGTCGAGCAACGGCGCGATCGGCCGGACCCGGGCCTGCTCATCGCCGTCGAAGGTCACCGCGGCGACTCCCAACCCCGCCAGCGGCGGGACGAAGCGCAGCACCGTGCCGGCCAGGCCGCAGTCGATCCGGGCGTCGGCTGCCGGCGAGATCGTCCCGCCGATCGTCAGCTCGTCCGCCGATCCCTCGATGTGCAGACCCAACACGCCGAGCGCGCCGATCATCAGGTCGGTGTCGCGGCTGCGCAGTGCACCGCTGATCGTCGAGACGCCGCCATTCGCCGCGGCCAGCGCCGCGAGCACCAAGGCCCGGTTGGTCTGGGATTTCGAACCCGGCACCGTCACCGTCGCGCACACCGGCCGCGAGGTGCACGGGGCGGGCCAGGTATTCACGTGCTCCATCATTGCCTACGGAGCACCATGGAGATATGTGCGGACGATTCGCAGTGACGACAGACCCGGCGGCGCTGGCCGAAAAGATCCAGGCGATCAACGAAGCTCGGGCGGCCGAATCGGCCGGCCCGAACTACAACGTCGCGCCCACCACGACCATCACCACGGTGGTGCGCCGTCATGACGAACCCGACGACGAACCCACCCGGCGGGTGCGGCTGATGCGCTGGGGGTTGGTGCCGCCGTGGGCCAAGGTCGGATCGGACGGCGCGCCGGAGCCCAAGGGCCCGCAGTTGATCAACGCCCGCGCCGAGAAGGTCACCACCTCACCGGCGTTTCGCTCGAGCGCCAAATCCAAGCGCTGCCTGGTGCCGATGGACGGCTACTACGAATGGCGCGCCAACCCCGATACCGAAGCCGGCAAGAAAGCCCGCAAGACGTCGTTCTACCTACACCGCGCCGACGGCGAAATGCTGTTCATGGCGGGCCTGTGGTCGGTGTGGAAGTCGGACAAGGATGCCACCCCGTTGCTGAGCTGCACGATCATCACCACCGATGCGGTCGGCGAGCTCGCCGAGATTCACGACCGGATGCCGCTGATCGTGCCCGAACGTGACTGGGATCGCTGGCTGGACCCGGATGCCGCGGCCGACCTCGAATTCCTGGCCGCCCCGCCCGACGTGCGCGGCATCGAGATGCGCGAAATCTCAACCCTGGTCAACAACGTGCGTAACAACGGGCCCGAGCTACTCGAGCCCGCCGAGCCGCAGCCCGAACAGGTTAGGCTGCTTTGAATCTCGACCGTCCGGTTGACGTCGAACTCGCGTCCCCAGAAACCAGCCGGGGCCGCACCGTCTCAGCGTTACCCGAGTCCGGCATCGACGAGCAAACGTGATAGTCCGAGTTCCTCGCACTGTGCCACGACACGCGGCAACACGATATCGGCGTCATCGGTTCTGCCTGTTGCCATCAGTGTTTCGGACAGCAGCAGTTGCGCGCTCAGCGCCGCCAATGGTCTTTGCTCGCAATCGATTCCGGCGAGTAGGTCGGCTGCGCGTCGGCACGCCTGCTCCCGGTCGTTGTCCGAATCGCTCGCGGACAACAGCCGGATCCCGGAGTTCTCGTCGAGTTCGGCTGTGATCGTGGCGATTCCGTTGCCCTGAGGAATGACGCGGGTGGCTCGCAACCGGGCGGCAACCTCCGGCGCGATCTCGATGCGCAGCCGGACCCGCTCGTTGGTGATGGCGGCCGCGAGGCGCGGTAGCCGCAACTGCTCCGCGGCCTTCATACCGTCGGCGAGGCGCTCGACCGCAGCGCCGCGATCCCCCTGCGCCGCCTTGATTCTCGCGCCCGTCACGTATTCGGCGATCATGTAGTCGACACCCGCGCCCTCGGACCCCAGCTGGTAGCTTTCGTCCAGTAGGCGCATGGCCTCGGCCAATTCCCCGGTTTGGTAGAGCAGGTCGCCGAGAAGCGCACCGGCCAGCCGTGCAGCGTGCGAGTGCGGTCCGACTGTCGCGCCCATCTCATACCCTTCCCGGAAATTCTTCAGGGCGGTAGGGATGTCGAGCTGATACCTGGCGGCGATCCCGCCGAAGCAGCGCGCGTTGACGCTGGCGAATGGACCCATCATCTCCTGATAAGGCGCCGCCCACGCCAGCAACCGGTGCACGGCATCGAAGTCGAAGTGATAAATAGCGGCTAACGCTGCACAATTTCCAGCCACGCCGGGAACCCGGGGATGGAAAGTGTCCGGTCGTGACAATGCTTCGGCGACCAGATGATCGATGCCGTCCATCCGGTCGGCGAACATGTCGGCGACCGCGCGCAGCACGTCGGCTTCGACACGCAGGTCCGCCCGTGTCGCGTCGTTGAGGTCCGCACGATCCAGGGCTGCCTCGAAAGACTTCAGCGCCGCGGCGGCGGGCGCCGCGCGCTGCAGCAGAATGTTCGCCCACGCGATGGTCAGTTGGAGACGTGCCCGCGAAACCACCAACCGCGGCGGCAACTTCTTGACGATTCCGAGCAGGGTCGTCATTTTTGACTGCTCGAGCAGGTTGGTCTCGTCCTGCTCGACCAAGTCGACCGCGCGCGTGGAGTCGCCCGAGGCCAGCGCGTGGTCGACGGCCTCGTTGAGGTGGCCGCGTTCGACGAACCATTCCGACGCGGCCAGGTGGAGTTGTTCGATCCGCTCGGGTTGGTCTCGGTCGAGTCGGCGGCGCAGGAATTCGGCGAACATATGGTGGTAGCGAAACCAGTTCGGGTCCTCGTCGATTCGCTGCAGGAACAGGCCGCGCCGCTCGATCTCTTCCAGCATCGCTTGCCCGCGGGGTACTTCAGC
>DATFYT010000088.1:0-12424 GCA_035314925.1 Mycobacterium sp. | reverse complement strand
GATCTGCTTGAGTTTCACCTGCAATCCTTCGCGCCGGAGGAATTGGAGGCGGTAGTGATCTTGGCGGCTGCGGAGGTGCTGGACTGGGAGATTCTGCGTGGGCTTTGCGAGGCCGATGTGGTGGGACGCCTGGAGCGCCGTGGACTAGTCGAGGTGGTTGCCGACGGGGCAAACATGGCGGCGCGGTTGTGTCACCCCATTGTGGGTGAGGCGGCAATGCAACGAGCCGGGGTGGTGCGCACGCGGCAGCTCACTAGCGCACTGGCACAACAACTTCAGAAGCAAATGCAAACACGGGAGGAGCGGTCGGGGTTGCCTGACGTGCGCACCCGGATCCAGCTGGCACAGTTCATGACGCGTAGCGACGTGGCGCCAGACCTCGACGTGATCATCGGCGCGGCGGCGAGCGCGGTGACAATGTCGGACTTCGCTTGCGGTGAGGAGCTGGCCCGATTCGCGTTCGAGCGCGGCGCTGGTCTGCCGGCCGCGCTGGTGCTTGCTGAGGCGATCGGCTGGCAGGGACGAGGCGACGAGGTCGAGGCGGTGCTTAATGACGTCGACCCCGGTGGTGCCGATGAGTGGCTGATCGTGCGGTGGGGCTGTCTGCGTGCCGCGAATCTCTTCTTCAGCTGCAGGCGGGTTGAGCCGGCACGGCTGGCACTCGCTGACGTGAGGGCGCGTGTTGAGTCTGAGGCGCTGCTCCCGCTCGTCACGGCCATGGAAGCCGCGTTTGCGTGCTTTTCCGGTGACGTCCGGACGGCACTTGAGCTCGGGTTCGCGGTGTGTACATCCGATGTGCAACCGGCGGTGAGGATGTGGGCGACTACGTGGACGTGTTGGGCGTTGGCCCTCACCGGGCGGTTTGGCGAAGTCCAGCGCGTAGCGGATGCGGGGCGCGCAGCTGTGTTCGATCACTCGGGACCGTACCGGTTTGCCATGGGTTTGGCCGAGGTCGTGGCATTGACGGCGGCTGGGGATTGCCCAGCGGCCGAACGGGTTTGGGAACGCTATGCTCCGACGATCAGGGGATGGCCTGCCGCAGACGCCTTCCTGCACGCCATGCTCGGATTGGTGCAACTTGCCCGCGGTGCGCTGTCGTCGGCCTGTTCTGCCTTTCAAGATTCGATCTCAGCGATGTCGCATGGTTTTCCGTCGGGCTGGTTGATGTTGGTATCAGCCTGGTCCGCGCAGGCCGAAGGTGCGCGGGGGGGCGGTGCGGCTGCCGCCGCGGCGCTGCGTAGGTCGGAGGAGGCCTACGGTCCGCAGGTGGCGGTGTTTTTGCCGGAACTCGAGCTGGCCCGGGCCTGGGAGCGGGCCTGCGCAGGCCAGACGTCGGCCGCGCAGACGCATGCGGTGCGTGCCGCCCAGATCGCGCGACAATCCGGGATGTACGCCGTCGAGATGCGCGCGCTGCACACCGCTGTCCGGTTGGATGACCGTTCGCAAACCGAGAGGCTGGCCGAGCTGGCCGAGACACTGAACACTCCGATGGCGGAGGCGATCGCGGAGCACGCTCGCGGTCTGGCCGACCAGGACGGCGATGTGCTCGACGCCGCGGCCGACCGGTTCGCCGACATGGGCGCGATGGCGCTTGCCGCCGACGCGGCAGCCCAGGCGGCGCGCGAACACGCGCGCACCCGCCAGCGTGGCAAGAAAACAAAGTCTTCGACCCGCGCGCACGGGTTGGCCAGGCAGGGCGGATTAAGAACACCGGCGGTCGATGCAGCGGGCTCGCCGTTGCCCATCACTGCCCGTGAACGCGAGATCGCGAACTTGGTCGTGGCTGGTTTGTCCAACCGTCAGATCGCCGATCGGCTGGTTGTCTCGGTGCGGACGGTGGAGGGACACGTTTATCGCATCTTCGCCAAGCTCGGCATCGACGACCGCGCCCAGCTCATCCACTTAGTACGTCTCGCCTGGCACGAGACTTAAACAGGGCACCCGGTATTTGTTCCGAAGGCCCATCGTTTCACCTTGGTGTTGCTTGTCCAGCGGTCCAGCTCGTCGGCTGCCTCGACCTTTTCGTACCGCCATGCCATGCACTTAGCTGCGCTAAGCGTTACGAGCACTAACGCGATCGTCGCTATGGCCAGCACTCCCGTCGCCCAAACCAGCGCGCTGGTCGCGCGAGTCAGCCGATCGGTCGCCATTCGTTCCGCGCGCGGGCGGTGCTCCACGATCCGCATATCGATGCGCTTCTGCGCTTCGCTGTCGGCGTACCGCGACGCGGCCGTGTTGTTCAAGTTGTTGGATGTGTTGGTCGCAGCCGCACAGCCCGTCCCTGGTTTGGTGGGTGGCTTCGGTTGCGCGGCCGGCTTCAATGCACACGGCGCAGAGAGGGACGGTGGAGCCGCGATCGAGTGGTCTGCTCATTGTTTGGCCAACCGGCAGATCGCAAGGCAGTACGCGGTGAACATGGCTTCGCGTGCCGCGGGGCAGAAGTCGCAGTATTGGGCGAAGGCGCAGAATGGTGAGGTTGTACATGCTGCCACCTCGACTGTTGATCCCGCGCCGGACTGGGCGGATGAGGTCATCGTTTCAGCGATCCGGCGTGCGGACACGAGTAGTTCACTACTCGCCCACTACTCGACTTGTTCACGCCACCAGTCGGCCCGGCCCCTGATGGACCAAACAACCGCAGCCGGCCCACCCTCGGCGGCGCTAGGAGAACCCGAACCGGGCTGGCACTCTCCGATCCCGGCGAGCCCGCGCTGTTTACGCGACTAGCCTAGAAACCGTGCCTGATCCCGCGACTTACCGCCCCGCGCCCGGGTCCATCCCGGTCGAGCCAGGCGTATACCGATTCCGGGACCAGCACGGACGGGTGATCTACGTCGGCAAGGCCAAAAGCCTGCGCAGCCGGCTCACCTCTTACTTCGCCGACGTCGCGAGCCTGCACCCGCGCACCCGTCAGATGGTGACCACCGCAGCCAAGGTCGAGTGGACGGTGGTCAACACCGAGGTCGAGGCGCTGCAGCTGGAATACAACTGGATCAAGGAGTTCGACCCCCGGTTCAACGTCCGCTACCGCGACGACAAGTCCTACCCGGTGCTGGCGGTCACCCTCAACGAGGAATTCCCGCGGCTGATGGTCTATCGCGGCCCGCGCCGAAAAGGCGTGCGCTATTTCGGGCCGTACTCGCATGCCTGGGCGATCCGGGAGACGTTGGATCTGCTCACCCGCGTCTTCCCTGCGCGCACATGTTCGGCCGGAGTATTCAAGCGGCACAACCAAATCGACCGGCCGTGCCTGCTTGGCTACATCGACAAGTGCTCGGCGCCGTGCGTCGGCAGGGTCAGCGCCGAGCAGCATCGCCAGATCGTGCTGGATTTCTGCGATTTTTTGTCGGGCAAAACCGACCGGTACGCCCGCAGCCTGGAACAGCAGATGAATGCCGCAGCCGAGCAACTCGACTACGAACGAGCGGCGCGGCTTCGTGACGACCTCTCGGCATTGAAGCGGGCCCTGGAGAAGCAAGCCGTGGTGCTCGGCGACGGTACCGATGCCGACGTGGTGGCATTCGCCGACGACGACCTGGAAGCGGCGGTCCAGGTGTTCCATGTTCGCCGCGGCCGGGTTCGCGGCCAGCGCGGCTGGATCGTCGAAAAACCCGGTGATCCCGGTGATTCCGGCGACGCGCAGTTGGTCGAGCAATTCTTGACTCAGTTCTACGGTGATCAGGCCGAACTCGACGGCGCCGCAGACGAATCCGCCAACCCTGTACCACGAGAAGTCCTGGTGCCCTGCCTGCCGCCCAATGCCGACGAGTTGACCACCTGGCTGTCTGGGCTGCGTGGCTCGCGGGTGACCCTGCGGGTACCGCGCCGCGGCGACAAAAGGGCACTGGCCGAAACCGTGCAACGCAACGCCAAAGACGCGCTGCAACAGCACAAACTGAAGCGGGCCGGCGACTTCACCGCCAGATCTGCTGCGCTGCAGAATATTCAGGAAGCGCTCGGTCTGGCCGACGCGCCGTTGCGGATTGAGTGCGTGGATATCAGCCACGTCCAGGGCACCGACGTGGTCGGGTCACTGGTGGTGTTCGAGGACGGGCTGCCGCGTAAGTCCGATTACCGCCACTTCGCGATCCGGGAAGCCGCCGGCCGCGGCCACTCCGACGACGTGGCGTCGATCGCCGAGGTGACCCGGCGCCGGTTCATGCGCCACCTGCAGGACCAAGAAGATCCAAAAGTCCTTTCACCCGAAGGAAAGTCGCGCCGATTCGCCTACCCGCCCAACCTGTATGTCGTCGACGGCGGCGCTCCGCAGGTCAACGCCGCCAGCGCCGTCCTCGACGAACTGGGAATCACCGACGTCGCGGTGATCGGTTTGGCCAAGCGGTTGGAGGAAGTGTGGGTGCCCTCTGAGCCCGACCCGATCATCTTGCCGCGCAACAGTGAGGGTCTGTACCTGCTCCAGCGGGTACGCGACGAGGCGCACCGCTTTGCGATCAACTACCACCGCAGCAAGCGGTCCAAGCGAATGACCGCCTCCGCGCTGGACGCGGTGCCGGGCTTGGGCGAACATCGCCGCAAGGCGCTGGTGGCCCACTTCGGGTCGCTGGCCCGCCTCAAGCAGGCCACGGTCGACGAGATCACTTCCGTACCGGGCATCGGTGCTGCGACGGCGGCCGCTGTGCTCGACGCGTTGCGAGGCGGCGCCACCGGATCGAACGGGACGGCCGAGGACACGGCCGCCGAACGGGCATCGGGATGACGGGACCGGGAATGGACGGGGTCGATCAGGCCGGGCCGGCGAGCCAGGCCGAGAACCACAGTAGTGCAACGGAATCCGGTATCGACGTGGTGCTCGTCACCGGGTTGTCCGGTGCCGGACGCGGCACCGCGGCCAAGGTGCTCGAGGACCTCGGCTGGTATGTGGCCGACAACCTGCCGCCGCAGCTGATCACCCGGATGGTGGACTTCGGGCTGGATGCCGGATCCCGGATCACCCGGCTGGCCGTGGTCATGGACGTCCGCTCCCGCGGGTTCACCGGTGACCTGGACTGGGTGCGCAACGACCTGGCCACCCGCGATATCACCCCGCGGGTGTTGTTCATGGAGGCCTCCGATGACATGCTGGTGCGCCGCTACGAGCAGAATCGCCGCAGCCATCCGTTACAGGGCGAGCAGACATTGGCCGAGGGCATCGCCGCCGAGCGCGAGATGCTGGCCCCGGTGCGCGCCACTGCCGACCTGATCATCGACACCTCGACGCGGTCGGTGCGCGAGCTGCGGGAAAGCATCGAACGGGCCTTCGGCGGTGAGACGGTCGCGAGCACCAGCGTCACCGTGGAGTCGTTCGGCTTCAAGTACGGTCTGCCGATGGACGCCGACATGGTGATGGACGTCCGATTCCTGCCCAATCCGCACTGGGTCGACGAGCTGCGCCCGCACACCGGCCAACATCCGGCGGTCCGTGACTATGTACTCGGCCAGACTGGCGCGGCGGAGTTCCTGGAGACCTACCATCGATTGCTGACCTTGGTTGTCGACGGCTATCGCAGGGAGGGCAAGCGCTACATGACCGTCGCGATCGGCTGCACCGGCGGCAAGCACCGCAGCGTCGCCATCGCCGAGGCATTGGCGCAGCTGCTGGAGCCCAACAAGCAGTTGTCGGTGCGCGTACTGCACCGGGATCTGGGTCGCGAATGAGCCTGGAAAAAAACCGAAGCATCGTCGCGTTGGGCGGCGGACACGGTTTATACGCGACGCTGTCGGCGGCCCGGCGCCTCACGCCGCACGTCACCGCGGTCGTCACCGTCGCAGACGATGGCGGCTCGTCTGGGCGGTTACGCAGCGAACTCGGCGTGGTGCCACCGGGTGATCTACGAATGGCATTGGCGGCGTTGGCATCTGACAGTCCGCAAGGCCGACTGTGGGCGACCATCTTGCAGCACCGGTTCGGTGGCAGCGGCGCGCTGGCCGGACACCCCATCGGCAATTTGTTGCTCGCGGGCCTCAACGAATTGCTGACCGATCCAGTCGCCGCGGTCGACGAGCTCGGTCGCGTCCTCGGCGTGCGGGGCCGGGTGCTACCGATGTGCCCGATCGCGCTGCAGATCGAGGCCGACGTCTCCGGCTTGGAGGCCGACCCGCGGATGTTCCGCTTGATTCGCGGGCAGGTGGCGATCGCCACCACGCCGGGGAAGGTTCGCCGCGTCCGGCTGCTGCCCGGCAACCCGCCGGCCACCCGACAGGCCGTCGACGCCATCATGTCCGCCGATTTGGTGGTGCTGGGACCCGGATCGTGGTTCACCAGCGTGATCCCGCATGTGCTGGTGCCCGGGCTGGCTTCCGCGCTTCAGGCGACCACGGCCCGGCGAGCGTTGGTGCTCAATCTGGTGGCCGAGCCGGGGGAGACGGCCGGCTTTTCCGCGGAGCGTCATCTGCATGTGCTCGCCCAGCACGCGCCCGACTTCACCGTCCACAACGTGATCATCGATGCCGAGCGGGTGCCGAGTGAGCGCGAGCGTGAGCAGCTGCGACGTACGGCAACTGTGCTAGATGCGCAGGTTCAGTTCGCGGATGTGGCCCGGCCTGGTACACCTTTACATGACCCGGGCAAGTTGGCCGCGGCGCTGGATGGGGTGGGCGTGCGCGACACCGGCTCGCCGCCACCTTCGGCGACGAACACCGACGCAATGCCGATCGAGACGGAACGTCAACAGACCGGCGCAGATGGACCGGGTTCTAACGGACCGAGGGGTGACGACGCGTGGCGATGACGGCCGAAGTCAAAGACGAGTTGAGCCGGCTGGTGGTCAGCGCGGTGAGCGCCAGGCGCGCCGAAGTGACCTCCCTGCTGCGATTCGCCGGCGGGCTCCACATCGTGGCCGGGCGTGTGGTCGTCGAAGCCGAGGTGGATTTGGGCAGCATCGCGCGACGGCTGCGCAAGGATATCTTCGACCTGTACGGCTACAACGCCGTCGTGCATATGTTGTCGGCCAGCGGAATCCGTAAGACGACGCGTTACGTGTTGCGGGTCGCCAACGACGGCGAGGCGCTGGCCCGCCAGACCGGCCTGCTCGACCTGCGCGGGCGCCCGGTGCGGGGGTTGCCGGCTCAGGTCGTCGGGGGCAGCATCGGCGACGCCGAAGCCGCTTGGCGGGGCGCCTTCCTGGCCCACGGATCGCTGACCGAGCCCGGCCGCTCGTCGGCACTGGAGGTCAGCTGTCCCGGTCCGGAGGCGGCGCTGGCCCTGGTCGGGGCTGCGCGCCGGCTCGGGATCAGCGCCAAAGCCCGCGAGGTGCGCGGCGCCGACAGGGTGGTGGTGCGTGATGGTGAGGCGATCGGGGCGTTGCTGACCCGGATGGGCGCCCAGGACACCCGGTTGATCTGGGAGGAGCGGCGGATGCGCCGCGAGGTTCGGGCAACGGCTAACCGGCTGGCGAATTTCGATGACGCCAATCTGCGGCGCTCGGCTCGCGCCGCCGTGGCGGCCGCCGCCCGCGTCGAGCGTGCTCTGGAAATCCTCGGTGAAGGGGTGCCCGATCATCTTGCCGCGGCCGGCAAGTTACGCATCGAGCACCGGCAGGCCTCCCTGGAGGAGTTGGGTCGGCTGGCCGATCCACCGATGACGAAAGATGCTGTGGCCGGACGTATTCGCCGATTGCTCTCGATGGCCGATCGCAAAGCAAAAGTCGAAGGCATCCCGGACACCGAATCCGCGGTGACCCCGGACCTTATGGAAGACGCCTGATCTCAATAGCTTTTCATTGCGAAACGGTTTGTTGTCGACTCACTCAGTCGGATCGCTGATCGGAACAGTTGATTCGTGTAAGAAATCCATGGACATCGCCGTTCGATAACTCGCGGCTACCGACTGATCGACATCCAATCTTGGACACCGGTTGCATACAACGGCACCCTTGAGGGATATCCGATGGCCCGTCACCGCAACTCCGACGCGCGGGCCACCACATTCACCAGGAGGTTATGAGCATGGAAATCAGAACGGTGATAGTCAGCATCGCTATCGTTGTCGGCTCCGCGGTTGCGGTAGCAGCACCGGCCAGCGCCGACGCGAATGCGTTCGGCCCTTACCCATTCGGTCGCCTTGGCTGTAACTGCCGAGTCGCCAGCCCGGATCAGGGGCACGAGATCAATCGGGGACTCCGCGACGGCCTCGCGGTGTCGACCCACCAGTCCCGGCCGTAATCGCAGGTCAGGGCCGGGCTGCTGCCGGTGATCGGAATGCGCACCGCACCGCGACCGGTGTCCGAAAACCCGTTTTACGAGATCGACACGATGGCCTCGTGATGCCGATACATTATCTTCGCCAACTGGTTTCACACCCGGAGCGAGGCCACCATGGGATTCATCACGCCGGAGCTGCCAGACGTCGATCACGATAGCTGGCACACACTGCCGTCGGCGTCCAGGCTGCAAGTGGTGACGCGCCATTGGGTGGAGAACGGCTTCGGCACCCCGTCGGCGATTTATCTGCTCTACGTGTTCAAGATGGCCGCGTACGTCGCCGGCGCTGTGGCGGTCATCTCGTTGACCCCCGGATTCGGCGGGCTCGGTCACATCGCGGCGTGGTGGACGCAGCCGATCGTGTATCAGAAGTTCGTCATCTTCACCTTGCTCTTTGAGGTGTTGGGCCTCGGTTGTGGGTCCGGCCCGCTCACCGCGCGATTCTGGCCGCCGATCGGCGGTTTTCTGTATTGGTTGCGGCCCAAGACAATTCGGCTTCCGCCATGGCCCGACGAGGTTCCCTTCACCAAAGGCGATACCCGCACCATCCTCGACGTCGGCCTCTACGCCATCGTGTTGGGCTCTGGCGTGTGGGCGCTGTTGGCACCCGGCCATGGCGGACCGGTCACCGGTAGCGGCGACGTCGGTCTGATCGACCCGACTCTGGTGGTGCCGACGATCGTCGCACTGGCACTGCTGGGGCTGCGCGACAAGACCATTTTTCTGGCCGCCCGCGGCGAGCACTACTGGCTCAAACTGTTGGTGTTCTTATTCCCGTTCACCGACCAGATCGCCGCGTTCAAGATCATCATGCTCGGACTGTGGTGGGGAGCGGCGACGTCAAAGCTCAACCACCATTTCCCGTACGTCGTCGCGGTGATGATGAGCAACAACGCGCTGCTGCGCGGCAAGCCATTCAACTGGTTCAAGCGCAGGCTCTACCGCGACCCGGTCAACGACTTGCGGCCCTCCTGGATACCGAAGTTCATGGCCCACGTCGGCGGGACCACAGCGGAATTCATCGTGCCGGCGGTGCTGGTCTTCGCCGGCGACAGTCATCCGTGGCGGTGGTTCCTGATCGGGTTCATGGTGATCTTCCACCTCAACATCATTTCCAACCTCCCGATGGGAGTTCCGTTGGAGTGGAACATCTTTTTCATCTTCTCGCTCTTCTACCTTTTCGGGCACTACGGCAACATCACCATCTACGACCTCAACTCACCGCTGCTGCTGGCCTTCCTACTTGCCGCGCTGGCCGTGGTTCCGATAGTGGGAAATATGTTCCCGCAACAGATTTCGTTCCTGTGCGCAATGCGCTACTACGCCGGGAACTGGGCCACCAGCCTGTGGTGCTTCCGCGCTGGCGCCGAGGACAAGATCGAGGCCAACATCATCAAGAGCTCTGCGCTCTTCGCCAAGCAGCTGGCCACGCTCTACGACGCGAGCACCGTCGAAATCACGATGGAGAAGGTGATGGCGTTCCGGTCCATGCACACTCACGGCCGGGCGCTCAACGGGCTGGTGCCCCGCGCGGTCGACAACGAGGAGGAGTACACGGTGCGTGAGGGCGAAACCGTCGCCGGGCCACTCATCGGCTGGAATTTCGGCGAAGGTCACCTGCATAACGAGCAGCTTGTGGAGGCGGTACAGCGGCGCTGCCAGTTCGACGAGGGTGATGTCCGGGTGATCATCCTGGAAGGGCAGCCGATTCAGACGCAGAAGCAGTGGTATCGCATCGTCGACGCCAAGACCGGCCTGATCGAGGCAGGCTACGTCACCGTCGAAGACATGCTGGCCCGCCAGCCGTGGCCGGAGCCCGGGGACGAGTTCCCCGTCCACCTCGTAACGGACCGGACCGACGTTTCGCGATGACGACGGCAGTGGTCGTCGGCGCCGGGCCCAACGGCCTGGCCGCCGCAATCCACCTGGCGCGCAACGGTTTCGACGTGCAAGTGCTCGAGGCTGCGGAAACCATTGGGGGAGGGGCGCGGTCAGGGGAACTGACCGTACCCGGCGTCATCCACGATCATTGCTCGGCGTCTCATCCGCTGGGAGTGGGCTCGCCGTTCTGGCGGAAAATCGATCTGGGCCGCTACGGGCTGACCTGGAAATGGGCTGAGATCGACTGCGGGCATCCACTGGATGACGGCAGTGCGGGCGTGCTCTATCAGTCGGTCGAGCAGACCGCCGCGGGCATGGGTTCCGACGGCCGGCGCTGGCGGCTGGCGGTGGGCGACCTCGTCACCGGCTTCGAAGACCTCGGCCAGGACCTGCTGCGCCCACTCTTGCATGTTCCGCGCCACCTCGTGCGGCTCGCCGCCTTCGGGCCTCGGGCGCTATTGCCGGTCGCGACGGTCGCCCGGTGGTTTCGCACCGAGCAGGCGCGCGCCGTCTTCGGTGGTGCGGCCGCGCACATGTTCACCCGACTGGATCGGCCACTGACCGCGGGAATGGGACTGATTTTCCTGGCCAGTGGGCACCGGTTTGGCTGGCCAGTCGCCGAAGGCGGGTCGGGGTCGATCATCGCCGCGATGGCCGCCGCGCTGTGCGAGCATGGCGGCGCGATAACCACCGGCGTCACCGTCACCAGCCGCAGCGACATCCCGGACGCCGACGTCGTGATGCTCGACCTGACCCCGGCCGCGGCGGTGGTGATCTACGGCGACGTGATGCCCGCCCGGATCAAGCGGTCCTATCGCCGGTACCGCGAGGGCTCATCGGCGTTCAAGGTCGATTTCGCGATCGAGGGCCATATTCCGTGGATCAACCCCGACTGCGGGCGCGCTGGCATGGTGCATCTGGGTGGGACGTTCGCCGAGATCGCACACACCGAACGGCTGCGCGCCGACGGCCGGATGGCTGAGCGGCCCTTCACCCTCGTCGGGCAGCAATACCTGGCCGACCCGTCGCGCTCGGCCGGCAACATCAACCCGATCTGGGCATACGCCCATGTGCCGTTCGGCTACACCGGCGACGCCGCCGGCGCGGTCATCGGCCAGATCGAGCGGTTCGCGCCCGGTTTCCGGGATCGCATCATCGAGACCGTCAGCAAGGGCACCGCGGAACTGCAGGCTTACAACCCCAATTACGTCGGCGGGGACATCCTCGGCGGCGCCAACGACGGACTGCAGCTGCTGTTTCGGCCGCGGGTGGCGATCGATCCGTACTTCACCGGTGTGCCCGGCGTCTACCTGTGCTCGCAATCCACGCCGCCGGGCGCCGGTATCCACGGGCTATGCGGCTACTACGCCGCCCAGTCGGCGTTGCGCCGGCTCGGCGTGACCTAAACCACTGGACTCGCACCGCATTCCCGCAGCTACTAGGCTGGCGGCGAGCAATTCGTCAGCGATTAGGAGAGACACGTGACGGTCCGGGTAGGCATCAACGGCTTCGGTCGAATCGGACGCAACTTCTACCGGGCCCTACTGGCGCAGCAAGCCGAGGGCGCCAGCACCGACGTCGAGCTGGTGGCGGTCAACGACCTGACTGACAACGCGACGCTGGCGCATCTGCTCAAGTTCGACTCGATCCTGGGCCGGCTGCCCTACGACGTCAGCCTGGAGGGCGATGACACCATCGTCGTCGGCAACACCAAGATCAAGTCGCTGGCGATCAAGGAGAGTCCGGCGGCGCTGCCCTGGGGCGATCTGGGCGCCGACGTGGTCGTCGAATCCACCGGCATCTTCACCGACGCCGCCAGGGCCAAAGGTCACCTGCAGGCCGGTGCCAAGAAGGTGATCATTTCCGCGCCGGCCACCGACCCCGACCTCACCGTCGTGCTCGGCGTCAACGACGACAAGTACGACGGCAGCCAAAACATCATCTCCAACGCCTCCTGTACGACGAACTGTCTTGCGCCGCTTGCCAAAGTGCTGCACGACGAATTCGGCATCGTCAAAGGTCTGATGACCACCATCCACGCCTACACCCAGGACCAGAACCTGCAGGACGGGCCCCACAAGGATCTGCGTCGCGCCCGCGCCGCCGCGCTCAACATCGTCCCGACGTCAACCGGTGCCGCCAAGGCCATCGGTCTGGTGCTGCCCGAGTTGAAGGGCAAGCTCGATGGCTATGCGCTGCGGGTGCCGATCCCGACCGGTTCGGTCACCGACCTCACCGCCGATCTGGCCAAATCGGCCAGCGCCGAAGAGATCAACGCGGCGTTCAAGGCCGCCGCGGAGGGCAAGCTCAAGGGCATCCTCAAGTACTACGACGTCCCGATCGT
>DATFYT010000087.1:0-2253 GCA_035314925.1 Mycobacterium sp. | reverse complement strand
TCGGTGAGGATCTCCCACGCTTCGGTGTGCGCCGCCTCGATGAGCTTGCGCACCTCGTCGTCGATATCCCGCGCGACCTCGTGGGAGTAGTCGGCTTGGTTGCCCATGGTCCGGCCGAGGAAGGGATCTCCGTGCTCGGTGCCGTATTTGACCGCACCGAGCTTGGAACTCATTCCGAATTCGGTGACCATCGCACGCGCGATTTTGGTGGCCTGCTGGATGTCAGACACCGCGCCGGTAGTGGGCTCGTGGAACACCAGTTCCTCGGCGGCGCGGCCGCCCAGGGCCATCACCAGCCGGGCGATCAGTTCCGAACGGGTGTGCATTCCCTTGTCGTCCTCGGGCACCGCCAGCGCGTGGCCGCCGGTGTTACCCCGGGCCAGGATTGTGACCTTGTAGACGGGATCGACGCCGGGCATCGCCCAGCCGGCCAACGTGTGCCCGGCCTCGTGGTAGGCGGTGATCTTCTTCTCTT
The DNA here is from genome assembly GCA_035314925.1 of Mycobacterium sp. Lineage (GTDB taxonomy): Bacteria > Actinomycetota > Actinomycetes > Mycobacteriales > Mycobacteriaceae > Mycobacterium. Next base: position 1,778 of record DATFYT010000087.1, on the reverse strand, counting down.
GCTCGCTGATGATCCGGCTCTTGCGCCGCGGCCCGCCGACCACCCGGTCCACCGCCTCTTCCAGGGCAGCGCCGGTGATCACCGTGCCGTTCTCGCGGGCGGTCAGCAGCGCCGCCTCGTTGACGACGTTCTCCAGGTCGGCGCCGGTCATGCCGACGGTCCGCTTGGCCAGCCCGTCGAACTCGACGTCGGGACCGAAAGGCTTGCCCTTGGAGTGCACCCTCAGCACGGCACGCCGGCCGGCCAGGTCGGGGCTGGACACCGGAATCTGGCGGTCGAAGCGTCCCGGCCGAAGCAGCGCCGGGTCGAGGATGTCGGGACGGTTGGTGGCCGCGATCAGGATCACACCCTGGCGCTCGCCGAAGCCGTCCATCTCGACCAGCAACTGGTTCAGCGTCTGCTCGCGTTCGTCGTGACCACCACCCAGCCCGGCGCCGCGCTGGCGGCCGACCGCGTCGATCTCGTCGACGAAGATGATGCACGGGCTGTTCTGTTTGGCCTGCTCGAACAGGTCACGCACCCGCGATGCGCCGACGCCGACGAACATCTCGACGAAGTCCGAGCCCGAAATGGTGAAAAAGGGAACGCCGGCTTCACCGGCGACGGCCCGAGCCAGCAGGGTCTTACCCGTCCCCGGCGGGCCGTAGAGCAGAACGCCCTTGGGGATCTTGGCGCCCAGCGCCTGATACCGCGACGGGTTCTGCAAGAAGTCCTTGATCTCGTAGAGCTCCTCGACCGCCTCGTCGGCGCCGGCGACGTCGGCGAAGGTGGTCTTGGGCATGTCCTTGTTCAGCAACTTGGCCCGCGATTTGCCGAAGCCGAAGCCCATCCGGGCGCCGCCCTGCATGCGGGAGAACATCATGAACAAGCCAACCAGCAGCAACAGCGGCAGCACGTAGATCACCAGCGAGCCAATGACGCTGCCCTGGTTGACGACGGTGCTGACCTGGGTGTCCTTACTGTTCAGCTGGTCGAACAGCGGGACGGCATAGCCGGTCGGGAAGTGGGTGATGATCTTGTCGGAGCCCTCGGTGCCGGTGGCGGCGCTTTTCAGCGTCATCCGGACCTGCTGCTCGCGATCGTCGATCTGGGCGCTCTTGACGTTGCCGCCCTTGATCTGGGTCATCGCCACCGACGTGTCGACCGGCTTGAAGCCGCGGGTGTCGTCGCTGAAGTAGAAGAAAGACCAACCAAGCAGCAGCACGACTGCGATGGCCGTGAGCGTACGGATTACGTTTTTCCGGTTCATCAATCATCGGCCGTGGTCGGCCAGGTCCTTCCCGATACACGCAGCTTGAATAGTCCAGATTACCGCCAGTCCTGATCGCCAGCTCGGGCGCAGCCGAGCGCAGCGGGTCACGCCGTGAATCGTCACCAACCGAACAACGAATCGCGGTTCCCGACATCGTCTGCAGCACACCCACCCGCGTAACACCTATCGGGCGGAGGCGGGCGTGTGCTTTGGTGAACCTGTGTCGGACAGCTTCCCCATCACCGAACGTGTAATCGAGACCAACGGCGTGCAGTTGCACACTGTCGAAGCGGGTGAGCCCGAGGCACCGGTCGTTGTGCTGGCGCACGGCTTTCCCGAGCTGGCCTACTCCTGGCGCCACCAGATCCCGGCGCTGGCCGCCGCCGGTTACCACGTCCTGGCTCCTGATCAGCGCGGCTACGGCCGCAGCACCCGCCCGGCGGACATCGCCGCTTACAACGTCGCCGACCTGTCCGCCGACCTGATCGGTCTGCTCGACGACGTCGGCGCCGAAAAGGCGGTGTTC